>MGFH01000218.1 GCA_001791795.1 Candidatus Wallbacteria bacterium GWC2_49_35
TCTTCGATCTCGTCGCGCGTCTTATTGAACTTCGCCTCGCGCTCCGTGAGCGACGCCTCTATTTTTTCGACATTTTTCAGCTCGCCCTCGATCTTTTGCATATTCGATTTAAGCCCGGCCGAATAAGTAATGAGTTCTGATATCAGCTGCTCGTATTTGAGTTCGCTGTCGTCGAGGAACTGCTTGGCCTTGTTGATAATAAAAGACTGCAGGCCGTAATTTTTAGCGATATGTATGGCGTATGAGGCGCCGGGCACGCCCATTAAAAGGCGATAGGTCGGCCTGAGGTTCTTCACGTCGAATTCGAGCGAGCCGTTGATCGCGTTCGGCAGCGAGTAGGCGTAATTGACGACGCCGGCGAAGTGAGTCGTGATAATGGAGCGTACCTTCATTTCGGCCAGGTGCCACATAATAGCGCAGGCGATGGCCGAGCTGTAATTGGGCGCGGAGCCGCTGCCGAGCTCATCGAGCAGCACGAGCGTCCGTTCGGGGTTTTTGATCTGCGATACCATGAACGCCAGGAATTTGATATGCCCTGAAAAAGTGGAAAGATTGGCCGCGATGCTCTGCGAGTCGCCGATATCGACGAAGATCTTGTCCATATATGGAATGACGCTCGACGGGTCGGCCGGCACGGGGATCCCCGCCTTCACCATAAGGCAGAAAAGGCCGATGGTTTTGAGAAGCACGGTCTTTCCGCCGGCGTTCGGGCCGGACAGAAGCAGTATATGCTGTTCGCTGGTTATTTTCAGATTGAGCGGCACGGCGCCTTCGGTCAGCAGCGGATGCCTGCCGTTGATTATTTCGAGCTCGCCTTCCATGGACACCTTGACGTTCTCGCAGTTTTTAGACGCGGCGAATGCCGCCACGGCGCAATACATATCGAGCTGGAACGAAACGTAGAACGAAGAAATTATGGTGTTAACCTCGGGCCTCATCAGTTCGTTCAGCGCCGATATTATGCGGCTTATTTCGGCGGCCTCGCTCTCCTTGAGTTCGCGCAGCTTGTTATTTTCGCCCATTATGCTCAGCGGCTCGACAAAAACGGTCGAGCGCGACTGTGAATAATCGTGTATGATGCCCTTGACACGGTCCTGCAGCGACGAAGGCAGCGGGATGACGAATCGTCCCTCGCGTATCGTAACATAGTCCTGCGGCATCTGGGAGCGTTCTTTGATCTTGTTAATGAGTTCCTTGAGCTTCGACTGCACCTTCGACATGAGCGATGATATCTCGCGCCGTATGGCGGCGAGTTTCGGCGACGCCTCGTCCCGGACCGCGCCGTCCGGCTCTATCGCGCGGAATACCTCGGAATAGATGTTTTTGAACGAAGGTATCCCTTTGACGAAATCCCACAGCACGCGGTATTTTTGCTGATGCTTAAATACGACGCTTCGGATCTCGGTCATGGTGGAAAGCGACTGCGCCAGCTTATAAAGCAGCGCAGGCTCGATGAAATAGCCTTCTATCTTGAGTTTTCTGACGTTATCGCGGTAGTCTTCGAGATTATCGAAATATATCCTCGAATCGTAGCTCGCCAGAAACCTGATGTCGTTTACGAGCGCGAAGCGCCTGGCGATTTCGTCTTCGCCGGCGCAATCGGATATATTGAGTAACATTTTCCTGCCGGGCTCGGTCTTCGCGTAAACGGCGATAGCTTCGAGCACACGGTCGAATTCAAGTGATACTTTATATGCCTGCATTTTATTTGTGTGAAAACCTTCTGAATCCGGAGCATTCGACTACTTCGATTTCCGCCTGGTCGAGTATCTTATCGAGGATAAGATTGAGCCCGAGCGAATCCGAAGCGATGCTGCCCGCGGCGATAACGGATATATGGTTTTCAGCCGCCTCTTTTCTATGTTCTTCCGACATGCATGTCGTGATGATCGTTCCTATTCCGGCCGCCGCCAGTTTCTCGTATATCCGGGGCGATGTTCCCTCTCCGCCGATCATGTCGACGAATATCTTGCCCGCGCGCGTATTCACGTCGCCAGCCATTATCTTCGGCCCGTAGTGGCGCTTGAGCGCCTCCCTGTACTCGGGAACGGTCTTCAGAAGCGCGAGTATGTCGTTGAGCCGCTCGGGCTTCTCCTTGTCGACGAGCCGCTGCAGAAAAGTCGTCGCGGCGTTGTCGGCGGGGGTATGTATGCACATGAACGAAACGTCGAGCAGTGCGGCGACATCGGCATCGCGGTTGATATTGGTGAACATCACGCGGTTCTCGAATTCCCGGATCTTTTCAGAGAGTATCCCGTCGGCTATATTGATGGGAATACCGAATTTATGCAGTATTTCAGCCTGCATCTGTATTACTGTGTGGTATTTGGCGTAGGCCTTTCCTTCGGGGTGATGCGCGACTATCAGGTCGATCTTCTTTCCGCGCTGACGGAGCTTGTCGGCAACCAGTATCTCGCCTATGCCTATGTCGATGCCTACAAGTATCTTGTTTTTGATCTCGACGTCCGGCTCGCCGTGGAGCACGCGCGTATCGTCGTAAGGATTTATGGTGTGCTCTTTGCCCGACCATACCTTCTCTTCGGTGGTCATGCGGTTATACTCTTCTTTAGCGCGCTGCAGGGCTTTTTTAACCCAGGCCGGCCCTCTCGGGTCGTACTCAATGCCCAGCGCGACCGCCAGGCGGTAAAATTCCTGTAATTTCATAACGTACTCCCTTCTGCATACAAACTGTTTTATATCGTCTTATGAATTAAAAATCACATCGTGCTGTGAGCTTCGGCTATTTCAGGCTCGAAGCATATCACGCGGTTTCGCCCCGTTTTTTTAGCGTGATACAGAGCGATATCGGACTTTCTGATAAGGTCGAACTGAAGCGAAGCGTCCTCGGGGAAAGACGCGATGCCGATAGAGACGGTTATTCTGATCTGCTGGTTGCTGAGCACGAAATCGGATTTTTCTATGATCTCGCGCATCCTCTGGGCGATCTCGTAGGCGCCCGATTTCGGCGTGCACGGAAGGACTATGGCGAATTCTTCGCCGCCGTAGCGCGCAAGCAGATCGACCTCTCGAATTGAGCTTTTAAGGATCGCAGTGACCTTTCTGAGTATTTTATTGCCTTCCTGATGGCCGTAAGTGTCGTTGCATTTTTTGAAATGGTCGATATCTATCATCAATATGGAAAGGTCTTCGCGGTAGCGTTTCGAGCGCTCGATGTCCTTTTCGAGATGCTGCTGGAAATATTTGTGGTTGAACGTTTCGGTAAGACCGTCGGTGACCGCCATTTCGTAAAGGCGGGCGTTGTCGACGTCGGATGCGATCTGGTTGGCGAGCGTGACAAGTAATTTCAGATCGTCCTCGTTGAACGACGAGGAATCCATCTTGTCGGTGACGTTGATGACGCCGATGACCTGTTCTTTGATGTAAAGCGGAACGCTCATGAACGATTTGGTCGAGTAGCGCGACACCTGGGCGCTTTTGAACGCGGCTTCCTGCTCGAGGTTTTTAACCAGCAGCGGCTGTTTAGTTCTGAGCACATGGTTGAGAATGGATTCGTCGCCTTCGAGTTTTATCTGCCGCAGGATATCTTCGGACAATCCCTGCGAAACGCGGGCGTTGATCTCCTTGCCGTCGCGGCCGAGAATGATTATCGAGCAGCGCTTAGTGTTCATAAGCTGGTTGATCATCTTCATAGCCAGATTAAGAACGTTTTCGAGATTGAGCGTCGAGGCTATCGCCCTTGATATTTCATACAGCGTGGTAAGTTCGCGCACCTTCTGCTCTGATTTTTCGTACAGTTCGGTATTGTAAATGGCGATGGCGGCCTGCGACGCTATCGACGTAAGAAGTTTCATGTCTTCGTCGTTGAAAGACGGCTTTAAGTATCCGACCGCGAGTGTGAGCACGCCTATGACCTTGTTCTGTACGATCAGCGGAACGCAGATGTCGGATTTTATCTTGTAATTAAGCGAATCTTTCGATTTGTAGCGCGAGTCGGTAAGAACGTCTTTGACGTAAATGCCTTCGCCCTTGAGCGCGGCCCAGCCGACGAGCGATTCGCCCATCTTATAGCGCAGCGAATGGTGCGACGTCTGTGAAAGCCCGTAGGAGACCTTCGGCACGAGTTCGCCGCTCGCCTCGTCTAAAAGCATTATCGCGCCGATATCGGCCTTAAGTGCCATGGCGGCCTCGTTTATTATAAGGTTCAGCACCTTTTCGAGGTTGACCGAAGAGCCTATGGTTTTCGAGACCGAGCACAGCGTGGAGAGTTCGTCAACCTTCTTCTGCGTGCGCTCGAAGAGGCGCGTGTTATGAATGGCCATCGAAACGGTCGCGGCAAGCATATTTAAAAGATCGTAATCGCGCGAGTCGAAAGCGTTTTTATATTTGGATGTGAGCGTTATCACGCCGATGGCCTCGTTCTGGGCTATCAGCGGCACGCACAGCATCGACTTGATTTCAGGCAGGTTCGCCAGAACCATGAAGGTCTTGTCATTTTCGCAGTCTTCGATGATAAGCCCTTTGCGGGTTTCAAAAACATGGCCGGCAACTCCTTCGCCTATCTTGAATTTTACTTTCTTGAGGTCGGGATCGTCAAAGTTGGATATAACCTTCAGGATGAGTTCGTTCTTATCGTCGTTGATGAGAAAAATATTGCACAGATCGCACGGGATAAGTCTTTTCGCGTGCATAACGATCAGTTTGAGCAGTTTTTCGAGGCTGATCGTGGAATTGATCTTCTGGTATATTTCGTTGACTATAAGAAGTTCGTTGCTGAAAACCTGGGAGTGGTAATTTTTGACCCACTGGTGCATTAAAGGATAGAACTGGGGCAGGACCTCGTCAACGATCTTGAAGGCGTTCTCCTTGATCTTTCCGCTCGATATTATATCGATCATTCCGATGACTTCCTGTTCGTATTTGATCGGAATGATTATTCTTTCTTTATAAGTGCTGAGATAATTGTTCAGAGTGGATTTCGATACTTTAATCATATCGCGCTTGAAATGGATGACCGACCCGCAGTTCACCGCATCCTGGAGCATTTCGTCTTTCAGCGAATAATTTTTGTAAACGTCGCCGCAGTTGGCTGAATTGATGGCGATATAAGCGGGGATCGGAACGGCGCTCGCCGCGTCGATAAGCGTTATTACCGCACCGTTGAACTCGTATTCGTTCACCAGCAGATTGAGCGTCTTTTTTAAAAACGGATACGGCTGAAATTTAGCTTCGATGAGAAATTTCGATATTTTTTCTATCATATCCAACATAATGTTATTATTATACCATATCTGCGCGTAAATTCAAATATTTTTTAAATATTTTTATTACTTATACGCATCGCAAAGAAAAAGGGAACGGAAAAGAATTTTAATTCGTTTTCCGTTCCCTTGAATTACCGGCCATTCATCTTATGAGACGGCCTTATCTTATTATTTGACGCGTTCGATCGTGACGTGGTCGTATCTTAACGCGGGGCGCAATCCGCTAGCCGGCGGCGCGCCGAGGAACACGATTATCTTTTTAGCGGCGTCGAAGCTATTGACTCCGACCTTTCCCGACATCGAAACGCCCGTCGAGTCCATTCTAAAACGCAGTTTGAACGGCCTTCCCGATATCTTTCCGCCTGAGTTAAGCGTATTGCTGTACAACATATGTATGTCGTCGGCAGGCACGCTCTGGGCGCTTGCGTTGCGCAGATATGCCACACCCACGTAAGCCTGGGCGGGTCTGGCGTCGGAAGTGTCGTCGCCGGTGGTGTAAAGGAACGAAAGCTCGTATTCGCCGTTTTTATCGAGTTTATCGACATCGAGTTCCTGGTATATGCAGGGGAAGTCGAACATACCGAAGTTGACGACCCTCAGGAAGCCCTTCGACTCGTTTTTGACGGTTATGCCTATCTCGCGCGTGGACGAATCTTTAGGCTCCGACAATTTCTTGAACAGCGCCTGCGAGCTCAGTGTCAATTCGACCGGTATGACGCTGCCGGGAGGCGGCGCCAGGTCTTTTGCCGTGAACAGAGCCATCAGATGCGTCGCCGACTTCGTTTCGTCTTTGATTTCTCCGACGGAGGCGTGCCAGCCCGAAGTGGTCTGGTAATCGAGCGGAGTTATCATATTGCCGCGGAAGTCGTAACCATAAGCCTTGACGGGAAGCGAGCGGCCCTTTACGACGGTAAACGGCGAGGTCGAGTTCGAGATATCCGGTTCGAAGAAAATGTGGTCGAGTTTGTTCGGATAGACGTTCACCTTCGCCTGCGACCGCTTGTCGGGAGTAACTATGTCGGTGTATTTCGAAAGACCTCCGTTTTCACAGAAATACAGGTTGATCTTCGGTTTGTTCCTGGAATTGAATGCCACCAGTCCGAGCGTAGCCGAGCCGTTCTCGAGTTTTACCCTGAGCTCGGTCTGGCCGAGCGCCAGATCGGTAACGGGCCAGTTATGCAGACGCGCCACTTCGTCTTCGGCGGTATCGAGGCGCACTATGACCTCGGTGATCGAATCGGCGTTTGAAACCTGGCCGCGCTCGCTGAAGGTCTGAACGTAGAATTTCATCGCGTCGCTCAGATCGGCGTTTCCGATGACCGCGTTCATCTCGAGCGTCGTAGCGGGCTCGTCGTCACGGTTCTTGAAGCTCAGATAACCTTTAAGCAGAGGCTTGACTATTATGCGCGCGACGGCTTTGGCGAATATCGTCGTGTCGTTTATGTTCCAGCTCTTCTCCTGTATTCCATAACGCAGTTCCGCGCCGCTGGAAAGGTACTCAGAGCCCGTGTACGACACGGCCGCGTTGACTACGTTTCCGAAAGCGTCGGTAACACTGGTTTCTGTCGTATCGACGAGCCATATTTCACGGGTGCCGTGTTCCCAGCCGGCGCCGAAGGTGTTGGTGCTGGTCCTGCCTTCCGACAGGAACACGCCGACCGTTTCGGCATTGGTTATTTCATATTTGCCGGTTGATGACAGATACTCGACCTCGTGGCTTTCGACAACCCACAGCGGGTTGACCACGATCTCGTTCGTCGATACGTACTCATAGGTAGCGCTTTCGTTATCGTTTTTATAAGCGTTGTCGAACGAAGCGTCGTCATGATATTTAAGTTTATACTTCTGCCTGTTCCTGAATGAATCGAAACCTTTGACGTTGAAATTAGCCTGGCCGTACTCTGCTTCAATTTCGATCTCTTCGGGTTCCACTATCATTTCGGAAATTCCGCCGGGAACCACTCTGAATCGCGGCGATTGTGCGACGACCGACTCGTCTTCGTTCGAAACGGTAACGGTGAAAACGTCGCCCGCGTGAGTGGTGGTTATGAAGAACGCTTCAGCGTCGCCGGATTTCAGGCGGCCGCTAGAGTTATTTTGTATATTGGCGCCGTTTAAGCCGACCTCGTAAGCCTCGCCCCTGATGTTATAGCCGGTATATGAGTACATTTCGACTTCCTGCGTCGAATAGACCACTTCCGGCGAATTGTACTGATCGCTCGTCAGGAGCTTGCCGGCCAGTTCGACCGAGTCGGAATCGCGCATGATCTGGAAATAAGGGCGCGGAGGCGGCTCGTAATAGGTCCTGTGAGGCCTGGTCGGGTCGTAACTCAGATTGGTGTCCGGAACTATTTCCATACGGCGCGTGGTTTCAATGTCGGTAGCGTTCATGTCGTAGGTGTTTCCGGTAATGCCGCGGTAATATCCAGTCCATTTGAAGTTAAGTTTATGGCCTTTCAATACGGAGTTGCCCATTGCGTCAAAGGCTGAAACGCCGACCCAGGCCTTGGAGGCTTCGTTCAGTTCATCCTTGCCCTCGGAATTGATCAGGGCCGCTTCGGACGCTTTTACGTCTAAAACCGGCACCGTAGGATAGTAGAACGAAAGTCTGGCCAGCGGACCCGGAGTTACGTCGATATAAGAATCGCCGCCGATGTTGAAGTTGCCTTCGTCGTCGTAGACGATCTGGCGCGCTATATAGTTCGACTTGTTCATAAAGTAATACCTTATTTTCGAATAGCGCTTCAGAGGGTCGACGAGCCATATATTCGCGGTGTCATTCAGGTTGACGTCGATCTCGGGAACCATTCCGAGGCCGGGTATATCGGTGAGCCATTCGGAGTTGATATATTCGGCCGACGGCAGCGGATCGCGGGCGGTCGGCTGTTCAAGGAATATTTCGACGCTTTCGCCGTTTTTCATCTGTTTGTAACCGATCGAGACCTTATTACCGAGACTACGGCTGGAATCGATAGTTTCAAAGCTCAGATAATCTTCGGTGGTTATGGACAGATCTACTTCCATACCGGGATCATAGCTGCCGTCTGATTTCTTGAAAACAAGAGGCACTTCGGCGGTCGAAGCGTCGGCATATGTTTTAACATAGTAAACCCCGCCCATCGGCGCCGTGTATCCAAGGCCCTGATAGTTGATGCGCGGCGGCATGGACGCTTCGATGAGAGGCGGCGTCCTGTCTTTACTGCGCACGTATTTCGAATAGGCGTAGCCGGATTCGTTGAGCACCCAGTCCCAGCTCTTGATACGCATCGAGTAGAAAACGTAGTCGTCGAGGTTCCATGTATAAACCGAATGTCTTACATTTTCGCCTACGTGCGGCACTACGCCGAGCATACCGAGGCGGTCGACCCACATTTCAAAGCCGGCAGCTTTTTTAGATTGACCTCTTATGCGGATACCGTCGAACTTATATGTATTCATGGCAAGTATTTCGGTAGGTATAAGCAGTTCGGCCCATCCGCCGCGCACGTCGGGGATCGCGCCCATATAGTAATGCTCCGGCGTGTCGAATGTGGTGATGCCGGGGATGACTATATTCTGAACGCCCCAGTAAGCCCTGTGATAGAAAGTGTATGCGGCGTCGCCGACGCGGTGGAATTCGAGCATGAGCTCTTCTGGAAGTACCGTTTCGTTCGTACCGAGAAAAACGTTAAGCGAAAGTATGCCTCCGGTCGAAGGAACCGCCAGCTGGTAAGCCGCGGGGTCGAAACCCAGAGGGTTCTCGACGCTTGGCGGTTCGGCGGGCTTGAGCCTTAAATAAAAGCTCCTTTCGCCTGCATATGTCGTTTTTAATTTGATCGATTCGGTGCCATCAACGTTCTGCTCCGGGTTGTGTATCTCGTAATCGGTCAGCGACGAGTGGTCCTGAACGAATATTTTGTCGGACACGTTGCCCTGCCAGTCGCCTATCTGCTTGAACGCGGTAATTTTGCCGATGTGATCGACGTAAATGCTGCAGTTGGCGGCCTCTATGGTAAGCGATTTGATCTTTATTTTTTCGTTGCTCGAAACGATTATGCCTTCAGGCACGATCCGGTACGCGGGTATCACCAGCGGGACCCATTCGCCGTTAGCGGGCGGCATACGGCCTGCGTCGATGAAATTTCTCTTGAATGCGAGCGTTCCGGTCAATTCACTTTCAAACGAATCCGTCAGTTTATAAAGCGAGTAGTCATCCAACATCTGAGCGCTGAAACGCACTTCTGAGGATAGCAGGTCAAAAGGTTCGCGGAGCATCGAGAATTCGGGCGGCCGTTTCGACTTCGGCGATAAAGCCGCGGCGCGGTACTTGGCTACCGTGAGAAGCCCTGCCTCGCCGAGCGTAGAGTACTCGACGCCTATATTTATTTCGGAAAGGCTGTCGCGTGCGTAATCGACTTTATTGACGTAAGTCCACACTATGATGGCTCCGCCGTTATACTCCACTTCTTCGCTGCCGTCGCCGGGCCATGCCAGTGTAAGTTTCTTCGAAAGCACGACGGGAACGACCGCCGCGTTTTCAGCCGGCGTAAGGCCGGTGCGCGAATAAGATAGATTGTCGTCGTCGGACGAAACAAGCAGCGAAAGTTTATCGGTGAACGCCACTTCGTTCGAAACCTGTGCCATCGTTTTAAACTGAGCGTCGTCGAATGCGGGGGACGCCATAAAGCCCGACTGGTAAACTCCGTCTTCCGTTTTAAACGTTGAAAAGTCCTGGAAGGAAGTTTTCATAACGTCTCTGTTAATTTCAAGCTGCGGGAGATAGTTTTTAACACCGGCGCCGGAATGCACGTCGATGAAGTCCACGAAAACGGCTATGGTGTCATATTCTATAACGGGAGTTATCGCGTTTTCGTAAGTTCCGCTCAGCGCGAAAGCGAGACCGGATATCTGCCTTCCTTCAAGGCCTATGTCTGAAATGTTTATATCGAGGGGCACCCATGTATTTGCATCGGGGATGGCTCCGAGTTTCGTGTAAGAAGCGCCGCCGAGGCCGTTGGCAACGAAAGCAGCGTCGAGCGGGGCCGCGCTGTTTCCGTAATAAACTCTTGTGTTCCATGACGTGCCGTCAGAGAAGGCTACGGCGAAGTTTTCGATGGCGCGCTGTTTTTCGCCCTGGCCCACCGACTGGAAATTAGCCCATATTCTGAGGATATCGCCGGCTTCTACGTTCAGCTTGATGTCGGCGTTCTTGAAATATCCCATGGTCGCATCCACGGAAGCGTTTATAACCTTGTAGGAGTACTGGCCGACCTTCTTAGTTTCGGAATCGGCGTTGAAGTCGACAAGGTTCGCCGAAAGCAGCGTCGGGAAGTTCGAAGGCTCGTCGAGCCACGCGGAACCCTTGATATCCCACTGCCCGTCCCAATATCCGAAGATCGTCGCCGAATCGTAAGTGTTGTTATGATGATTGAAAACGCCTACGGTGATATCGGGCTTCTGCGGCGGCGTGAAATCGACCGTCGCCTCGGCGTATGAAGCGAAGCCGAACTGATCGACGTAAACCTTGCTGCCGTCGGTAGCCGACATCTGGACCCTTATCTTACGGGAGCCGGGAGGCGTCGTGAAGAAAGGCTTGTCGTTGACGTTAAGGTAGTAATGTACCCATGCGTCGCTTGAAACGTTGTCGTAATCAGTTTCGAATGTAACGCCGTTCGCGTTGGGATTGATTATCTCGTTGGCGTTATTGTAGCATATTGCCTGCAGTTTGGTTTTCGACGAAATAAGTTCTTTTTTGATCCAGGTGCCGAAAGCCACTTTTATGTCCGGCGCTATGTTGTAGTCTTTATAAATGGTATAAGCGCCCGGCAGAGGGGTCGCGAAATTCGACCACGAATACATGCCGTCTTTGACCTTTTTAACATCGGCGGAGAAATAGCTGCCTGAAACGGGCGATTCGATCCATCCATCTTTAGCGTTGATAATCGATTTCGGATCTTCGAAAGAATAGACGTGATCGTTATAATCAACGCCGAATCCGATGGTGCCGATCTTTTCGACCGGCATGATGAATATGGGCAACTTGCCTTCCGTCCTGATCTCGCGGGTGCACGATGCGAGTTCTCCGTCGACCCAGTTACTGGTTTCGAACGGGTTGGGCGTAAGGTCGCCTATCGAGACTATGTAATGATCGACCGAATTCGAGTCGCGCCAGTTGACGAAAGGCTGCCAGTAAATATTGAGCGTAGTCGAACGCAGGGTCGGCGATACCGATATCTTGTTCAGGCCTATAGTGCCGACCTTGAACTGCTTTTTGGTCATATCCGAAATTTCGGAAAGCGGCGACTCACTCAACTTCGTAGAACGGTTGCCAAGCGCGTCGGATATCTGGAAATCGACGTCGTAATAGGTAAGGTCGGAATTATATGGAATGGTGTAGAACGCGAACCAGTAATAGCCGTTCGGATGCTTTTCGGGTATCCTGTTGAACGCGAACCGGCCGTCTTCGAATAAGATGGAAGTGTCGACTTCGCAGGTCGCGGCAATTTCGATCCACGGGTCGGTCGCGACGCCGCTGCGGCGTATGAAAAATTTGCCTTCGAGGAAATTGCGCGGGTCGGCGGTGATCTCGTCCGTGCAGAACGCCCACAGGGTAAGCGTATGGCCGAGAAGCGCCACGCCGTTAGTGCCGGCTTCGGTGAAATCTTTTTCGACCAGCGGCGAAGTATCGCCGTCGAGCCTTACGCCTTCGCGGTCGTAGTACACGTGGAGATCGGCCACGACGGGCGGCGTCAGGTCGATGCAGAAGCGCTTCGACGGGGAACCGATCATCTGGAGCTCGCCGTGTTCGTCCTTCGCCCAGACCCTGTAATAGTAGATCGGGCCGATGACGCCGTTGACGTTATGCGCCTCGTCTAAAGCCTTCGTAAAGGCGGTTTCGACAGTGTGAGCCGCCAGAAAGTAATCGGTGAAAATGTCCGTAAAGGAAAGCGGCATTTTATACTTGATAGTGCTCCAGTTGATATCGTAAAAATTTTCTTCTATGGGCGACTCGTCTATCGAATAAACGTAGCGCACT
>MGFH01000219.1 GCA_001791795.1 Candidatus Wallbacteria bacterium GWC2_49_35
TTACGCAATCAATAAATTATACTCTAAAATTTTGATTTGTCAAGTATAATTGACGCTAAAATTGATTTTTTTAAATTAGGACCGGTGAACAAACTGATGATATCGAGTTCTTCGTTGCCTTTATCGTCATCTCCGGTCTGCGCGATGACAAGCGCGGAGCTCATGTTGCTTTTAGCGCTCGAATCAAGATTTTTCTGGGCCCTGCGCCTGCTTTTAGTCGCGCGGCGTTCGATCGCGGTCCGCTCGGCCTGGTGGTCCACCACGGCACCGCTTGAAACCAGCTGCCCAAGAGAATTGAGGGCATACTGCGAGTCGACGTCAGCGGACACGGTGACCTTGGCTTTTTCGAAGCAATCTTTTTTGTGTTTGACCACCTGGCCGGAAGTATTGAGGTTATAAGCGTCATCATGCATCTGTTTTCCGGGCTCGGTGGTTATTTTGTACGAATCGGCCTGCGATGTCGGCTGATCGATATAGGAATCTGCCTGTGAGGTCGGCTGCTCGATGTAGGTCGACACGCCTTCGAAATATTTTTCGTTTTCAAGGCTGCGCTCGTTTTCGGCGCGCGGCTGCTCGCCTTTGATCTCATCGAAGATCTTCTGGTCGTCGGTCCGCTGTTTGCTTTTGATCTGGGTGAAGTCAAACTCGCTCGCGTCCCATTCGTCGCCGGAGCTCGAGCCGCTTCCGCCCTTTTTAGTGGAGAACGACTCGACGACCGTCGCGATTATGAAAATTATAACTATGAATATGAACTTTTCCATGAAATACCGCCTTTAAGGTCCGTTATTTCGTTGATCCTGCGTTCACTAAACCTTGTCGGCTATCGACTGGCGCATTTCGGTGTCGGACTGTATGTTTTTCATTTTGTAATAGTCCATGAGGCCGAGATTGCCTTCCCTGAAGGCTTCCGCTATGGCTTTCGGAACTTCGGCTTCGGATTCGACGACCTTCGCCCTCATTTCCTGCTCGCGCGCGACCATTTCCTGCTCGAGTGCGACGGCGAACGCCCTGCGCTCTTCGGCTTTAGCCTGGGCGACCTTCTTGTCCGCTTCGGCCTGGTTGATCTGAAGCACGGAGCCTACGTTCTTGCCGACCTCGACGTCGGCGATATCGATGGAAAGTATCTGGAAAGCGGTGTTTTTGTCGAGACCCTGCTGGAGGACGTGTTTGGATATTTTATCGGGCGATTCAAGGATGTCCTGATATGATTTAGCCGCGCCTATGGCCGCGACTACGCCCTGACCTACGCGCGCGATGATGGTGGGTTCGCCGGCGCCGCCGACGAGCGTATCGATATTGGCCCTGACGGTGATCTTCGCTATTACGAGAAGTTCAATACCGTCCTGGGCCACTGCAGAGTTTTTCGGGGTCTGGATGACCTTCGGGTTAACCGACATCTGAACAGCCTCGAGAACGTTACGGCCTGCGAGATCTATTGCGGCGGCCTTGTTGAAGTCGAGCTTGATGTTGGCCTTCTGAGCGGCTATCAGCGCGGAAACGACGCGCTCGACGTTACCGCCCGAAAGATAGTGGGCTTCAAGCTGGGATATCTCGAGATAGTCGATACCGCCTTTTACGCCCTGAATGAGGGGATTGACGATCTCCGAAGGAACGATCCTTCTGAAGCGCATAGCGACGAGGGTCCACAGGCCGACGTTTACGCCGGACATCCACGCGGCTATCCACAGGCGTATAGGCACCATGTACATGATGAACCCGATGAAAGCGATAATACCTACTACCACCAGAACCAGCATGGTTTCGGCTACGTCGGAATTTCTGCCGCCCTGAGACAGCATCAGCAATAAATCGTTAACCATTAATAAACCTCCACTTTATATATTAGATTACATAAATATTTTTTTGATACTATTTGATTTCAGTTTTTCAGGCCTTCGTAACGCTTATCACGTTGCCTTCGTTGGACAGGACTCTTATTTCGGCGCCGTTGGGAATGAACTGACCGTCGGTCACCACCGAAAAACGCTTACCTTCGATCTCCGCCTTGCCGGCGGGATTGAGGTCGGTAACCGCGAAGCCCTTTTTGCCGGTCAGCCAGTCGGCGGACTCGCTCGTCGCCTTGTAGCCTTTATCAGCCGAGATGGTGCTGGTCAGTATGAAACTTTTGAACAACTGCGTCTGAGCGAGCGTTTTGACCATGAAAAAAGAAAGGAGCACCGTCGGGACGAGCGCAAGCAGTATCGCGTCGGGCCTCATATTCAAATATACGCCGTACGCGCCGAGCACGAAGCCGGTCAGGCCTATTATGCCAAACCCCGGTATAAAAAATATCTCCAGCGTTATAAGCGCCCCGGCCAGCATTATCAAAACGATCGGCAGGATAGACGCCGTATAAAAATAATAGCCGAGCGCCACGGCCGCGAATATCGCGACAAGCAGGACAACCCTTAAAAAATCTTCCATGATATCATCTCGCTTTATACGATCGTTACCGTAATTACGTTGCCTTCGTCCGAAACCACTTTAACTTCGACGCCTTTGGCGACAAACTGGCCGTCTGAGACCACCTGGACGGTCTCTCCATCTATTTTGGCGCGGCCGGCCGGGTTTAAATCAGTTATAGCTACTCCGGTCTTTCCTAAAAATTTAATGTTTTCCATTTTCGCGCCGCTGCCGCCTGTAATAGAAGCAGAAAGCGTGACCTGTTTGAACATTTTAGACGTAGGGAAATAAGTTATAAACACTCCAATAATTATCGTCGTTAAAATAATCGAGACCGAAACAACCTTAACGGCTTCATGCGGATCGGGAAACGCGAGGTAAACGCCGCCGAAAGTGAGGCCTATGCCGAGAAGGCCTGTCAGGCCGAAACCCGGAATAACGAAAACTTCCATCATTATAAGCGATATGCCGATGATAAAAAGCAGCAGGGGCAGCATGGAACCGGCGTTGGCGATCGTATGCCCCCAGAAAAATAGCGCAAAACAGATGATTCCACCGAGCCCCGGAGCGATATGCCCGGGCATCCAGAATTCGACCGTCAGGCCGAGAATGCCCAGATTCAGCAGAATGCCTGAAACTATGGGATCTGAAACGAAACGCGCCACGCCCTCGCCCAGCGACTGTTCGTGGGTAATATAAGAGCCCACCGCGTGTTCGAGAGCCAGCACCTCATCTATGGAAGAGACGCTTGCTTCGGAAAGTTTATATTTCAGAGCCTGCTCGAAGGTAAGGTTGAGCAATTTGCCTTTGGGTTTTATGTCTTTGATCTCGATATCCTTATCGACCATTCCTTTGGCCAGGTCTTCAGGATGCTTCATGGCGCTTGCTACCGACTCGAATTGTGCCCTGAGGGCCGACACCATTTTTTCGTCGGTGGACCAGTCGCTCATGTTTTTAGGCTCGGCCGATCCGATGGACGAGCCTTTGCACATGTAAATTTTAGGCGTGGAAAGCGCGATGAGCGCGCCGGCCGACCATGCGTTTTCAGAAACATAGGCCACTACGGGCTTTTTTAGTTCGCGTAAAAGTTTGGAGATTTCGATAGCGGCGTCGACGCGGCCGCCGAAAGTATCGATATCGATTATAATAAGCGAGGCGCCGGCTTTATCGGCCTCCGCGAGGCCGCGCTTGATAAAACTCAACATCGCGTACTCGACCGTGCCCCTGACGGGGATAACGTAATTGACGCCGGCATATGCGGCGGGGACAGTAAAATGAAACGCCGCCAGAAAAATGACCGCGGCTAATAAAAACAGGACAAAACACTGGCAGAACGCCGGTAATCCGATAAGTTTCAAACGCATAATCAACCCGCCCTTTACAGCATGCCGTTATTTTTTTCAAAATTCAAAGCATAAAACAGTTATGCAATGCTTTCTTAAATAAGTTTTCCAAGTACAATTATATTCTATTAATTATTTGATTTTAATTCAAGCTTTTTTTAAAATAAAATCAGGCGCCCAGAGAACTGACGTATTTTTTGACCAGGTCCGAAACTAGCTTGCCGTCAGCCTTGCCTTTTAATTTAGGCATGACCGCTCCCATCAGTTTCGACATATCTTTCGGGGAGGCGATACTCAGCGCGGCGGCTTCGGTTTTGATGAGCTCGGCCACTTCGGCCTCGCCTAACTGCTTCGGAAGATAGTTCATCAGTAACTCAAGTTCTTTTTTTTCTTTATCGGCTAATTCGGTCCTGCCGCCGCTTTCATACATCTGGATCGAATCTTTTCGCTGCTTCGCGGCTTTATTCAAAACGCTTACGACCTCTTCGTCGGTGATGGGGTCGTTCTGCTTGCGCGCGTCGATTTTATATTGTTTGAGCGCCGCATAGATAAACGACAGGGCGCCGGATCTAAATTCGTCGCGGGCCTTTTTAGCGTCTATCATGTCTTTGTAGATTTGGTCGTATAACTGCATTGGACACCTCGTTTTTAATTGTTTTTATTATTATTTAAGCGCGGCCTGACGGCCGCGCTTAATATGAGACTCATTTAAAATTCGGGATTTACCGATTAACTCGCCGCCTGAGTTTTTTTGCCGTATTTAGCGATGTGATCGCACAGCTTATAACCGTAGGTGGTGGCGTATTTATTGTAATTTTCACGCAGCGAAAGCGTCATCGGGCCCGGAAGGCCGTTTCCGATGATGCGCTTGTCGGCGCGGACGACCGCTACGACCTCGGCGCCGGTGCCGGTAAGGAACACTTCGTCGGCGTTATAAACATCGTGCGTGGTGAATATGGTTTCATGAACGGTTATGCCCATGGAACGCGCGACCTTGATTATGGAATCGCGGGTTATGCCTTTGAGCAGGCCGAGATGTTCCGCGGGAGTCAACAGTTCTTTATTTTTTACCAGGAAAATATTGTCGGCGCTGCATTCGGCCACATAGCCGTCGTGGTTGAGCATTATCGCTTCGCCTACGCCGGCGTTGTTCGCCTCTATGCGGGCAAGAATATTGTTGAGGTAATTAAGCGATTTGACCTTGCCGTTGAACGAATCGACCGGAGTGCGCCTTACCGAAGCGGTTACGACTTCGAGGCCCTTCTGGTAGAATTCTTCGGGATAAAGTTTTATTTTATCTGCGATGATTACGAGCGTCGGCTTGGAGCATTTTCTCGGATCGAGGCCGAGATCGCCGGCGCCGCGGGAAACGACGAGACGGATGTAGGCGTCTTCGAAGTTATTGATTATTAAAGTTTCCGCGACGATCTTTTCCATTTCTTCGATCGTAACGGGCATGTCGATCATCAATGTTCTCGCGGATTCATAAAGCCTGTCGAGATGCTCGCGCAATGCGTAAACGCATCCCCTGTAAGCCCTGATGCCTTCGAAAGTGCCGTCGCCGTAAAGAAATCCGTGATCCCAAACGGACACGACGGCCTTTTCCTTATCGACAAACTCACCATTTACATAGATTTTTAATGACATTACTATCAGCCCTTTTTTCTAAATTATTTACAGGCTTCAACATTATTCATTCATACCTGACCCGTTAATCTTTACTCGCTACTCGCCTTAACGCGGTTTATATTACTCGTTTTTTTGCCGATTTTTTCAAGTATAAGTATTATAGCACAAAAATTCATAAAAATCAAGAAAACAAAAACTTAACCGGCGTATTTGGTGCCTTCGCCGATCGCCTTTTCATTGAAAGGAAGCATGTCCTGATGCTTTCCGGTCGATTTTTTCAGCGCGTAGGAAAGACTCGCTTCTGAAAACGCTTTGGAGCTGGACATAAAGGAGCCGACCAGGACCATGTTCAGCAGTTTCATCGAGCCTATCTTATCGGCGATCTCGGACGCCGGAACGGCGACCATTTTTACGTCGTCGC
>MGFH01000220.1 GCA_001791795.1 Candidatus Wallbacteria bacterium GWC2_49_35
CGTAGTATAAAATTCATCGGGCGCGAGTTCGATGAATTCATTTTTACCGCCGCGGTTGAAAAAAAAGTTTCTGATATCGACGCATAAATGACATTTACCGCAGTAACCTTCGGGGTTTTCAATATATCCTTCCTTTACTGCCAGATCGAACAAGCCCCTGATTCCTTCATTAAATAAAACTTTAAGCAGCGGCCTGTCGTTTAAATAAATTTCGCCGCCGGTCTCTTTGTAATCGCACATTTTAATGCCGCCGCAAAGTCCGCCCGGCATGTAATTTCCATATGCGTCTATGTGAAAATGTCCCGTGGATGTAAGTTCGCGTTCGCACCCTGTTATGAAAAAATCTCTGGCCGGCCTTTTGTCAGCGACCGCCGGTTTTGAATATCCGCATCTGCCGCCGGGGATCAGATAATACATGTCGCCGGCCCGCTTGATGATATCATCGCCGATGTTTTTGAGATCGATAGTTTTATCGGCGTCGTATCTGGAAAGAAGTTCCAGAAATTCGGGTATCCATACGAACGCGCCTGAATATCCGAAAACGTTTCTGACGAGTTTTATGGCGTTGATCGTGGTTTGCGGTTTTATGAATTCGGCGTGAAATGGCGATACTGATATCAGAATGGAACGCAGCCCCATCTGAAATAATTCTTTTAACACGGGCTCGAATTTAATTGAATTATTACCCCAGAAGCCGTTGGTTTCGACGTATGAAAGCCTTATTCCGGCACTCGCCGCCGCCTCTACCGTTTCGATAAGGCACCGCGGATTTAAAAAAGGCTCGCCGCCGCCTATATGTATCTCGGCGTCCGGCGAATTTTTCCTGATGAATCTGAAAATTTCCGCAGCTTCATCTTTTGAAAGCCACTTATTTTCGCGTTCGGGCGATCCGGCCACCAGGCAGTGTTTGCAGCGGTTGGAGCATCTGTACGTCAAAATTATGCCCCCGCCCTCGAGCCGCGGCAGCCTTATCTTTTCACTATAATTAATTTCTTTGTTTAAATTGAGGTTAAAACCCATAATTTTTTTTTAGTTGAGAGTTAAGAGTTGAGAGTGGAGAACTAAAGGATTTTTGATATTTTAAAAAGGCGCTTATTCAAATTAAATTTAATTCGATCAGTCAAAAACTCTCCACTCTCCGCTCTCCATTCTCCACTAATATAAAAGATTATACCCCTGCCTCTGCTGATAAGCCCCTCTGATGGTGACGTTTCTATTCGTCGAATCGATGTAGTCGATGATGATCTTCGCGTAATTTCCTCCGTAGGCGGTCCACTTATATATCGAGTACACATGGTTCATTTTTAAAAGCGTCACGCTCGATGTTTCAGGCAGGTACGCGACATTTGTTTTTACGTCGGTGTAGTAGGAGTTGTAGGCGCTTATGGCGGGAAGAGTATCGACGATATCGTATTTTACCGCGCCGAGGTCGGAGAATTTCAAATAATATTTGACGCCGCTTGAATCATAATAGCCTCCGCGAAGGCCTATTTCGGCTGACGATCCGGCGTAGAAAAAATTGAGGTCGTAGGCGGTCTGCGAATTTACCGGATTAGCGTCGCAGAAATCGCCGCTTAAATTGATATAGTCGTTTATGTTGAGCGTGCGCTGGAATTCGACCACGCCCGGTTCGACGTTAACGGTCTGCCCTTTGTCGCCGCAGCCTGAAAAGACAGCCCCGGCGGCAAATATCAATAAAAAGTATATTATAATATAATAATTTGCATTTTTGTTAATCATTATCTATTCACTATTCACTGTTCTCTATTATCTATTATCTAATAAAAACGCCGCGTGCTATTCACACACGGCGTTTTTATTATTTATCGGCGGCCCCGTTTATGCTCGCGCAAAAATGGCGTGCCGGATGATTATCTCGTCCTTGCGACGACGGGAATTCTTTTCGAGGATTCGCCTTCGGTACGGAGTTCGACGGTGCCTTCGATACGCGCTTTCGCGGCCGAAGGAGCGACGACGCTGACTTCGATGTCTATCGACGAGCCCGGTTCGATGGTGACGACAGTAGGATTAACGGTTATCCAGTTCTCTATAGGAACTACGGTGCCTTCATAGGTCGATCTGGCCTGGTTTCTGACGGTCAGGCGCGTGGTCGCTTCGGCGCCGGTTTCGAGTCTGTTATAAAGCGCTCTGGAAGGGCTGATCCTGAGTTTCGAAGGCTGTTTGACGACGGGTTTTTCTTCGGCGGGAGCGTTGTCTTCAGCGGGTTTTTCTTCGGAAGCGGCTTCGGCGCCTTCTTCGCTCGCGCGTTTGTTTTTCAGTTTTTCGAGTATCTCTTTTCCTCTTTCGGTTTTAGCGACTGCTTCTTCCGATACGGCGCTTTCTTCGGAAGCGGCTTCTTCTTCGGCGGGAGCGGCGCTTTCAGTGTATTTAGCGAGGATATTCTCTTCGAGTTCTTTTAACTTTTCTTCGCTGGCTTCGAGTTTGGGTGATTTAGTTTTTTTGAGTTTTTTGATCTGTATTTTGGCTTTTTTCCATTTTAAAAGATCGTTTGCAAGAGCTTTTGCCATGGTTTTGTCGAATTCATCGGATTTCGGATTGACGTATTTCTGGGCGAATTCGATGTCTTTGTGGACGGAATTGAAGGTTTTAATAAGGCTGGAAAGCGTTTCGCCTTTTTTTGCGGCGGCTTTGACGGCTGTTTTTTTGACGGCCTTTTTGACGGCCTTTTTAACCACGGGAGCTTCGGGAACCGCTTCGGGTTCAGCTTCCTGAGCTATGGCGTAACTAAAATTAAGCACCAGCACGGACATGATGACTATGCAGATCGAACTAAAAAATTTTTTCACTAGTACCAGTCTCCTTTTTAAAATGTGAATTTTTCGTTTGGAAAACGTTCCCTGGAAATAATTTAGAAAAAGGACCGGCGAGCAACATATCGGTATTATAATATGCTGATATATTGGCTGTAAAGGTCCTGATGATCTTTTTAACACCTCCCTGTAATTCGTGAAAAGATTTATTTTTATTATGATATTGGAATTTATCTGAATGATCCGGCCGGCCGGCCGGGCGCAATCGCACAATATTTCAAGCGCTTACCGCGCTTTAATTCCGTGTTTGATACTTAGATGATATTATATGTAAACATAAAATTACTCAAACCTAAATTACTATGCGTGAATTTAAATATGCTTTTTTATCTTCGATTATTTGCTTTTATCTTTAATTTTCTTAATTTTTCAAATATTATAAAAATGTTATAATATTTTTGCTTAAAGTATTAAAATTAAATTTAACGATCAAACCTCGAATATCTTTCCGGGCACGATAAAATCGACCTTTATGATGCCGGCCGTCGAATATTTTTCGACCATTTTACCGATCTCGGTCTTTATTTCGTCGTATTTGTAGCGGGTTGAAATATGCATAAGTATAAGGCGCCTGGTTTTAGCCCTGACGGCGGTATCGAAGGCCTCCTCGAGCGTAGAGTGCAGCTGTCCGAAGCGGTCGTCGGTCTTTAAAAAAGTGGCCTCGTGGATGAGTATGTCGGTATCCATGAATTTATCGACCGGCGCGTTCACGGAATCGCCGCAATAAGTGATCGTCCTTTTGTTTTCAAGGTAAATGACATTGTCGCGTCCTTTTTCGTCGATGAGTTTTTTTACGCTTTCGGGGGGGACGCTTGCAAATTCCGGACGCAGTTTCCTTCTGCGCTCCATGACGTTATAGCCTATGCTTATGACGTCTTTAGTGTGCTCTACGCCGAAGGTTTCGAGGTAAGTGTCGAGCTTGGTGTTGAATTCGTAGCGGCGGTCGGCTTCCACTTCGACCCACTTTATCTTGAATTCCTTTCTGTTGTCGCCGAGATTATAAAACTCTCTGATGTATTTGATATAGGCGATCAGGGCCGCGTCGTCCTTCGGATAATATATAGCCAGATCGTTGAACTCGCCGGTCGAGTAATAGTGGCCGAACTTGGTCATTAAAATATTGATCAGGCCGGTATAGTGGTCGGTATGGCCGTGCGAAAGTATTATGTTATTTATCGCGACGATCTTTTCTTCGAGGATGGTGTTGATGCCCTCGCCCGCGTCGAAAAGCGTGTGATACGGTGAGTAGTATAGCCAGTTGCTGTATTTTGCCTTCGAATATCCTTTAAAAATCATAGTGGAAAGATTCTCACTTCCTGGTTTTCTAAATGTAATGCCGATGAAATAATTTTGCTGTGTACGTTATACAGCACGTTTTTTATATTGATGACGACCCCGCCGTACATTACGTCGATGACCTTTACGACGCCCCTGGTTTCGGTGTTCATTTCCTTGAGCACTCTTTCCTTTTCACCCCTGAGGTAATCGATCTTGGTTTCGAGCGTCGCCCGCGTCACATCGAGCCTTTTAACCATTTCCCCGGTGTCGCCCTCTATTTTTTTCTCGCCGCGCGCCGTGCTCATCCGGAGGTAATTCTGCGCCTGGTATAGCTTTTCAATCTCTTTTTCGGTGAGGTTCAGGTCGTTGCACAGATTTTCGAAATATTCGAGAGAGAGCGTGTCGAAGCCGAGGTTCAGTTTGGTGGCAACTCCTACCGGCGCGCCTATGGTCTTGGCGATTATCTCGTTGGAGGCGAAAAGCTCTCCGCCTATTATCTGGCCGCGCTTTCCGATGGCCTCTATTTTATCGCCCGCCGTCACTTTCGAGTGGATTATAACCATATCGGCCACCACGCGCTCTTTTGCTACTATGACGCCGCCTTCGGCGAATTTGAGCAATACGCTCTTGCCCGCCTTTAAATACCCCTTGTTCTTTCCGATGAACCCGCCCGGAAGGCATATGTCGCCTTCGGCAATGATCGTCGCTTCGCCCACGGGATTTTCCACGTAGACGTTGCCGCCGGCTTTTACCGAAAACCCGTCCAGAACGGTTCCTTTAATTATGACCGACCCGGCGAAATCGATATTGCCGGTCTTGTAGTTCACGTCGTCGAATAATTCGTATACCTGATAAACGTTGGCGACGCCGCACTCGAATTTGACCTGGCCATCGATGGCCGATATTAATTTATCGCCTTCCGCGTTTAAAAAAATATTCTTGCCTATGGCGACGCTCTTTTCACGCCCCGGTCTGGACGGGATATCCGCGCCGTAGATGTCGCTGCCTTCGATGCCGGCGCTCGCCTTGAGGATATTTCCTATCATCTGGTCTTTTCTGATATTCGACAGCAGATAAATTCTTTTGAAATCGACCGAGCCGTCGGGCCTTAAATAGACTATTTTTTCGGGCCCCGTGCGCTCGAGCGTCCATTCTATGCGGGTGTCGCTTCCGTTGACGGGCTCTTCGCCTTTCGATATGAGAAAAGACGAGTTGCTGACCCTGTTTTTAATAGCGTTTTCAACCACGAGTTTGTCCACGGGCGATTTTACGCCGAGTTCGAACACGAGGCGCTCGATCTCCTCGTATTTAGGATATCTGCCCATGCCGCGCGGCGGGACGAATTTTAAATAAAGCGCCATCCTGTCGTCGGAAACCTCGAACACGGGACGCGCGTCTACGTCTTTATAGTCTGGATTGAGTCTTGCCACTATCTGCGGCTTGCGTACGCCTCGCAGTTCAAAAGCGGCCATGACGGCTTTTCTTGCCAGGTTCAAATAACGCGGGTTGTTCAGTCTTTCGTAGGCGTCTTTTATAGTGACGGGCTTGCCAATGCCGATATGCGGGTATATGGTCAGCACTATGTCGTCGCCGACTACCTCGAGCCTTATATAGCCGTCTTTGGTATTGGCGAAAGCTTCGGCTTCCTTTATGAGATTATTTATCGATATCTCGGTGCGGAACCGCTCGTGCTTGGCGAAAAAATCGTCGATGATCTTTATTTTTACCCAGCCGCGGCGGCCGGGCGGCGCGTCGTCGTGCGAATCGGTTACGAATTCGTATTTAACGCTATCGCGCGCGATGCCGAAACGCTTCGACGCCTTCGTCAGCGCCTCATCAAGACTCGCGGCCTCTATTATGATATTATTGTCATCGGCGCCCATCGATCACTGCCTTCGCTTTATTTAATCTTCGAGCGATTCTATCGTCGATATCAGTTTTTCTTTTATCTGCGCGTATTTTTCAAGTTTTGCGCGCTCTTTTTCAACGACGTCGGCCGAAGCGCGTTCGACGAAATTCTTGTTCTGCAATTTGTTGTTGACGCGGACGAGCTCCTCGTCGGCCTTCGCTATTTCGCGCTCCAGTCTTTCTTTTTCTTTAGCGACATCGATGAGTCCCGCCAGCGGAACATAAATATCGACGCGCGTCATTTCGCCCGCGAGCCCTTTCATTTCGGCGACGACCGAAGTTACGGCCATGCCTTTGGGCTTTTCGGTCATTTCGAATTTATAACTTAATTCCTCCGCGCGCATTACGGTTTTGATCCAGCGCGCATTGGATTCGAGCGCGTTTTTGATCCTGTCGGATTTGCAGACGAAAAGCGGTTTTATCTGGATGCCCGGAGAGACCGCGAGCTCCGCCCTTATCTGACGGGTGGCCACTATCGCTTCTTTCAAAAATTTGAACGACGAGAATATTTCATGCCTTTCGTCGTCGGTCAGGTTGAGGCCGGTTCTCTTAGTGAATCCGGCGGCGTCGGGGAACGCCGAGATCATAAGC
>MGFH01000221.1 GCA_001791795.1 Candidatus Wallbacteria bacterium GWC2_49_35
GGAGGAGGCGGCAGCAGTTCCTCCGTACTCGACATGATGTCTGCCAACGATGTGAAAGTGACGTCCTTAAACGATCAGACAGGCCTGATTTTAAGCGACGTTTTCGTGTCTATCGCGGAGGTCGGCAAGGAGCAGGTCATCCTTAAAAGCGCTAACACCGGCGATTCCGGCGTTTTCACTTTCAGCAAGATCAAAATAGGCTCCTATATTATCAAAGCCACGAAGTCAGGCTACGAATCGACGACCATGAACGTCGTGGTCACCAACGGCCCGCAGGATATCAGCATCAGACTCAAACCGTCCTATCCGCCCGACTCGATATCCGGCATCATCAAAAGAAGCGATACACTTGCAGGCGTGCCTGACGTGGCGGTCGAAATAAAAGATTCTTCCCCCATTATTAAAACCATATCAGACGCCAACGGAAACTATGTACTGTCGAACGTCCAGCCGACCGGAACGGGCTCGGCCCCTTATGTCATTAAAGCCTCCAAGGCCGGTTTCCAGCCGGCGGAGCGCGCTAACGTAATCAAGTTACCCAACATAGCGCTCAAGGAAGTGGATATAACTCTGCAGTCTTCAGGCAGCGCAGAGATCATGCTGCCCGGAAAGATCATCGGCGTCGTCAAAAACCGCGTCACAAGCGAACCTGTCGAAAACATATCCGTCACGCTTCAGGACTCGGGACTTCCGAGCGACTACAGCCGCGCGACCGGATATTTCCATATAGAAAACGTCGACGCCGGTAAGACATTCATTTTAACCGCGATCGAAACCACTTCAGTAAAAAAATACAAAGCGTTCGCACAGACGATACAGTTATCTTCTGAACAGACTCTCGTCCAGGACATTATGATGGAACCAGTCGACGAGGTCCCGCCCACCGAATACGGCTGGCTGATAGGCACCGTGCTGGACTCCGTATCTAAATCGGCTCTTGCGGGCGTCAGCGTCGAGCTTCTCGGCACCAGTCTTTACGATATAACCACAGCCAACGGTTCATTCAAAATCATCAACATCACACCCGAATCCGAATATATAATGCTGTTTTCAAAATCTGGTTACGTCAGCCAGACGAGCAAGAGAAGCATTCAGAAAAATGAGAACAACATCGATCCGATAGAACTCGTTCCCTCGTCATCCTCGCAGAACTACTGCTCGATCATAGGCGTCGTACGCGATAAGGACACCAAAGTCACCGTCGCCGGCGTCAACGTAGAGGTCGCCGTCCCCGACACGAACTCGGTCACGTTCACCAAAGTATCCACGACCACGGGTTCGAGCGGCGCTTTCGTTTTTGAAAAGATATTTATACCCAACGATAAGGTCGAATCTGGTCAGTCCATGACCATGGTCATCGGCCGCAACGATTACGTGAGCCTTACCATACAGATAGACGTCAAAGGCGGCAAGGTAAACCAGATCTCCGAACTGGAAACCGAAATAACCAAACTCAAAGGCACCATAATGGGCACCGTCGTCGACGCTGACACGAATATCCCCATACCCGGCGCGAACGTCGCGCTGTCGAATTTCACATACCCCGGCGTAGCAAATCCAATCGTTTCAGCCGCCGGCACCGGATTTTTCCAGTTCAGCAGCATACCGGTCGGAACATACGCGCTGATGGTCTCCGCGAATGAATACGCGACCGAGGTCAAAAACGGCATAACGCTCACATATAACGGCCAGACCATAGGCCCGCTCACGATCCAGCTCAAAAAGGACTACGGCACCATCACGGGTTTCGTCTATCTCGAAACCAACGGCACCAAAGGTTATCAGAGCGGCGCAGGCGGCGACACTCCGCTTTCGGGCATCAGCGTTCTGGCTTCCAGCGGCGGAGCTGCCGCAGGCGGCGACCTGGGCTCCGATCTTTCCAAGAGCGACGGATCGTATTCGCTTAAAAACCTGCCGATATCCAACATTTCGATCATATCGAACTCGGGGTCCGGCGCTAACGCCAATTACAGTTCATATACCGAATCTTACTCGGTATTAAAAGGATTCCAGACCTTCAATATAGAGCTCGCCCAGACCAAGGGCAACGTTTCAGGCGTCATATTCGAAGATCTTAACAAAAACGGCGCCTTCGACAACGAGCCGCTGGTCGCCGGCGCGGTCGTGGCGGTCACGCAGAGCGGCACGACGGTTTCATCTACCACCGACGCGCTCGGCAACTTCATACTGACCGGGCTCAATTTCGGCACGCTTAATATAGGCGCTTCGAAAACTAACTACAAAGATTCGGCCAAAACCGTAACTTTGCCCGCCAATTCAAGCCTCACCAATATTTATATCGGCCTTTACAAGCCGTCCGGCAAACTTACCGGACGCGTCGTAGATTTCAACACGACCGATCCGAAACAGGGCATCGCGGGCATCAGCGTTAAAATACTCGGCTTTTCGAGCCTGACGACCACGACCGACTCGACTGGCGGTTATATATTCAACGAAGTACTCGCCAATAACGGCGGTGTCGCTCAGTACACGATCGTCGGCGACGGCTCCGCGCTCGGATACGGCGTCGCGACCAAACAGGCGGACGCGCCCGCGGAAGGCGCCATAACGAACGCGCAGGACATCGAACTGTCTAAAGCGTCGCGCCTCGTCTACGGTAAGATCGTCGATTCCGTTACCAGCGGCGGCGTTTCAGGCATCAAAGTCAAGATCCAGGGCACCACTTACGAAGCGGACACCGACAATTCCGGCGTTTACATCTTCAACGCCATACCAGTGAACACCGCCACCAACTACACGCTCAGCATAAGCGACACTATAACCGTCAACGGCGCGTTCCGCTACCAGACGCGCGATGACGTAAGCATCTCGGTCAATAACGAAACCACTCCTCTTAAAATACAAAATATCCCGATAACGCCTAACGTGGGTAAAATAAGGGGCACCGTGTATGATTCCATAACCGGTTATCCCATCAAATCGTCGCTTTTCACCGATCCGATCCAGGCCGAAATAACGCTTTCAGGCGTCGCGACGCCAGTAACGGCCACGGTGTCACAGGTCAACGGCGAATTCACCCTCGACAATATTCCTTCCGGCTCGCATAACGTGAAAGTGAAACACGCCGTGACCGGCGCGAATTTGAAAATGTTCGAAGAAGTAAGCCGCGCGGCCCTGGTCACCGCCGGACAGACGACCGACCTCGGCATTATTTATGTCAACCTGAAAACGATGACGATCAAAGGACGCGTCAGAGACAAGATCGTCAACGATAAAATTGGAGTGATAAGCGGCATAACCGATTACTATCTGGCAGGCGCACTCGTGCAGGCATCGATAAACGGCGTGCCGTACACGAAAACGGCCACCACCACATATGACGGATCTTTTCAAATGACGATACCCGTATATTCGAACTACACGTTCAAAGCGAGCGCAACGAACTACATCGACAACGAGCAGGCCTCGAACGAGGTCGTTCTGAGTACTACGCAGCTTTCGCACACGCAGAATTTTTATATGGACCCGCGCGTCGGCAATATATCCGGCACGGTTTACCTCGATTCCAACAACAACTATTACTACGACGTCGGCGACACGGTTAAGATCAAGGACGCGCACGTCAAATATATGACCGGCGAATTCAAGGTCACGACCAATTACCGCGGCGTCCCCTTCAGCGTTACGGTTGAAACCAACTCCACGTTCACTTTCACGAATCTGCCCGTCGGAAGTTATTATCTGACGGTCAATCCGCCTCTGGCTTCGCTCGATCCGGCTTACGCCGAGCTCAACTCGACCTCGTGGCTCGAAGGCCCCAGCGGCAACCGCATAGTCAATGTCACTAACTCCTCCACTACGGTTATCCCCGGCGCGGTCATAGTAAAAACGGCCTATCCGACCGGAAGTATTTCCGGTAATATAGTCGACACCGAATCTCTTGCGCCGCTTTCGGGCGCTACGATCAAAGTCAGCGCCGGTCTCAACAACCAGAACATAACCACCACGACCGACGGTTCGGGTTATTTCAACATAACCAATCTCGTTTACTATAAAGACGAAACCGACACGAACGAAACCTTCACGATGAACATCACAAGGGATTCGTATGTGACGGTCCAGAGAAACTATATTATGCAGAACACGCCGAACGCTTCCCGCGAAATAACCATTTACGAAAAGATGAGCAAGGTCACAGGAAGCATTTCAGGGCGCGTAAAGGACACGCAAAACAGCCTTCCGCTGCAGAACGTACAGGTTTCAATAGTGGGCTCCACCATAACGCCGGTGACTACGGCCGGCGACGGCTCGTTTTTGATCCCCGACGTTCCCGCCGGGACTTACAGCCTGTACTTCATCAAACTCGACGCCGCATCGCAGCCCGATCCGACCTATTCGACCTATACGGCCGCGGGCGTTCAGGTAATTTCAACTTCCACCAAGGTCATCGACGACGTCTTTCTTTCAACCAATTTCAGCTCGATATCAGGCGTGATGTATCTTGAGACCAACAGCGTTTCAGGATATCAGGCCAGCGCCGACAAACCTCTTTCAGACATAACCGTCACCGCCACCCAGGTCGGCGGCACATTGAGCTATACCTACACTACGGCGTCTGACGGAAAATATTACCTTACCAATATGCAGCTTGGAAATTACGAACTGAGGTTCACTATTCCGGCATCCGTAGCCGAAGGTTATTACGCATTACCCGTAACGGTGGGCCTTCCGAACACCACCTCCGTTACGAAAGACATTCAAATGCAGGCCAGGCAGGGCGACATTTACGGCGTCATATACTTCGACGAGAATAAGAACGGAGTGAAGGACGGAGCGGAGCAGGGAATAACGGGAATCAGCATATCCATCCCCTCGACATTCGGCACCTCGTTCACACCGGCATCGCCTTTCACCACGGGCGTAGGCGGAGAGTATGAATTTAAAAACCTCAACCCCGTGACCGGCATAATTACGGTTAACAACAACACCAACATTAAAACTTATCAGAAGAAGGATTTCTCGCAGACGATAACTTCGGGCCAGCGGACAAAAGTGGATATAGCGATGTACAGAAACACCGTGACCATCCGCGGCAAGGTGGTCGACGGCGACACCACCAACCCGATATCAGGCATCAACGTGACCATCAACGGCACGTCTTACAGCGCGCTCACGGGCGCGGACGGCAAATACACCATATCCGACGTAGCTATCGGCAGCGGCACCACGACGTTCAACGTCAATTTCGAGGCGCTTTCGCTGGGCTACAAGACGCAGACCGTCACCTCACCCGGAACTACCGGCGACGACATAACGATGGATGACCTTTCAATGGCAAAATCGACCAGGGACGTGCGCGGCAAGGTTGTAAACGCCGATCTGCAGGCACTTTCAAACGTCACCGTCAAAATCATCGGCGATACGAACGTCACCGCGGTCACTACCGACACTTATGGTTATTTCACGCTCACGACGGTTTCCGTGGATCTTGTGAACCAGAAACAGCTTGAACTGACGGCCACCGATTACGAGATCACCTTCAGGAATTTCACTCTCGGCACCGGCACGACGACCTACCTTATTTCGCCCGATATCCAGATGACCTCGAGCCTGGCGGAGATCAGCGGAACCGTACTTGACGAACTGACCGGCGGACCTGTTTCTTCGCCGAATTTCTCGGTATCCATAAATCTGACGAACGGCACCGTCCTGAAAACGACGAATGCCGGCGTTGACGGCAAATTCAAGCTCACCGGCATCCAGAAGGGCGGTCCCTACGATCTTGCCGTACAGAGCAGCACCGGCACAAACCAGTATTTCAACGACGTCATGCGCACGGTCACTTTGAGCGCCGGCCAGAAATACGATATCGGCACGCTCTATATAAGACTCCTCACGGTGGCCGTTAAAGGCACCGTATACGATTCGAAGGTATACAATCTCGCTTCCACGGCGAATAACCTCGCACGCGCCGGAGTCGGCAGCGCGACGGTCGTCGCTAAATATAAGCGAAACGACGGCACGTATTATCAGGTAACTTCTTCTCCGACGCTTTCAGGCGGCTCGTTCGAGATCCAGCTGCCATCGCTCAGGTTCGATTTCGACGTCTCATGCTCTAATTACATAAGCCAGTCGTTCCCGGGCACGAATATCAACACTTATCCCCTCGCCTATAACGGCCTCGACTTCCAGCTCAAGCCGCAGAGCATCACCGCCTACGGCAAAGCATATCTGGATTCGAACGCCAACGGCTATGTGGACTCGGCCGACTCACTGATATTCACCGCCAACGGCGGAGCTTTCCAGAACCTGCTCAACACGATCATAGTGAGTTATGACTACCATTCCTTCACCTTCGACACTTTCGTGCAGAGCGATTCGACGTTCGTGGTCACCGACGTTCCCATAGCGCCGGACGGTACAAAGCGCTTCACCATTTACGACAGGTACCTGGGCAGCAACATCTCCCCGAGCCCGTGGCGCGATTCTACAGGAAACAACATCGTGACGCTCAATTCGAGCGGAACGAACCCGAGCTCGATAGATATCGCCATGACCGTGGGCGAATCACAATACGGCAGCCTTCAGGGCCAGGTTTACGACGACAAGATATGGACCGAAGGGTTTAATCTGTACAACGGCGTTACCGGCTATAACAGGTTCAACACGAATTACTTCGTTCCTAACGCTTCGCTGCGCGTCACCTCGGCGAGCGGATTCGACCAGACCTTCACAACTCAGGCCGACGGACGCTTCCTCATAAAAGTGCCGGGCGGAAATACCTACAGCTTAACCTATACCGCAAGCGGTTACGCCGACACGACCGAAAACAACGTCAGCGTATCGGCGGGCGCCGTGGCGAACGTCGAAGCCAGGCTTTATCCGAAATTCGGCACCGTAACCGGAACGGTTTATTACGACAACAACGTAAATACCGTAAACTCCGAGCCTACCGATTACAACCATCTGCACGAAGCTTCCGAGCCTACCGTGAATTCCGTAACCGGCCATCCCACGGTTTCTTCGAACTGGGGCGGCGCGACGTTCAACGTAATGTACAGTTACAGGGGCCTCACCTTCGGCACCACCTCCTACACTCGCACCAACTCTCAATACGAGATTCAGAAGGTGCCCGCGGGAACTTACAACAACTTCAGCGTACAGGACGTAACTTCGCTTTCCAACTGGGTCGGCATCGGCTCCGATTATTCGGCGCGCTTGTTCATGAGCCAGATATACACGCTCGACGGCAAAACTTCCGCGAGCGTAACCGTGGCCGAAAACGCCGCTACGCCTAACGTCAATTTCGCCGTAATGGTATGGGGCGGCCATATCACGGGCATAAAACTGCTTACCAACGGCACCGATTACAGCGAGGGCGAATTCTATCTGCAGGCGCCGGCCACGCTCAAGGCTAAAATGCGCGGTGAGGACTACTGGCTGTCGCTCGGCGGACCGCTGGACAAGACCGACGGGCTTAACATTCCGCGAAGGTATTACCTCGAATTGTTCGATCTGCGCGACGGCGGCGGTTCATCGGGCATCAAACCGCTTAAATTCGCCGACGCTCAGGGCGTTATTAAAATAATGTCCTATCCTGTCGGATCGGACCCCGATATAATAATACCTGCCGGAAATTATGTGCTTTCGATCGCCGGCGACGTCGATCTCAGCGGAAGTCCCCTTCCGCCTTCGATGATGGGGCCTAACACGGATATCTGGATGGCCTGGTACACTTCGTCGAACGGATTTTACTATAAATACGGACTCTCCGGCTCCGAAGCTCAAGCAAAAGACCGCTGTCAGCAGAACATATTCTACTATCAGGGCGCAGCCGGCGGCTCTGGAATCGACCTCAAAGCCGGTCAGACGCATATCATAACCAACGATTAACCGGGTCATAAGATAAACCGGAAAACACTGCGGAACATAATAACGCGGAGCGGATGTAATATTTTGCTCCGCGTTATTTTTTTTAAATATATGTATATTAGCGGATATATTTGCCGAAATGATTTATGGTGATGTAATAATGTTAAAAAAAATAATAAAATTTTTTAAAATATCCCTGGCCGCGGCGGCGATAATGGCGCTTACGGCGGCGGCGGCTTATTTTGCACTCGGCTCAGAATACGCCGGGCGGAAAGTTTCCCGGATACTTTCCGAATATTCGGGCGGCGAAATAAGCGTTAAAAATTTATCCGGAAGTTATTTGAGCGACGCGTCGCTCAACCGCTTTAAAATGTGCCCTAAAGAAGTCGAGCCGGAGCGCTCCGGCGTAAAAAGTTTCAGGGCAGACTCTATAAGCGCCGGTTATTCTTTTTTAAGCATGCTTAAAAACCGGAAGATAGGTCTGCGGAGTTTCGATCTTAAAAACGTCAGGATTGATATAGCGCCGGGCTCGGCCGCCGGCGGCATTTCCTTCGCGGGGCTTCTCGACTCGGCCAAAATCGCCATCGCAGGGTTGTTTTACAATCCGGCAGCACCCTTTTTCATAAATAAGATCAACATCAACGAACTCAGGCTCGTTTTCGAAAGCCTTAACAAGCCGAACGAATCGGCCTTCAATTTCTCCCGCCTGAAAATATTTCCCAAAAACACGTTCATGAATTCCTACTATTTCGAGTCGCTTATCGAAATGCTCCACGGCGGCGCCGTAATAATACCGTCCTGCGGCATAAAAGGCGACATCGACCTCAACGCCATGACCATGAAGATCTATTTTGAGGCCGAAAGGGTCAAATTATCCGATTTTGGATGGCTTGCGAACTATGCCGCTCCCGGCTGCGCGATCGAAGACGGCGTCCTTCTGGCTTCTGCAGTGCTGAATTACTCCCAGCAGGAAGGCCTTCAGATCTTCGGCAACGCCGTTGTGAAAAACCTGGTCATAAAAACCCCGCAAAGCCCTTACAAGCTGACCGGCGATCTGCTGAATATAAATTTTAACGAAGATTCGATAAAACTTATAAAATCGAAAGTGAGTTTCGAGGAAATAGCGATGATCGTGGACGGAACTATATCGGATATATTCTCGCGCGGAGACGTCAAAGTGAATCTGAGCGTGAAGGCGGAAAACAACAGCGCCGAAAAATATTTTGCCGCGGCGAAAAAATATTTCGGCGGCGAGCTGGTTAACGCTTACTACTCGACGGGCGCAATAGACGTCGAAAGCCTCATTAACGGCATCGGATCGGATTACAGCCGCTGGGAACACAAGACCGTCATAGCTTTCAAAAACGTAGATATCGTTTCGCAGAAATTATCGCTCGCCTTCGAGCGCATCAACGGCAGGATCGAAGGAGACGCCTCGGAATTCAAATTCCGCGGACCGTTTATTATGAAAACCGCCGGCCGCTGGCAGGAGCTTTCGGGAGAGATCAAAAATTATCAGCAGCAGACTAAAATGACATACGGCATAAATTTCAAAGAATACGAGCCGTCCTTCCACAACGAAAATATAACCATAACCGAAGACGCGGGATATTTTATAGCGTTCGACTACGACGAAGGCGACGAATCCTGGGGCGGGGCCGTGGCGGAAAATTCCCCGGCGGTCTCGCTCAAAGTTTCAGCTTCGAAAAGCGCGAAAGGCCGGTTCTATTCAGCGGCGGGCGGTTTCAGGGACATAGAGATCGACGGCCTTTTCGGTCTCAGACGCTCGAAAATAAGCGCGGCGCTCAGCGCCAGAAACACGACGGCGGCGCTCAGCGGCCTGGTGATCTCAAATCCCGGCGGAACTTTTTACGGCGATCTGAAAATGTCCTTCAGCGGGGATTGCCCGCAATACTCTTTAAACCTTAAGCCCTGCGCGGATGAAAACGGCCCGCAGAAAAAAGATGCCTTAAACCTTTCCGGAGCGCTGAGCGGCATAGGCGAAGACCTTAAGACCCTTTTCAAGTTTGATACCGCGCATGACCCCCCCTCAGACGGCATAATAAGAATGTAAGGAAGTTTTGAATTGTTAATAGCGGTTTACGGAGTAAATTCGAAACTCGTTTCGAAAGATGAAATATTAAGGCTCGTTTCGGATTACGAAGAAATATTCGCCCGGTTCCTGAACGTCTTCGCGGTCATCAAACGCGAATTCAGAAGGGCGGAGGCGGTTGTCGTATCGACCTGCCTTAGATATGAAATTCTTGTTTCAGTCCCGGGACTCGAAGGGCCGTCCCATAACGCGGGCGCCCTGAAAATAAAGGCGTGGCTCGCAAGGTATTTCACGGACATATTAAAAAAGCGCGCTATCGAAGTGAAGGAAGGCGCGCTTTATTATTCGGAAGGCACGGAGGCGGTCCGCCACCTATTCTCGGTAATGAGCGGCTTCGAATCCGAGGATATCGGAGAAATACAGGTCCTCGGCCAGATCAAGGACAGCTATAAGCGCTGCCGCGAAGCCTCGATAGCCGGAGAAACCGTTAACAGGATCTACGGCGCCGGATTGAAGTGCGTGACCAGGGTAAGAAACACGGTTCCGGTTTTTACCGACCGCAATATCTTCAAAAAAAACATATTGAAAAAACTTCACGGCCGTTTCGGCGCCGAAATGCTCGCCCAAACGCGTGTTATGATAGCGGGCGCCGGACGACTCGCATCCAACCTCGCCGAAGCCTTAAGGCAGCTCGGCACAGCGGTCAAATTAATTAAACTCCCCGCCGAAGCAGGTCCCGAAGAATTCAAATATCACGATATTATTATATTCGACGTCGCCGATATGGATTTTTGCGTCAGGTTGGGCGATCTGGCAGAATGCGGCGGGAAAAAGACCGTTATCGATCTGTCCATATCGCGCAACGTTCCTCCGGAGGCCGCCGCGCTGGAAAACATCGAACTGATAACCGTCGAAGATTTGATCACGGCAAAATGGAAGGAAGGAGAGCGGGTGGAAAAACGGCGCGACATAAAAGGTTTTTACGAGCAAGCACGCTCGATCGTCTCGCGGGAGGCCAAAGCCGCATGCGCGGACCTTTCGTTCACGCTGGAGAACGAAAATCTCATTTCGCTGATGAGGGAACTGGCCGAAACGCTCGAAAGCGAGTTTGAAAAAAGTTCAAAGGGAATATGCGCAAAAAACTATATTAAAAAGATTGACGGTCTGAAAAACGCGCTCATAAAAAAAATACCGTC
>MGFH01000222.1 GCA_001791795.1 Candidatus Wallbacteria bacterium GWC2_49_35
ATCGCCGGCTTTATATTGAAGGTCTATCGAGGCCGCGACCATCGTGAAAAGGTCTCCGAATCCGGATTGGCACCATTTAGCGAGCTCCGCCGGCGGCATGGAAAGCAAGTCCGGAAGGCTGATGATGACTTTTTCGGGCAGTATAGTTTTTTCGAGCCTGTTGACGCCGGAGTATCTTATAACGCTTCTATCGAGGCTTATACACGAAGTCGAAAGTATCGTCGGAATTACGATAATGGATCTTCCGACGGCGCAGGCCCGGCCGATGTCGAGCGCGGCGCAGCCTCCGACGGCCACGACTCTGGTGTACGCGCACGAAGAGATCAACTCCGGTATCTGAAGGCTGTCGTTATTGCGCACGACAGCGACTGAGAGGCCCGTGTCCCCGATCTTCGGATAGTTGAACGGATCGGTCACTATAAGCGTATCTTTATCAGAAACGCGCCTGACGAGCGCGTTTAAAGTTTCGCCGGAAAATTCCAGGTTCGGTAGTTTTAAAGGCGTTTCATTAATGCTGTTTATTCCTTTGCTGCCGGCCATTTCGATCAATCCTCCAGGTATTCGTGCGGCGAAGAAACCGGTTCGGCGTTTATGCAGAAAGGATTTCCAGCCGCGCGGCCCGATAATTTCTCTATTTCCATTTCAAAATTTATGCCGGAGCATCTGTTGCGGTATTCGCCGCATTTTTCGCAGCGGTCGCGCAGCGACAGGAGCCATTTTCTGAATCCGTCGAGTTTTTTCGAGCCGCTCCAGATATCGATGATCCGCTCGAACGGAAATTTGCCGAGTTTGAAATTATCGCCCTGATAGATCGAATAGTGGTGCGGCCAGTAACTGCCGTCGGACGCGATTGAAATGGCTATATTTCCGTAAGGATAACTGATATCGGGAAATTTCGAGTCCGGCGCGGTGTGCCTGGAAACGTAAAATCCTGAATGAGAGACGTGGATCATCGGGTATTTTTTCCAAAGCTCGATGATATCGGCGGCCGATCTGGCGTGCTCTTCGAAATCAAGAGATATTGCCGCGTTAGAGGCGCCTTTTCCGAGCGAGCGCATATAAAAAAGATTTATTGAAACGCCGTACTCGCTGACTATATCGAATATCTGAGGCATTTCGGCGGCGTTGGTCCTGGTCAGTATCGTATTAAAGCGGAGCTTTATACCGGCCGCCTTCATGAGTTTCATGGAGTCCATGAGCTTGTCGAACGCCCCGTGGCCGCGGAGTTCGTCGTGGGTCCGGCCGATGCCGTCAAGACTGACCGTGACCTGGTCGATATCAAGACCCGCGATCTTTTTAACCGTTTCGGCCGCATCTTTGTAAACTCCGTTGGTTTGAAGCGATACGGCGAAACCGAGTTTTTTCGCGTAAGACAGTATTTCGTACCAGTCGCTTCTGACGGTGGGCTCGCCTCCGGTGAAGCGGGCGTTGATGACTCCGATGGAACTCATTTCATCGAGTATCCCGAGCCACGACTGCGTGGAAATGCCCTCTGAAGCGGCGCCTGAAGCGCTCGTAAAGCAATGCTTACACATGAGATTGCACTTCTGAGTGAGTTCTATATAAACCTGAACAGGTGCGGATACGATGTCAGTCCGTTCGTTCGCCACGAGCATGGGGATCATCCGCCCGATCTTCGCGTTTTCTTCGACCGAGAGCTTTTCGACGAATTTATATCCCATGGTTTCGGTATTGAAAATTATTCCGCCGAATTTTTCCTGCCTGTATATCAACATATTTTATCACCGTTTCAGGGCTTCTATTTCAGCCTCGCTGATATATAGCCCGTCGTTAATTTTACCGTACGCGATCTTCACCAGTTCCACGAGCTGGACGTTTGTTAAGTATTGATTTAAATTGACCGCGGGAACGCTCGAATAGCGGCTGAATTTTTCTTCGCCAAAATCTTTTACCGCGGGCTCTTTCGAAGTTTCGCCCGTCGTATTTTCACCGCTTTGATAGATCATGGTTTTCCAGAGTTCCTCTTCGAAATTTTTAGACATTTCCGTTCCCGCGTAAAGGTTGGTGACGAAGAAAGTGCAGTCGCTCATGCCGTTTTTTTTGAGTTCGACGGCAAAATTTATGGTTTCGGCCATTTCCGAAAAAGTTTCGCCGGGAAAGCCTATCATGAAAAAGCAGCGGCAGTAGATATTATGCCTGTGAAAAAGTCTGACGGTTTTCATCACGGCGCCGAGGCTTAAAAATTTTTTGAGTTCTTTCTGTTTATTCTCGCTGCCGGTTTCGACTCCGATCGAAACGAAACTACAGCCGGTTTCAGCCAGCCGGCCGATGATCTCTTCGCTTATGTGATCGGCGCGGCCTATGCAGCTGTAATTCAAACCGGTCCCGGGGATTTTGTCTAAAAATTCGGACATCCATTTTTTATCGGCGAAGAACGAATCGTCGAGAAAACCTATATTGATCTTTCGGAATTTACTCCTGTGATACATGATCTCATCGATAATTCTATCGACCGAGTGGCGCCTTACCCTGCCGGGCCACAAAAAAGGCGAGGCGCAGTAAGTGCATCTGAACGCGCATCCGCGGGAGGTCGTCATAAAGATCGAGCGCGGAACGTCGAGTTTTTTCTGCAGGTCGAAATAAGGCTGCATATCGATGAGCGAGTAATCAAGGAAAGGCAGCGAGTCGAGGTTTTCGATGTAAGAAGTTTTAGGACTGACTTTTACGAAACCGTCGGCCTTACAGGCGATGCCGTTGATAGCGCCGTAATCGCCGGGCGCTTCCGTCAACAGCCTGTAAAGCGTTTCTTCACCTTCGCCGATGACGCCGATATCGATCTGCTTGTATGACAGGACCTTTTCAGGAAGCGCCGTCATAAGAGGTCCGCCGCCGATAATTTTGATTTCCGGCGAAACTTTTTTCACTTCCGCGCAGAAGTTTAAAACGACGTCCATGCTTCCCTGATAAAAAGCGGCGCCTATAAAGCGCGGCTTTGCGTCCAGAGCCTTTTCGACGGCCTCCTGCAGGCTTATATTTCCGGTGCCGGCGTCGACGATCTTCGCAGAAAGACCCTTCGAGTTTATATATGAAGCCAGGTACAGAAGGTTCAGCGCCGGTTTTATGTCCATGCGCGATCTTTCGTCCCAGCCGAGAGGGTTGGCTATAAAAACTATGTCGCAGGCGTTTTGTGTCATAAAGTTCAATCTCTTCATATTTTGCGCCGGGCGGTTTAACCTTTTGCGCTGTTCTTCAGAAGCGCAGTTTCTGTCGACAGCTAATAACAACGGCAATTAATTATATCATAATAAGCGGTTTTGTCAAAATATTCATTTTTACAAATTATTAAGATATGCCATTTTGATTATAATCCGTCTAAAGCGCGGTCTTTATTTCCGTCATCCGACCGGTTTCATCATAAATTTCAAAATAGAGGGCCTTTACTTTCAGCGGGCAGAGCGGCGATACGTTTGCGGCGGTTTTTATATCGTAAACGCCTTTATGGTTATGTATTTCGATATTCAGTTTCGAAAAAGTTCCTTTTTCGAAAGCGAGCGTTTCGCCGTCGTCTTCGTAGTAAACGAAAGACGCCTTATCCGTTACGAACGCGATCACAAGCAGGCTGTTTTGTACGGCATCAGAGACGCCGCCGCCGTCAGCGAGGTTGAGAGCGATCATCGAATTTTCGGCTATGAAAATCGGTGTTTCGTCGAGTTGCGCCGAAATATAGTGCGCTCCGGGCTCCATGACGGCCATTTCGCGTATGTCGGGCGAAGAGGCCGGCCAGTAGAGCCATCTGGATTCCGGAAGATAAACGTGCCGCCCGGAGGCATTCTGGATATGAACCGGCGCGGCCATAAGAGAGCCGCCGGCCATGAACTGGTCTTCTATTTCGGCTGAAACCGCGTCGCCGAATTTTATGAAAATCGGCGAAATAAAAGGCGTAAGTTCGTTCACCGAGCGCATGAATTCAGAATACAGATACGGGATCAGCGCATAGCGGAGCCTTATGATATTTTTAATTATGCCGGTCGTATGATCGTCGAATGCCCACGGTTCCTGATGCCTCGTTCCCAGAGCGGAATGGTTTCTGAAAAGCGGCGTGAGCGCGCCCAGCTGCGTCCACCTGATGACCAGATCCGCCGAAGCGTCGCATGAAAAACCGCCCACGTCGGCGCCGCAGTAAAAAAATCCGGCCATGTTCAGCGACATGACCATTCGCATGTGGACGCCGAGATGTTCCCACCAGCTTGAATTATCGCCCGTCCACACCGCCGAGAATCTGTGCATTCCGGCAAAACTGCTGCGCGAGAGCAGAAAGTGGCGGCGCCCCGGCCTTATCGCTTCAAGCCCTTCGGAAGCCGCCAGGGACATGTTAAATCCGAAAAGATTATGCACTTTTTCGTGTGCAACGAGGCTTTTTCCGTCAGGCGAATGATAGAAGAACGAGTGGTATTCGCGGGCGTTGGCGAGTTTATTGAATTTTTCGCGAGTGTCGAACAATAACCGCCCGGGCTCCGGATCTTTTGACGCGCCTGCCGCGAATTCAAGCGCTTCAGAAAGTTTTTCCGGAGTATAAAAGATCGACGGCTCGTTCATATCGTTCCAGAAACCTTCTATGCCGAGGCTGACGAGCCTTTCGTAAAGCGCTCCCCACCAGCGGCGGGTTTCAGGGTTTAAAAAATCCGGAAAATGCGTGAGCCCCGGCCAGACGGCGGCAGTGAAAGATCCGCCGTTTTTATCGCGGCAGAAAAATCCGCGTTCGACCCCTTCTTCGTAAACGTCGTATCCTTTTTCAATCCTGACCCCTGGGTCTATTATGGCGATTAGTTTTATTCCAAGATCTTTTAATTCAGCCGCCAGGCCTGAAATGTCGGGGAATTTTTCTTTATCGACGGTAAAAACCTTGTAATCTTTCATATAGTCGATATCCAGATATATCGCGCTGCATGGGATTTTATGTTTTTTAAAATTTCGTGCGACCTCTTCTACGCTCCGCTGATCTGGATAACTCCACCGGCACTGCTGGTAGCCGAAGGCCCATTCAGGCGGGACCCATGGGCGGCCGCACAGGCGCAAATAGTTTCGAATTATTTCGCCCATGCCGGGCGATTTGAAAATATAAAGGTCGAAATCTTCCGAGCCGATAGTGATCTCGAGAGTGTTTCGATCGGTGAAACCCGCGTCTATGAATATTTCGGAAGGATAGTCGATGAAAAACCCGAAGGTTTCGGCGCTCGAGATGATTGCGAACGGATGAGAGCCGTAGAGGCTTTCTTTTTCTGGCGTGTGGTTCGGATCGTCGGCCGCGTAAAGCCTGTAGCGCCTTCCGCGCCTGTTCATGGAGCCGAGGCACTGCCCGAGGCCGAACATTTTATCGCCGTCTGAAAACGAATATT
>MGFH01000223.1 GCA_001791795.1 Candidatus Wallbacteria bacterium GWC2_49_35
CGCCTCCGGCGACGCCGCGGAGGGCGCGGCTAAAGCGGGCGGCAAACTGGTGGAAATAACATCGCTTAAAAACCTCAGCGAAACCGCGTTATGAAATTTATATTATCAAAAGACGACTTTAAAAAACTGCCGTTCTATAAAAACATGAGCATCTATCTGCCCGGAATGCTTTTCATGGTGCTGATGGTATTCATGCCGCTTTTCGAGCGCTATGCGTATAAATTCTTTTACGCTTCGCTCTACGCGCTCGCGGTCGCCTTCTATTCGGTGTTCGTCAGAGACCATAAAATGTCGGCGCGGTTCATAATGCTCCTGCGCCTTCTGTCCTTCGTTTACGTGGCGGTGATAGCACTTCGCTATAACATAAATTTCGCCATAATCGGCTTTTTGACCATTTATCAGATAACGCGCCTTCTGGATCTGACCTTTTTCAAAAACTATATGATGAGCTTTCTGATCTATCTCGGCGTTTTTTATCTTTCGCTTCCCAATCACAGCGGAATATGGATCCTGCTTTATTTTTCGGCGTTCATAATCATAGGAACGCATTTCCTGATAGCTAATTTCGCCCGCGGCTGCCGGCTGCCGATTCCGGGCGAAAAGCCCTCCCCTGAAACCGCCGGCGGGGCCAGGGACGAAGGCGAAAGTGAAAACGAACGCGCGGCGGACGGCGGTTTAACCGGTTATCACATTTACAGGCTCGCGAGAGTATATGCTATTTATATAATATTCATTTCCCTCGCAGTGTTCATTCTCATGCCGCGGGTAAGGCTTCATCTGTTCAATCCTTTTTATTTCAGGTTCGCCGGGATGTCTTCGATATTCAGCTTCAACTCGATCGAAAACATTAAGGAATCCTCATCGATAATAATGCGCATCACCAAAGACGGCGACGCCGGCACTTATTATAAGATGAAATCTTTCAACCGTTACTGGTACAGGCGGCGCGAATGGATAGCGACCGGATTCGGCAGCCGCCGCGTCCGCGGCGACAGTAAAAACAACTTCATAATAAACGACGACACGTCCGAACTGACCCTCGCCCCCGGCACTCTCATCAACGCCACCTACTTCGTGAAGGTCAACTCCGAAGGATACGTTCCGCACCTGTATTTTCCGCTCTCGATAAATCTTACCACGGCGACCCTTTATAACGACTACATCGAGAATTTATACGCCAGCGAGGCGGAGGGCACGATAAAGACCTCCTCCTACGTCATAGACCCGGGCGAGGACCTGCTGCGCAATACGCAGGGCCCCGACCCTTTAAGGATCGCCAACTACTACTACTTCATGTACCCGAACGAACTCGGCCGCATCAGGCAGCTTGCGCGGCGCCTCACCGAGCCGCACGTTTCGCGCTACGACAAGGTAAGCGCCATAGTGAGCCATCTTCAGAACAATTTCAAATACACGACCGCCGTAGGCGATCTTTACGACGAATACAAGGACTCCAACTACGATCCGAACGAGGTCTTCCTGTTCATGATCAAGGCAGGCCACTGCGAGTTCTTCGCGTCGGCGATGACGCTTATGTGCCAGTCGGTGGGAATTCCCGCGCGCCTGGTCAGCGGATTCGCCTCGCCCGAGTACAACGAGAGCGGCGATTACTTCCTTGTAAGAGGCAGCGACGCCCACGCGTGGGTCGAGGTATATTTTCCGAACGTGGGCTTCGTGGCGTTCGACCCCACGGCCGCTTCCATCGAAAGCGAAAAAGCGCGGTTCAAGTTCCTTTCGTTTTTGAACAAATATATCGACAACCTGAATTTCTACATCGAAAACTACGTTTCATATTACAGCAACGAATTCATTATAGGCTTTTTCGTAAAAACTTACGAAACGCTTAAAAGTGCCATGGAATACGCCGCTATGACGTTCAGCGGCGGCGGCGACGGGCGCGCCCCGGAAGAATCGCGCTTCCGCGAAAGTTTCGCGAAAAATTTCAAATATAATATGCTCCTGTTTTCGCCTTTTTTCGTTTTTATCTTCGTTATAACCTTCTCGCGGTGGATAAAGCCGGCGGCATTCCGGTTTCTGAGCCTGTTTTTAGACGCGCGCTCGTCTTACAGGATAGCGGGAATACTTTCGCTGGCCGGCTCCGCGCGGCCGGATTTCTACGCTGAATTCACCGCCGCGCTCGCGAGGAACGGCATCGTAAAAATGCCCGCCGAAACGCCTTACGAATTCAACGATAAATTAGTCAAATTGAATATTCTTCCGCCCGAATATCTCCTCAAGTGCGAAAAGATAGCCGGCCTCTTCTATTCGATAAAGTGCGCGATGAAAGATCCGCGGGCCGCCGAGATCGACGAGGCGCATTTTATGATAATGGAAATCGACGCGAAACTCGGCGCCTCTGCAAAAAGCAGACGGCAAAACGCCTGAGTGCCTGCCGCCCGGCCCGGCGCGCCTCGAAACGGTTCAAAGTAAATAAATGAAATAAAAACGGCCGCCGAAACTGATTTTTCGGACGGCCGTTATATGTATCGGATTTACCCGTTTAAATAACTTTAATAAAGGTCGCAGGTCGGGAAGGATTCGCCGGCTCTCTGTTCCGTCGGCGGAAGCGAAATATGCATATGGACGAAACGCCATTGCTCTTCGCGATGCTCGAGCACCGCGCTGAGCCTGGTCATAAACTCCTTGCTTTTTCCATGGATCTTCGTTTTAAAATCCACTTCGGCGGCGAGCCAGGCGACGTCGCCTACAACAGAGACGGTCTCCCATTTCTGGCTTACGTGGACCTTTTCCGACTGCACGAAATCACGTTCGAACTGGTTTTTCAATTTATCGAGGCCAAGGCATTTTTCGTCGCAGCCGGTGCCTATGAAAACGACTCCGGGCCTGTTCGAAAAAAGGCCTATGACGCCGTTAACATCTTTTTTTTCGTAAGCTTTCATAAAATGGTCGAGAGCGCTTTTGACTTTAGTTTCGTGTTTCATCATGACTTCATTTCCCCTTTAAATAAAGTATCGGTTTACTATACTCTATACGCTTTTTATCCGCTGAGTTCAACTTTAATTTATGCTTATGTCGTCGTCAGATATTTATAAAAATTAAATTTTCACAAATATTATAGCACATTCCGCTTTTTTTTTCAACATCAATCGCGGAAATGGAACGCGTGATTCATTCACGCTTATACTATTGAGTGTTCTTCCTTTTCGGCCGCGCCGTTGTCTTTGATGTCGGTATCGGGCCCGCTCAGTACGGGGATCAGATTCTTTTCTTTAAGATCGCCGTAAACCGACTCGGAAACTCCGATCTCGCCTATACGGACGATAAGTTCCGCCTCCGTGATCTGAGGGTTCTGACCGATGATCGCCGTGATCTTCGGAAGCGCCGCCGCGATGCGTTTTTCTTCGAGGTCTTTCTTTTTGTCGGAGGTCTTTGAGAGCGTCGAATTTATGCGGGCGATCTGCGACTCCATGCGGTCTTTTTCGGCCTGCGTCGGATATGTGCCGTCGGCCTTTTTCGAATTCATTTTGTTGTAGAGCCCCTGACGGTCTTTCGTGCCGCTGCGGTATATTTCGGTTATGTAATTGAGCGCGCTGTCGTAATCGTCGAGCCGCACGTAAAGGTCTTCAATCAGGTCCACCGCGTTCAGCCTTTTTTCGGGAGTGTCAAAAAAGTCTTCGTTGGTGTAAGACAGCGTATAATTTTTCACCGCGAGCGACAGCGCAGCCTTTTCGCTGAGCGGAAGGTCGGGCCAGTTCGACATCAGCGACATAAGGAAATCGACGTACGAGGGAAAGTTGTAATAAGGCTTATTTTCAGAGCCACCCTTATCGCCGAGCAGTTTTCCCTGCTGATCGAGGACGGCCGTAGTTTTGACGCGCCCGATGCCGGCGGTAATGTTTTTCATGCTTGAAAGAAATGTCGCTATATTGGCGTAGTACGGATTATTCATAGGGGCCTCTCCGCCGTAGAGCTCGGTAAGCCTGTTCTTTATATTCGCTAACAGTTTGGTGACGCTTGCTTCCAATTTAGAATAATTCGCGTCGATCTCGTCTAAATTTTTAAATATCTGCTTCAGCTTGACCGATTCGGATGCGCTATCGACCGAACCGTATTTTTCACGGTAGAGCCACGCTATTCTTAAATATATGCGGGCGAGTTTAAAATAACTTTTATCTTCGACGCGCACGGGCATTTCGTTGATATATGCCGACGTCAGATATAAATTGACGGCCGTTTCGAAAGAAGGTATGCTCAGGTCGGTATACCTTAAAATTTCAGACATGAATGGCATTTTCACTGCTTCGCCCGGCTTGTATGTTTTTTTCAGGGCGAGCATTTTCGAGTCGGTTCTCCTCTCGAAATTTTCGCTGAAATCGGTATAAAAGCAGGTGGTGCAGCGCCACATCGCATAATGAAGCGGGTTCAGCTGGCTGAATTCGGGATCCGTCCATTTAAAGGACTTCGGCCTCTGGTCGGACTCTTTGTCTAAAACTGCATAAAGCCCGCCTTTGATCTTGTACGACTGAAACTGGCTCATGCAGATCGGGCATGTAACGGTTACCGTCATGAACGGCGTTTTTTTCTGTTCCATTTTTACCTCTATTTACTTTTTAATGAAAAACAACGAACCGAAAGAAAATAATGAGCAGACCCTGCGCCGCGCGCTATTTCAGTTTGGATCCGCTCAGGGATTTTTCATAGGTGCTTTTATAAATAATATATTTTTTCAATCGGAGGTCGAGTTCTTTTCGAACTCTCTCGTCGCCTGGATCATTTGATTTCAAATACTCGACGTAATCTTTATAGGCTTTCTGCATGAGCGCCAGCGAAGAATTCGATCCGGAGCCGGCCTGAGTTTCTCCGGTTAAGCCGGAAGATATCGCGAGCGGAGTTTCAACGACAGTGGAGGCGCTTTCAACCGGAGCCGCGCCGGAAGCGGCTATAGCTGCCGACGTTTTGAAAAGGGCGGCCAGCTTTTCCAGTTCGACGTTATTTAAGTCCGCGGCGGCCGAATATTGCTTTTCGTAAAAATATTTCAGCGGATTCATGATCTTTTCGCCGAATTTTCTGCCGGCCGCTCTTTTTTGATATTTAACATTTTTATCGATCAGCGCGCGGACCTTCGCGTGCAGACCGGCGGGAGCGTTTGGCGCTCTTTGCGCCGATGCAAGGCTTCTGGCCGCGCCGGCATTCTCAAAAGCTGCGTCGCTGGCGGCCTTTTTGGCGATATATTTAATCGGATCGAGTTTCGATGAGAGGTACGCTTCGCGATATGCGGAAAGCCTTTTGTGCTGAGCATTTCTGAATGCCGCCGCCTGAGCGGGCGAAAGCCCCGCGCCGCTGATCTCGGATTCGGTCATCTCTTTTTGATAATCGACAAACGCATCGATATATTCGCGTTTTTCTTTCGAGTCGGTGCCGGGTATGAAAGAATACCAGCGAGGCTCTTTCAGTTTTTTATACGCCGACCTGTATTTTTTTGATTTCTCGCTTTTTTTAGCGGCATCCGCGCCGACGCCGTCGGTGTAGTCGATTATTTCCTCGTAGGTGAGGCCTTTTTTAAGAAGAAGCGCCGAAAGGAATTTTCCCATTGACTGCGTCGACTTCGATTTTGACTCAAAAAATTTCGACACAAGGCCTTCGAGCCTGCCCGAAGTGAATTTAGAGGTCCTGAGGAATTCGGAATCTTTTGCGATCGCCGAAGCGAACTGCATTCCGATATATGTGATATCGCTGATCTGCTTATCGACGAAGGATTTCACGGCGTTTTCAGAAAGCTTTATCCCGCCGCCACCCGCGACATTATCTTTGACGGCGGCCACGGCTTCGTAAAATCCGCCAGCGCCGTTCACGCCGAGATAATAATCGCTGTAGAACGAGCGGGCCTGTTCGAACAATTCAGGATTATCGTCGATCAGTATGTCGAAAATCGCCTTCTGAACAGCAATACCGGCTTTGAACAAAATTTCTTTTTTAGCGAACGAGGCTTTATCGAAACCGGCGTTTTCGCCGGTCAGCGAATTATATTCGTCGAGCGCCGCCTTGATCAGAGACAAATCGACGTTGGGGACGAATTTACCGAACCTGGAGTTGTATCCGTAAAAATAATCGTAGTAGCAGATCATATCCATGAAAAGATAGGCCACGTAATGGTCGAGTTCGTGTTTCACGCCAAAAGTCTTCTTCGAGTTGGCATACCCTGACTGCTCGTGGGCGGTTTTATCGGCGGCCGCATGCGAGAGATATCCGTATATGTTGCAGATCATGGTTTTATCGCGGCTTTTATCGAGTTTCGCCAGAAGCTTAAGAGAGGCCTTATAAAAATTTTCGCCGTGAAATATTTTATAAAACTCGTCTTTAGTAGCGGGGCTGATGAAATTGGTAGTGATATCCGGAAGCGACGAGCTGAAGACGGCCTGCGGCAGAAGGGATGGAAATTCAGAAAAAGCTTCGGCGCTCGCGGCCGCATGAGTATATGTGGACCACGCCAGCGCCGGCGTGACGGAAGATGCCGGCAAAGCCAGTAAAATAGTTGATATGAGGGCGATTTTTATAAATTGTTTGAAAATTTTATCAATCATGGTATAATTATACAAAATAGATTGAAGTTTGTCAAAAAAATACTCGCGACGGAATAAAAAACTTGTATGAACACATTATCTTCCGGCGGAATAATTTTTTGCGAACATCTAAATGTCATCAGTCAGAGGGATTTTTATTATGAAAAACAATCACGCTCAAAAATCGGATCAATTTATTTCCTTTTTCCCGGCTTCTTTTATTTTCAATGCGCGCTTTGCTCTTATCCCGGCCGTCTTTTTGATTCTGGCTGAATTTTTCGCGGCGGCGGTCCTTTTCGCAGCTCCTCCGGTAAAGCCGGCGGGAGCGGTTTGCCAATATCCGTGGCTTGAAAATTACGGCTCCGAACGATCGCTTGTTTCAAGAATCGCGCCCCCCGAGGGATTCACAAGAATCGCCGTCGAAAGCGGAAGTTTCGCCGAATGGCTCCGCGGGCTGCCGCTGAAAGACGGAAAACCGCCGGTGTATCTTTACGATAAAAGGCTCAAAAGCAATCAGGGGGCGCATTACGCGGTTATCGACATTGGCTGCGGCACGCGCGACCTTCAGCAGTGCGCCGACGCCATAATGAGGCTGCGCGGCGAATATCTTTTCTCGAAGGGCGAGATTAAATCGATCAAATTCAACACGGGCGACGCCGCGCGGTCATCTTTCGAAGGCTGGCTCAAAAAACGGCCGGCGGGAGCGTCACGAACGGCTAATTATCATAATTTTCAAAAATACATGATATATGTTTTTTCTTTTGCCGGGACCTATTCGATGTCAAGATCTCTGAAAAAAGTGGGGTCGATCGAAGAAATGCGCATAGGCGACATATTCATCAAGGGCGGATTCCCGGGACACGCGGTCCTGGTGACGGATATCGCCGAAAACGGAAAAACAGGCGAGAAAGTTTTCATGCTGCTTCAAAGTTATATGCCGGCGCAGGATATGCACATATTAAACAATCCCGGCGACCGGCAGCTCAGCCCCTGGTATAAATCGAATTTCGGCGAATCGCTCGAAACGCCCGAATGGGATTTCACCCGCGCGCAGTTAATGAGGTTTTGACACATGTGCGTTACCGATATCGTTAAATTGAGCCCCGAAGAGATCGCGCTTTACGAATCCTATATGCGCGAGGCGATAATTGAAGCCGTACTGTGCGCGGATAGCGAAGACGTACCGGTCGGCGCAATCGTGGTTTATGAAAATAAAATAATCGGGCGCGGCAGAAACGGCCGCGAAAAACTTCAATCGCCTCTGTGGCACGCTGAAATGGCGGCCTGCGAGGAGGCCGCGAAATATCTCGGCCGCTGGAACCTTACCGGCGCGTCGCTTATCGTAACGAAGGAGCCGTGCGTCATGTGCGCCGGCCTTATAGTTCAGTCACGCCTGAGCGAGTGCGTTTTCGCCGTAACCGATACGAAGGGCGGCGGCTGCGGCGGCAATATGCAGATAGCGCACAACCCCGCGCTTAACCACAGAGCGCACCTGATACGCGGCGCGCTCGAAAGCGAATGCCTCGAACTCATCCGTGATTTTTTCAAAAAAAAAAGAAAATAGACGCCGGAAAATATCGAAATTTTAAAAACGAATTAAAATTATTAAAAATATTGACAACACTTTTAAATTATGGTATAATTATGACGTTATGTGGAGGAATCGCCTAATGGTATGGCAGCAGACTTGAAATCTGCCGCGGGCAACCGTGTGAGAGTTCGAATCCCTCTTCCTCCGCTTTGCATGGAGAGATGGCCGAGTGGTCGAAGGCGCATGCCTGCTAAGTGTGTATACTCCAAAAGGGTATCGAGGGTTCGAATCCCTCTCTCTCCGTTTTAAAAATTATATACTCTCGTGTGCCTGTAGCTCAATGGATAGAGCGGCAGACTACGGATCTGTAGGTTGGTGGTTCAACTCCACTCAGGCACACTATCATTTTTAAAGGGGCGTATTTTTAATGCGCCCCTTTATGGTATCATATCAACGCTTTTTCGACGGGCGGGCCGCTTCGTGGTAAAATTTCCATTAAGACTTAAATTCATACTCTGGATCGCTTTCCTGGTATCCTTCATAATAATCACGGCGTCTTCGGTTTCTTTCCACCATATCACGCGCGTATTGACCGAGGGTCTCGAAATGCCAGGCGTAAACATGGCCGCATCGCTGGCCACGATGCTTCCGGACGCATTCAAAAACAAATCCGGCGAAGAGCTTTCAGGACTCGCAGGACACATCGTAAAATCGAGCGCTAATATCATCGAAATAAGCGTTTTCGACACCGGCTGGAAATATATCGCGCACGCCCGCAAAGACGGCTCGGCTTCGCTTATCGGTCGGACGCTCCCGAAGGATGAACGCGCCAAATATATGGGCGCCAGAACCGCCTCGCGCATACACGGCGAAAACGAGCGCGATTTCGCCGAGTTCGGCTCTCCCATAAAAGATTCCGACGCCCGTTTCGGCTTCATTTCAGTCAAATACTCGACCGTCCGGTTCAACGGCGAAATAAGCACCGCCATCAACTTCATAATATGGCTTTCGCTGATATCGCTGGTAGCCGGCATCGTACTTTCGGTCATCATGGCCAATTTCATAACCAGAAAACTCAAAGAGCTCATAACGCGCGTGGAGCTCGTCGCGCGCGGCGATTATTCCAGGCAGGACGACATCTGCTCGCACGATGAAATAGGGCTTTTATCCTCGCGCATAAACGAAATGACGCAGGGGCTTCTCGAAAAATCAAGGATAATGCGCTTCGTACCAGAAACGCTCAACAGCCTTGTCAAAAACGACAGCGATTTCTTCCGCGAAAGCGGCGTCGAACGAAAAGTTACGGTTCTATTCACCGATATTCGCAACTTCACGGGCCTTTCCGAATCGAACCCGCCCGACGAAATGCTGAAAATGCTCAACGGTTATCTCGAAACCATGACGGCCGTCATCAAACGCAACGGCGGCGTGGTAGATAAGTTTATCGGAGACGCCGTCATGGCGGTTTTTTACCCCGACGAAAATTCCGACGACGAGATCCGCGCGGTCACCTGCGCGATACAGATGACCGAAGAACTCTGGCATTTCAACCACGCGCGCGAAAACGGCGGCCGGTTCAAGATCCAGATCGGCGTCGGCATAAACACCGGCAAGGTCATAGCGGGGATGATAGGCTCGAGCTCCGGAAGGCTCGACTACACGGTCATCGGCGACACGGTCAACCTTGCATCCCGCCTTGAAGGCCTTTCGCGCGACGGCAAATATACCAAAATAGTCGTATCCGAAACCACCTTCGACGCAGTAAAAAATATCTTCGACGCCGAACTTATGGCGCCGATGCCCGTCAAAGGCAAGAAAGATCCGGTCAGCATGTACGAGATCATAGGTTTGAAAGATATCGACAAACTTATCGCGGGCCTTGCGTCATCCGATGAAAAACAGCGCTACAACGCCGTAAGCATGATAGGCCTCACCGGAAGGCCCGAACTTATCAAAAATATTCTTCCGATGATGAACGACGGCTCGCATCTGGTCAAAATGGCCGCGGTGTCGGCTCTCAAAAATCTCATGCTGACCGATTTCGAACTGGTGAAGCTGCTTTTCGGCGTGCTTGAAACCGAAACCAACGCTCACGTTATCTCTAATTTCGTGCTTGAAATAGGCGCAATCGGCGAAGACGAAGACCGCAAAAAACTGCTGAAGTATATAGACCACGACGACGCCCGCGTGCGCGCCAACGCTATAGAATCCATAGGTTTTATAAAAGACAGGAGTTTCATAATAACCGTGCTCGAAAGAAAACTCACCGACCCGAACAACCGCAACCGCGCCAACGCCGCCATACGGCTTTACCAGCTCGGCGAGCTCGGCGGCCTTAAAACTCTCATCGAAATGTGCCGTGACGGCTCCAATTATCTTATGCGGGCATCCGGCGCCTACGGCCTGGGCGAAATAACCTCGAAGGAACAGGCCCGCGTTATCGCCGAAAAACTTGACGATATCAACCGGCTGTTTTTGCCGGAAAGGCTCGACATGCTTGAAAACGCCCGCCTCACACTCGAAACGCTCCTCGGCGACCCCGAGGTCATAGTCAGAACGAACTCGGCGCGCGCGCTCGGCCGCATGGGAAACCCTCTCGCCATAACCGCGCTGGTCAACAAGATCAAAACCCTGACATCCAAGGACGACCTCTACCAGCCGGCGCTCGACGCCCTCAAGGAACTCACCTCCCCGAACGTATTCAAGCAGCTTGAAAGACGCTTCGTCGACGGGATAGAATAGGCGCCGCGCAATCAAAATCAGTCTCTTGACAATTATCGCCATTAGTGGTATTATAAATTCGCACGGGGATGTGGCTCAGCTGGGAGAGCGCTGCCTTCGCAAGGCAGAGGCCGTCGGTTCGAACCCGATCATCTCCATAAAAACCGCCCGATATTACCTTCGGACGGTTTTTTCATTTGTTTTGTTATGATACTAAAAATTTATACTCCGGCCTTACCAAATTCTTTACCATTTTGCTATACTTAATTCGAAAGCGTTCATGGACCGAACGCGCCGACATATTCGTTCTATTTACAAAAACGCCTTTTGGCGAGCCACATTCCTACTTTTTTTTCGCAGCACACTCACAGCATCGTCACAGTTATAATACACGCTATTCCGGCGGAGCTTTCCCCGCCGGTAAGCCGTCATGGATGGTGGTTTTATGATAGGAAAACGGATTTTCGCCTGTTTAACTTTGCCTATAGTCTTGATTATCGCATGCGCGGCGCTCTCGGGCTGCGGCGCCGCAAAGAACGAAGGGGCCATGCTGACCAAGCCGATCGTCGATTCCGTCGAGGCTTCTTTCACCGTAGAAGACAGCGACGACTCAAGCCGCCTGGTTAAACTCGAAATGACGGGCCGCGTTCCATCCTTTATGGGCGCGGCTGACGGCGCCTCCTTCAACGAGTCATATTTCAACGCCAGATACCGCATAACTTCAACGGACCTCGCTTCGCCGGCGACGCCCCTGGGCGAATGCACTGCCGGCGGCGGCGAATTCAAGATCTGCGTAAATTTGCTTTCTTCAACGCAATCGCTTCTGCATTACAGATATCCGCTCATAACCATATACGACAACTCCACCGGTATAGCCGTTTACAGGGCCGTTCCGGGAAGGCTGCCTCAGATATACGAACTTCCCGAGGGCCTTAAAAAATTATATGTGAAAAACGTCAGGCTCGACGCTCTTTCTGCGGCCAGAGCGTCCGTAATAATGGAAAGAGGCGCTCCGGACATACCTATAACCAGGATGACGCGCCGCGAAGTAGCGGACGGGGTTATAACCAGGATACTCTCTGTCGATAAGGCTACCGAATTCGAGACCGCGGCCGACGCGAAATTCGGCGGCGCGGCTAATGTCATCTCGCTCTCATACGCCTCTGAAGAGACGGCGAACGCGCTGGCGCGCTCTAAGTTATCCGCGGACGACATAACCTCGCTGGTGCCGTTTTTCCGCGATAATCCGACCGCGGTCGCGCAAACTTACATCCGGCTTCTTAACTATTCTCTATTCTCGGCTCACATATCAAGGCGTGAATTAAAATTCGCATTAAGCGATATTGAAGGAGCATATTCATTCAAGATAGGAGCTTCGACGCCGGCCGAAACCGTCCCGGGGCTGTTTTCGAATATTATGCCGCGGAAAAATATATCGGGAGATTAAAAATTTCATAAAAGGGCTTCAGGATGAAGCCCTCGACGCTCAATGGATCTGAGCGTCATTTTGTAACCAGGGAACACGGAGGGTGGTTATCGTGAAAAGGATTTCATTAAATAACCGGTACAAATTATTTATATCGATCATATTCGCCGCTGCAGCTATTATTTTCTGCGCCGGAACTTCTTTTGCCGGCGAAGACGAAATCCGGGCGGATGAGATCTCAGCGGACGAAGTAACGGCCGATGATTCCGCGGACGACGGCATAGCCGCGGACGCCAGTCCCGCCGAAGCGGCCGTTATAAGCGAAAAATTAGGATATTTCCAGGGCCGTTCCGGCGCGCGCGGCCGTGAAAAAGCAGACGCGTTAAGCGTTATCGAACAAAAGACGAAAAAAAGGGTCATAGCCGCGGTGGTATGCGATGCGAGATTCGATAAGGAATCCGCGAAGTTCGTAGGACATTATCTGAAAAAAAGACTTATCTCGCTCGGATACGAAGCGGTCGTCGTAAGAACGAGCCTGTCCGAAAAAACCAGCCGCGATCTCGCCGCACGGTGGCTGATGAAAAAATACGGCGCGGGTTCCTCGATAATCGTCGATGTAAAAAAATACCGCAGACTGAAAAAGTTTTCGCCGCTCGGCGCTTATGTGGACGCGGCGTTTTTCGGTTTATCCAGCAGGGCCGAAATAGTTCTGAACGCGAAATTTTACTCCGCCAAAAGTAAAACATCGGTTTACGAACGCACGGCCTGGGCCGTAAAAAGAAATAACGTGCTGGTCGCGTTCCAGCGCAATCAGGAAACGATGTCACGCTGCGCGGGCGCGGCGGTCGCTAATTTACTGGACGGGCTCACCGTGATCCCGCCGGCGCAGGAAAAAAAGAGCCTGCTTTAAAGCAGATCGCCGGTGATATCGATAACGCCCATCACGGCGGATTCGATCACGACAGACTTTGTTTTCACGCCTTTTTCGAATGAGAGTTTATTCAGCTCGATCTTCCTGAAAGCCATGCCGTCGTAGCACCTGACATATAATACCCTGCCGGTCAGGTCTTTTATTATCACCCACTGCGTGTAATCTTCGGCGTTCAAGGATTTTTCCCTGTCATTGACGGAGCCTCTCGGTATATCCACGGAGTTGAGGATATGCGCGGCGAGATTCACGCCGCCCGGCGCGTCCTTCGGCTTATTCGAAAAATGCGCGAGCATGGCCGTACGCACGAAACGCGACGGTGGAGTGAAGTCTCCGGGGACGCCCAGCATTCCGCTTCCATTGCCGGTCTTGGTAAAGGCCGTCCCGCCGAGTTCCAGCCGCCCGGCGTTATCGGGCGAAAGATTTACGTAATTGCGAAGGTTGGTCATGTGCCAGTCGAAAGAGGGCGCGTTCGTCATCACACCTACGGGGTTATCATGAATTTTAATTTCCCCGCCGATAAATTCGATGACGATATTTTTTCCGTCCGCGTCATGGACCGCGAAATGGACGGGAGCCACAATTCCAAGCTGCGGCACGACGCCGAGCCACACGCGGACGCCGCCGAGCGCCTTTCTGACCTCGCCGACGTTTTTGAAACTGGCGAGTATCCAGGCCCCGAGACGCCCGGCGTTTATCGCGCGGCGCATCTGCTTTTTAGAAACGCTCTGATAAACCGTCCCCGGAAGCCACAAACCTTCTATGGAAAGTCCCGCTTCGTTCATTCCGTCTATCACGAGTTCGTCGATCCCGAAAGCGTTAACGGACAGATATCCGTATTTCGAGGTCCAGGTAAGGCCCGGGCCGCCGTCAGGCGCTCCGCCTTCTTCTCTTTCGCCGCGGGGATTGACCAAAATCTGAGATTTTACATCAACCGCGAATTCCATCGAACGGCCGATGATCACCGAGCCGTCGGACGCCTTGACCTGAAAGTCGGTGCAAGCCGATGAAATCGAAGGGACCGAGGCGGCAATAAGAAAACATACGAACGCGGTCGCTAAAAACAATTTTTTTTTCATTTTACTCTCCTACATTTTAAATCCGGTGAAATATATTCAGAAAACTTAATTTACCGCGCGCGTTACGGCGTCCTCGTCCTCGCGCACGTTCATCGCGAATATTATGGCGATGCCGGGCACGGAAAGAAGAACGGTCAGAAGGAAGAAATTGCCGAACCCGGCCGCCACGACCATTTTTCCGGCCGGCGCTACCATGACGTCGCGGCTCACTGCCATAAGGCTTGTCAGAAGCGCGTACTGCGTGGCCGAAAACCGTCTCGAGCAAAGGCTCATCAGATACGCCACGAAGGCGGCGGTCCCGAGTCCCGCGCACGCATTCTCTACGACCATGGTGGAAGCCATCAGATAATAGTTTTTGCCGGCGGCGTAAAGCGCGTAATACATGAAATTGCTCGCCGCCTGGAGTATCCCGAAGAGTATCAGCGACGATCTGATGCCGGCCGAGCTCAAATACGCGCCGCCCGCGACGACTCCCGCCATCGTCGCGAAAATGCCTATGCCGCCTGATAGCGCCCCGATCTCGGACTGTGAAAATCCCGTCAGCATCAAAAATGAAGTGGACATATTTGAAACGAGCGAATCGCCGTATTTATAAAAAATTATAAAAACGAGCGACAGAAAAGCGTCTCTGAAACCGAGCCGCTCGAAGAACTCCGAGAACGGCGTCAGGACGGCTTCACGGAAATCCGCCGGCGGCTGCGAAACGCCTTCCTCCCGAAAAAAAATAATCGTTACGATCGCAATAACAACCATCACGGCGGCGATGACAAGGTAAGCAATCCGCCATCCCGCGAAATCGGCCAGCACGAAAGCGGCGGCCCCGACCGCGATTAGCGCTGCCCTGTATCCGAGGACCGAAAGAGCTGCTCCGGCGCCCATTTCGCGTTTTTCAAGAATTTCTATTTTATAGGCGTCGTACGCGATATCCTGTGAGGCGCTGAAAAACGCTATCAAAAGGGTTAAAGCGGCGAACATGGAAAGCGACGATGAAGGCCCCGCGAAATACATCGAGCCGATAACGATCGCCAGCGCCGCCTGCGCGGCCGCGACCCAGCCTAGGCGGCGGCCGCAAAAAGGAAGCCTGAAGCGGTCGATCAGCGGAGACCAGAGGAATTTGAGCGAGTAGGGAAGACCGGCCAGGCTCATAAAACCTATGGAAGCCAGATCGATCTTTTCGAGCGTCATCCAGGCCTGGGCCGTCTTATTGGTAAGATAGAACGGCAGTCCCGAGGCGAACCCGAGAACGACTATGGCGGCCATTTTCCGGTTTTTAAAGACGCCGGTAAAACGTTTTATTGTTTCATTCAATTATCTCACATCCGAAAAAATATTCGAGGACTTTATCGCGGCTGAAGTGACATTATATAGCAGCGGCCGCAAAAAATCAAGTCAGGGCATGAATAATAAACGCGAAAGTATTCGCCGGCGTCATAGTTCTGGCGGGCCGGTCATTTCAGGCCGGTCATTACGCTTGACTTTAAGAGCATATTGATTTATAATGATTTTATGATAAAACCGATTTCCCGATGCCTCAATAACTTCCGACACCGCCCGGCTGCGCGCGGTTTACGGCAGGCTCAGGGAGCTTCTCGCCGAAGACGCCGCCGCACAATCGGTTTAAAGGAGGGCGCATTATGGAAACACCTGATTTTATAGAAAAACCAACCATTCTCGTGGTGGATGACACGCCTGATAACCTTTCGCTGATAAGCGGCATACTCAGGGACGCATACAAAGTAAAGATCGCCTCCGGCGGCGAAAAAGCTCTCGAGATCGCATCGTCCGCTAAACCACCCGACCTGATTCTGCTCGACGTTAAGATGCCGGATATGGACGGCTATGAGGTTTGCAGGCGCCTGAAGCAAAATCCGGCCACAAGCGGAATACCGGTAATTTTTATCTCCGCTAAAAACGAAGAGAACGACGAGCTCTCCGGGTTTATCCTCGGCGCGGTCGATTATATCGCCAAACCCGTCTGTCCTTCGATCGTCCTGGCGCGGGTCAAAACCCATCTCGCCCTCACAGCCGCCCTGAAAGAACTCGAAAAACAGAACGCGGTCCTGGCCGAAAATGTCCGGTTGAGGGAAGACATCGAAAAAATGACCACGCACGATCTGAAAGCGCCTCTCACCGCCTTCGTAAATATTCCGGAAATGCTCATCCGTGATACGGGCTTGAATTCCTCTCAAAAAGAGATGCTGGCGGTGTTAAGCAAATCGGCCGACAGAATGCTCGAAATGATCAACAGGTCGCTCGATCTGTGCCAGATGGAGAAGGGCACCTACAAACTGATCTCGGTTCCGGTGAATATGGTAAAACTCGTGTACCAGGTTTTTAATCAGTCCTGCCGCCAGGCGCAATTGAAAGAAATAAAATGTTCGCTGGTTTTCAACGGCAAACCCGCCTCCCAGGAAGATAACGTTGAATTCAACGGCGAAGAATTCATGTTTTTCTCGATGCTTTCAAACCTTGTCAAAAACGCTATAGAAGCGTCGCCGGTAAACAGCGAGGTCGTGGTTTCACTTTTCGATTCTCCTTTTCCGGGCATCTCTATAAAAAATCAGGGGGCCATTCCCGCGCA
>MGFH01000224.1 GCA_001791795.1 Candidatus Wallbacteria bacterium GWC2_49_35
TAACGATCGGAGGATATTTTATGGCGCTTTTTGGTGGCCCGAAAGTTTCGGTGGGACTCGATATTGGTACCAGCTGGATCAAGGCGGTCGCGGCGGTAATGGGCGGCGGCGGAAGGCCGCAGATAACAAAGGCTGTCTGCGTTAAAAATTACGCGGACGCGCGCGAAGCCATTAGAAAGATCCTTACGGAAAATAATCTCAAACCGACGGTTACGGTGGCCTGCCTCGACAGCCAGGACGCTGAAATGATGATCGAAAACTTCATCGTCAAAACCGCTAAAGAGGCGGAACGCCTCGCCGAAGTCAAAATGCGCGAATTCAACCTCAACGAATTCGCCATCAACTACTCGCTTTTAAGAGGCCCCGTCCCCGGCGCCGACGGAAGCCCGATATACCCGGTGCTTTACGTTTCCGCCGACAAGTCGAAAGTATCCGACTTCCAGTCGCTGCTGCGCACTGCCGGCATAAATATGGATACCCTGGTCATGGACGTCGACCAGCTCGCGGCCATTAACGCCCTCGAACTCGACCGGGCGGCCGTCGGCACCACATGCCTCATCGAAGGCGGCGCCACGACCACCAACATATCCATATTAAAAGACGGCACGCTCAGGCATACCGACATTATCCGCGACGACGGCGGCGCGATCTTCACCAACCGCCTTGCGCAGGAATTAAACATTTCACGCGAACAGGCCGAAGAACTCAAGATCAAAAACGGCATCGATATCGGCGCAAGCAGCCGCGGCAGAGCTTCTTCTTCATCGTTCGGCTCGTCTCTCGAATTAGACGATATCCAGCCCGGCGCCGCTTCCGGCGGTAACGACGAAAACGTCAGATACCTCAACTCTTTCAAATCCGAGATCGAACGCTACCTCGACAAGGTAGTGCATATGATCAAAGACTACCAGGATAAAAACTCCGACCAGGTAAAAGAAATCATGCTTACCGGCGGGCTCGCCTGCGTTAAAAACATCACCGGATTCATGAAGAATCACCTGAACGCCAACAACCTTAGCATAAACACCATCAATATCGCCGATTCGCCCTTCTTAAGTTCGCTCAACTGCCCCGACGAGGACAGGCAGACTTACACGGTGGCCCTCGGCCTCGCGCTTCGCGGCCTGGCCGAATAAAGCATAACTTTAATTCGGCGAGTCCATTGACAGCGCGGTCAAAAATTTATATAATTAAAATGAGGGCGTTAACTTTTTCCTCGCCCTCATTTTATTTATAAATATATAAAAATTTATTATGAAAGGCACCAGGTGGCTATTATGAAATTTTACAAATTTATATCTATCGCGGTAATTTTACTCCTCGCGGCATACTCGATGAACGCCTGCGGCGGCGGCGCTAACGCCGATCTGAAAGCGAAACTCACCTTCGCTTCGGGCACCGTTGAACTCCTCGCCTCCGGCACGGCCGAGTGGAAGGCCGCCGCGGCGAATTCCGATGTCGCCATGTCTGACACGCTCAGAACCGGCGCTAAATCGAGCGCTAAAATAGATTTCTCCGACGGCGTTAAAATATTCATCGAAGAAAATACCAGCGTCAAACTTAAAGAAATTAAAAAGCCGTCCGAAAAAAGCACGCTCGATATCGTCGTCGAAATAATCAAAGGCGCACTCTTCTTCGACGTTACCAAACGCGAAAACAGCAAGTTCGAAATGGAAACATCCACAGCCGTCGCCGGCGTCAAAGGCACCAAAGGCGTTGTAAGCTTCAAAGACGATAAAACAAACGTCATGGTCATCGAAGGCCGCGTCGAAGTCAGCCTTAAAAAAGCGCCCGTCGATAAGGTCATGCTCGAACCCGACGACGCCATCGAATTCGGCGACGTGCCGGCACTGTCCGAAAAGATCAAAATCGACTACTCCAAAACCAAATTCTCGGATATGCCGCTCATGAAAAATATGACGCCCGACGACCTGATCAAAAAAATCGACGTCATCAGAAGCAATCAGTAACGCAGCGCATTGCAAAGCACTGCACTCGCAATAATTTAGCATTCCCGAAATAAAATCCGGTTTTCGATAAGGGGGAAGAAAGGACTTATAGCCCTTTCTTCCCCCTTATTAACCCCCATCTATCTCTTTTATTAAATCATCGCAGCTAACGCTGCGATGATTTGTTGCATCGTCCGAAAAGTCCGCGCCGCGGACTTTTCGGACGGACGAAGGGCGCTGCCGCTGTCGCGGCGGCTTGTCATTTTCTGCCTTTTACTTCTTTTTTGATATCTTTTCTTTCTCCTGAATTATTAAAGGAGTTTGAAATTGTTGAAATTAAAAACGGCCTGAATTGTAAAATGTTTTCCGTAAGCAAGTGAGTTTACATGCTGAGATGCCATTATTGCTACGCAGCCGCGCGCATGCGCGCGGCTGCAAAAAAAAGACAAACGACAGGACAGACAACATTTAAGGACAAAAAATGTCCAGCCGTAAAAAATTAAAGACAGAAAAGAAAAGCAGGCAGGCAACGCTGATAAAGCGTCAGGCAATTCAGGGATAGTGAGGGGTTTCAGGGGAGAGGAAGGGTTATTAATCCTTCCTCTCCCCTGAGCGGAACCCTACTCAAGAAATTATCAAGCCAACAAAAAATTTATATAAATCAAATTTATTTCGATAATAATATTTATGAGCATAAATAAATTAAAAACTATTATACTATTAATAGCATCGGCTTATTTATTCGCGACCGCCGGCTGCATCAGCGGCAAAAGCGGCGGCGATAGCGACGCTGAGTTCGCGCCGAATCCGAATGTTAAATTCACTCCTGTTTTGAACGCGAAAGTAGTCAATAAATACGGCAGCAGTTCCGAGATCGAGCTGTGCGAAATCGTATTTTCGAGGACTAACGACATGCGCTCGCCGTTCAAGCGTTTCAGATTGTATAGGAACGATGAATTCAGTCTTGAGGAGTTCGCCGCTGGCGAGGAGTTTTACATAGGCGCGTTCATCGATTTAAACGGCGATCTGTCGCCTACCTACGGCGTCGACGCGGTCGGCGGCGCTTACGCGGATATAGCGCTCGGCCTCTGCCAGTCAGCAGAAGCTAATTTCACCGAACGCGACAGAGTTTCGGAATATAAGATAGTCATAAAAAAAGACAGGCCTACCAATATTGAGATGAAATTGCTGAGGCCGATAACGGGCCGCATCCCTATAAACGGCGCGATAGGTCTGACGACGAAGCCGAGATTCGCCTGGATAGCGCCCGCGGCCGGTATAACCGCGTATAAATTAACGGTATATAACGATGAAACCGCCGGCAATTACTGGCAGGCGGTTTCATATTCAAACGGTATGACTTATTCAATTTTAAACGACGGCGGCGATTATGAGCTGAGCGCCGCGAAACTTCTGCCCGCTAATGCGCGCCACAGATGGTCGCTCGCCGGTTACGACCGGCAGAACGAACTGTGGGCCTACGCGCCGGGCTTTACGTTTCTGCCCTGACGGGCAACATCCGATTATGCCCTGTTTTCGAGAGCTGCCGGCGGCTGGGCGGGCGCGTTAGTGATCTTGTCGGTAACGATCTTATCGATTATGGTGTTTACCTTTTCGAAATCGCCTGCGCCGATGATCTTCAGGTTATGCATTTTTTCAAAAGCCTGACGGGTGTTATGAAGCACTTCGGCCGAAAAAATGTTATGGAGCTCGACCGGCTTTTTAGTTGTAGCGGCGGTATCCGTTAACGGAGTATTGGCCGGCTGCGGTATATTGTTGATGTTCAATATCATATTAATCACATCCTCCTTCTAATGATCGATTTGCATAAAAATAGAGAGCAAGTTTTGTACCTTTTATGCGTTCGCGAATAATTTTTTGCTTTACATTTCAGCTATACTTTGATACAATGACCTTAATATAACTTATTATAGCATATTTTATCACAAATTAAAAGAGAAAAAAATGAAAACGGAAAAAAAATGAAAAACAGCAAGTATATAATAGCCACTCTCTATGAAATTCTCTGGTATCTCGATATCGCGTTCGTCGCACATATCCTCAAATATTACGTGCTTTCGCCCTCCGAAAAAAGCTCGGCGATAATATTCATATTATGTTATCTCGCTTTTTTCACGCTGGCGACCAGGCAGTTTTTGATGTTCTGGAAGGGGCATTTCTGCACGGGCATGGTCGTGCCCGAAAAGATGCACGCTTCTTATGTTTCGCTGGCATTTATATGCCTTTTCGCGCAGGCGCTTTCATTCATTAAATTCAAAACCACCATCAATCTGGTGATTTTGATCGTGATGCTGTTTTTTAACGTGCTGTACCTGCTTCTGACGACGCATTATCTTTTTCTAATATACTTCGCGTTCAACTACTTTTTATTCTTTTTCAAGATCAATTATTTGATCGAGCTGATTTAACAAAAAACAAACCGGACGGGCGTTTCGCGCGAAAATTGCACCGCACGACCGCGGCCGGATATTTTTAACTCTCTGAAGGATTTTATGAACCGCACGGCAAACGTAGAACTCGATTTTTCGTCTGTGGAATTAAGCGCCGATTGGCGCGACCGAACGAAATTTTTCAGCAGTTTCGTCCATTTTGCCCCCTTATTCACTTATCAGCTCAATTATAGCAGCGGCGGCGCTTTCAATACTTTAAAAAAACTGAATATAAAAAAATACAACCTCGTTTTCGACTCGCCTGAAGAATTTTTGAAGACGGACAACCGCTATCTTTCCGACCGTAAAACTTCTCCGGGCGCCTTATGCGTCAAGAACACCGCGGGCGCGGGCGGGCGGAAACTTTCAGATTTATGCGCCGAATTGATCGATAAAGCGGCCGGAGCTTTTGAAGCAAGCCCGCCGCCGGTCAGACTTTATATAGACTGCGGCCGGGACGGTCCGGCCTCTAATACGGCCGATGAATTAAACGATTTCTTGGATAAGGTGACCGCAAGCGGCCTTTTCGATCCTTGCAAGCTTTCTTTCTGCTTTCAGGCCGGAAATGTTTTAGACATAATAGAGCTGAACAAAAAAATCGTCATGAAATATCCGGGTTTAAGCCGGTCGCTCCATATCGAGCCTTCGAAAGACCTTAATAAAGTCGAAAACGCGATATTATTCTACCTGAAGTTCTCCGACGCCGGCCTGAAACACTGCTCCATCGCGCCCCGATTCGCCTCAGACGAGGCGGGCGCAGGCGGCTATTTAGAAGCTCTTGAAATACTGCGTTCATTAGAATTTAATAATATACCCGGCGTCTTCTTTATATCGTGCCCGACATGCACGCGCTGCAAGATCGACGTTATCACGCTCGCTAAAAATATTTACGAGCGGGTCAGATACATTGAAAAACCTCTTAAAATAGCCGTAATGGGCTGCGAGGTCAACGGTCCCGGCGAGGCGTCGCACGCCGATATCGGCGTCGCGGGCTCGCCCGGCAACGCCGTCATATTCGAACACGGCAGGATCGTAGAACGCGTTACGCCCGATAAGATAGAAGAAAAATTCATGGAGAGGATCGCCGGTTATGTTAAATAGAAAAGCTACCCGCGCGGTAAAGATAGGCGGCATAACTATCGGCGGCGGCGCCGCAATAGCGGTACAGTCGATGTGCACTAAAGACACCGAAGATTTCAGGGCGGTCGCCGAAGAAATAAAGCGGCTGGAAGACGCCGGCTGCGATATCGTAAGGGTAGGCGTCCTGAACGAAGCCGCGGCGCGCGCGATCGGCAGGATTAAAAGCGCGATACGCATCCCTCTTGTCGCCGACATTCATTTCGACTACAGGCTCGCGCTTATATCTATAGCGGAAGGCGTCGACAAGCTGAGGCTCAACCCCGGAAACATCAAAAATAAAGACCATATAGCCGAGATCGCCGCGGCCGCGAAAAAAAACGGCATTCCCATCAGGATCGGCGTAAATTCCGGCTCCGCTCCGCGCGAGATCATGCACAAATACGAAAACCGCGTCTGCGCCGACCTTCTGGTCGAAGCCGCCCGCTGGGAAATTAAACTGCTTGAAGAACTGAATTTCACCGATATACTCATATCGCTGAAGGCGTCGTCGCCCGCGATTACCATAGAATCATATCGAAAAATGTCTGAATTATGCGATTATCCGCTGCATCTCGGCGTGACCGAAGCCGGGGTTGCGGCCACCGGCGAGATCCGCTCGGCGATAGGGATAGGTGCGCTCTTATACGAGGGAATAGGAGATACTTTCAGGGTGTCTTTGACCGACGACCCCGTCAAAGAAATTTACGCGGCGAAAAAAATACTCGCCGCGCTGCGCTTATAGCTCGCTTCTAAGCTCACTGCCGCCGCGACTTATCGCTTATCTTTTTTCTTTTTTTTTGTTTTGGATTTGTGTTAGGGTAAGGGTTGTCCGATTACTCGTTCAATCCCGACAGATCGGTTTCGTCGATGGAGTTCTGCACTCTTTCGATGACCCATTTTTCGTCGCGGCGCAGCAGGTAAACCCGCGCGGTATCGGGCTTCGGCATGGTAACTGTAACGATCGCCTGGGCGCTGGCCTGCTGGTAATTTTCGATAGCCACTATCTGGCCGAGCGTCTGACCGAAACGTTCCCTGATGACGGACGCGATGCCCGAATTATCCTCGGCGTTAAGCGAGGACTGGCTCACGACGGGAGTATCAAACGGATCTTTATTGGAAATGCAGCCCGTCGTATAAAACGATATGGTAAGTATGGAAGTAAGTATAATAAAAGTAATCTGGATGTGTCTGATCAAATGCTGCTTATCGTAAAAATTCATGCTGCGGCTCCTGATTTGAAAATTGCGGTGAATAATACTACGGCTGACGCTGGATACGTTATTGAATATATTAAACGGTTAAACCCTGTCGCGATGTAATAAAAGCCAAAAATAAATCAAAAGGCGATTATTTTCAACTTACTTTTATTATCGAACAAAACGGTATTAAACTTAATAATAAATCAGGTTATTAAAAAGGTTATTTCAGATAAAATTCGAGGGCGCGCGAAAGTTATTTTACGCGGCTCATTTCAAATATCCGATGAATTTTGCCCTTATCTCGCCGTATTTGAGCGCTCCGACCTCGTTAATGAGCGGGTCCGCGTCGGGATGGGCTTCGTTACCGGAAAGATAGAACAGCGCGTAGCGTTTGATGCGCACCCTGTCGCGCCCGACAAGCCTGTATATATATTTCGGCGAGTTGTCGATATTCTGCTGCTGCGTATACGCGGGAGCGCCGCTGGAAAGGTAGTTTGACACCAGGGGCACCAGTACGAAACGCGAAGAGCCTTCGGTATAATCCAGATACGTGCGCTGGCCGGATGCGCCTTCATGGCGCGGCGTATGCGAGTCGGCGGCATAAAGCGATGCAAGATTATTGTAACTTGCATCCTCGAAGCAGAATGGCACGGAATCGACCGCGGGATCGCCCGTGAGATCGCCAGGATAAGTTGTCGATATTTCTCCGAACAGCGGCGGCGCGTGGCCGTACTGAATGGTGTCGATATAATCCTTCTCGTCACCGGCGAAGCCGTCGTCGGTATTGTCCCAGTCGATAACGCCGTAAGAAATGGCCGTCGCCGTCGGCGGATTGTTAGACGAAAGCGAACCGATCATGATATTGTCGAGAATAAGCCTGTATGTGGAAACTAAACGCGGGTCGTGACCGCCAAGGAACGAGAACCAGCCGTTGCCGTATTCGGCGGCGATATACTTGACCACCGTGTCGCTAACGGTAGCCAGTATGTGTACGGGAGAATTATTCGGGCCGGTGAACTGCTTAACGAACGCTTTTTTGAACGCAGTGGTAGAGCCCGTAAATCCGGGAAAAGTAGTCACATGGTTCTGAATTACCGCCAGCGGTCTCATAAAGCGGTCGCTGGTCGCGCTCTGGTCTGCGAGAGTTATCGTTCCATCATTAGCGTCGATGGCGCCCGCCGAAGAAGGACTGTCTTTAGTGGGGTCGAAATCTTTGAACCCGAAAGTGAAATCGTAACCGGTCAGGTTTCCTGAAGCGTCACAGGCCAGCGTCCTGTCGATAGTTTCGGTCGCGTAACACATGGTGAACATGTATCCGCCGTTTACTATCCAGTCGCGTATCTTATGGACCACTTCATATTTTCCGCCATATGACGCCGCGTGCGCGCTTAGCGGCATAATAATGCTTTTAATGGCGCTATCGATAAATCCACTGCCGTCATTAGCGGACGAGACGTTTTCCCGGGCGTCTGAATTTGGCTTGCGGCAGCATCGGCAGCCGTTTTTGTGATCCGCGCCGACGAATTTTTCGAACGCCTGCGCCCGAACGGGGTCATAGTTATAAGCATAATTGACAAGAGCATTGTTCACGCGTTTTTTGAAGTAAGCATCTCGGCCGGCCGCGCCTGACAGCATTGCCATATCATTTCTCATTTCAGCGTCTTTAAAGGAAAACATGAGCGGAGCGGACGGCGCGCCGGCGCGGGAAAGGCCCGCCAGCATATCGGCTCCGTAATGCGGCTTTTTAGAAAGCTCAATAAAATTGCGGCCTTTTATATACACATCCGACGCAAGGCCCGCCAGCTGAGAATATAAGACGTTGAAAAAATCCGGGCCGACGCGAGGCGCGGCCGGACGAAGACCGTCATTCAACCGAACGATCGTTTGCGGCTGCGAGTTGCTATCGTCTATTTGATGCGCGCCCGTCGTTATCGCGGCGGTAACGTTGGCCGTATCTCTAACTGTCATTACCACCCTGAAATAAGCGTCCCATGTCCTTCTGATGCTGGTTACGCCCGCCGACGAGAGATCGACCTCGGCGGTAAAAAGACCGTTGTCGTTATTTGCCAGAGTGAAATCGGTCGTGGAAACGGTTTTGGGTTTCCCGCGCTTCGCGGCTGGCACACTCGAACCGGTGCCGTAGCTGCCGGTATTAAAACCGCTGTATTCGGAGAACTGGAGTTTAAACGAATTGGTAACGAGGCTCGAATAGTTGACTTTAGTTGACGCGCCGGGCGGGGCGGCGTTAAAGACAATATAAACGGTCCCGTTCGAATTGAACACGGGATAAGGCGCATAGGAGTTGGTATCAGAGCGTTTTCCGTCGCTTTTCAAATCGTAGGATTCGCCGAAATAAGGATTATCGCTCACAATGGCGCGCAGCCATGTATTGCTCGAAAACAGGAACAATTCCTTCGCCGCTTCGAAAGTTTGAGGATATGAGTCCTGGATTTTAAGGTCAAGTATCCACATTCCATAATGGCACGAAGGCGCAAGAGCTCCCAGATCGCAGCCGCCGTTGTACGTGCCGTCGAGGTTATTGACAAGGTCCGGCAGCGGATGATAATGCGTGCCGCCGGCATTATACCAGTTGGCCGCGCAGTAGAGCTTTGCGCTTTTTTCCGTAATAAGCGACGATTCGACCAGGGGCGACTGGATCTTATAGTAAATATCGTTCGTGCGGCCGACGCCGGAATCGGAGGTCGATAAGTTCGAGTTCACGGATACTATCGAAGACTGCGTGGAAACGTTGGTACCGGTTATATTAATGATTTTATTCGGATTATATATTCTTCCGCTCGAGTCCCTGATATCGAAATTGATCTGCCATACGCCGTTATGGACGTTGGCATAGGCGCTCCAGTCGAAAACGCCCGTGTAGGTACAATCGCCGTTATTAGTAAAGTTAATATCCGAGACTATATGTTTGGAGCCTCCGGTGTGGTACGCGCATTCTACGCTGAATTTGGCCTGCGTGATGCCGCCGGGATCGAGTTCGGTGGAAAGAACTTTCAAATACATCAGGGCGCTTCTGTGAAACGCGTCATCGCTGGTCGAAAAATCTTCGGCGGACGATGTATAGAACGTTGAAACCGGCAGGACCGAGTAGGGATAATTCGGAGTTACGCTGACGCCGTTTGAGGCCCTTATACTATAAGGCATGGGTGTTTTCAAAGGCACGACGAATACGACGCTGAATTCGCCGTTCGGGTCGGCCGTTATTTTTTTGTCGTCAGTGATGGCCGCGCCGCCAAAATATCCTGCGGGCAGAGCGAGAGTCATCTCCTCGGCGCCGAGATAAATTTTAATATCGGAAGCGCCGGCCGGAAATCCCGCGCCGTCGATCCTTACGGTCTCGTTGGAAGGCCCTTCGTTATAGGGCGTCGCGCTGTCGGTAACCGCAAGTGCGGGCGTCAGCACGGGAGCGCCGATACGGTATGTGACGACGTTAGACGCCGTCTGATCGTTCAGAAACGCGGCCACGTTATAAACGCCGTCGGGAAGGCCGGGCGCGTTGAACTTGACCTCGAATTTTCCGTCAAAATCGGTTTTAAGCACCTTATAATCGGGCGGAAAAACGTAATCGTTGAAATAAGTAGTGGTGTCGCTCAAGGTGAGTTCGACGGTATCGAAATGAACTTTGATATTGCCGGTGGCGGGAGTGAAATAAACTCCGCGGCATATTATTTCGGTCCCGGCAAAACCCGAGCGCATATCGCCTGTAAGGTCGTAAATATCTATTTCGGAAGTGTTCTGGTTTTTAACGGTATATACGGCAACCTCGGTCGAAGAATTAAAACCGGCGAACGCCTTTACTTCATAAGTGCCATCGGCCATGGTGTCCGGAACGTTGAATTTGACCTGAAATTTTCCGTCGCCATCAGAGGTAATGGTGCCGCCGAAAACCCAGTCATCTTCATAGCGAAGCGTATCTTCGACGTTCATCGTTACGGAATTGAATTTAACGGTTATGCCGGTATAATCGGGAACGAAACCGCTTCCATCAACGAACAGCATCGAGCCTTTAGGGCCGCTAGCGGGAATTCCGACATAATCGGAAAGCGCGATCACCGGCGTGCGGTAATTATTGACGGTAAAAGCGACATAATTTGAAAGCGAACTGTCAACCTGGGCATACACTTCATGCGTCCCGTCGGGCACGTCCGGCGTGTAGAAGGTGATCTCGAACCGTCCGCCGGAATCGGCCTTTATTAACGAACTCGCCACTTCACAATCGGGAAAAGTGGCGGTTTTGGTAACATTCTGACCCATCCCGTCGAATTTTATTATAATACCGGGCTGGTTCGCGCCGAAACCGGAGCCGGAAACCCTTATCTGGCTGCCGGTAGCGACGTCATTGGAAAGATCGGCGTGATTAACGGCCGTTATGGCGGGTGCGATCGCCGAGCCGGTTATCTGATATGTCGTGTAGTTCGAAGATTCGTCGCCCTCGCCGCCGCCGACGCGTCCGTACACATAATAATTACCGTTGGCGCGCGCCGGTATGGTGAAAGTAATTTCAAAATTGCCGCTGTCATTTGCGTTAACGTAAGGGCCGCCGGCGTCGAGGCCGACCGAGCATCCGCTGTAAGTGCCCGTAAGAGTAGGAGTCATCAGCTGATCGCCGAAAAAAATCCTTATGAATTTATTGCCGTCTTCATAATTTGTCCAGTTCCAGCCGCGCACATATAAAATGGCGCTGTGCGGACCGGTCTGATCGTTTCCGGACGCATCGCGTATGGAGATCATCGGAACCGGCGTCTGACTGGTGCTGCCGCCGTAAAAATCTTCATGGTGCAGATGAAGCCATGTATAAGGAATATCGGGATCGGTAACGGGAGTGGTAAGGATATCGGCGAGGATCTCATTATCGTAAAAATTGTCGTAGGGAATTCCGGCGTCGATAAGGGTCCTGACGACGGCGTCCTCGCCCGATGAATAAACGCCTATGCGCGGAGCCGTGGTAAGGTTGATCACGGCGGCCGTCTGACCGATTATAGCCGTCGGGTCATCGACTATCCAGTATTTAACGTATGGGAAAAGCTGGCGGCCGGTATCGGGATCCATCAGCGTGGTTAACATTCCGTGCGAGCCGAAAAGCCCGCCACCCGATAGCTTGAGTGCGCCAAGGCGCGTGAGGAGCGCTGGATTGTAAGGGAACATGAACGAACCGCCGCGGTAATTCAAAAGCCACTTCACGTTCTCGATGCCCGCGCCGCCGCGCGCTTCTGAAGTAAGCAGCCACAGAACAAGGCCGTAGGCACGTTTAAAGCCGATCGACCACTGATCGTTGACCCCGTTTTCGGAACCCATGGGTATCAGCACCTGCGCTCCCATCGGCACGGCCGGATCGCCGGAAGCGACGCCACTGCCGAGTTTAAGGACATATTCCTGGCCGGGCGTGAATTTTTCGGCCTCGCCGTATGTATCGTCGGGGGTCATCGTGATCTGTTTGGTGCTGGTATCGTAAGGCTCGGTAAGTTCGCGGTGCGGTATGCCCCAGGGCATCACGTGATACTGCGCCTGTTTTACGACCTTCGGCTTTCCGTCGCGGTCTATCTCGACGACGCGGCGCGCCTGCACTTCGGTGCTGTCGTAACCGAGGATCCTTGCGAAAGAATAATCGACCTTGCGCGTTCCGTCTATATAGACCCTGTTTCCGGCGATGACGACCTCGTCGGATGTTATCGCGAGACCGTTCTGCAGGGCAAAGTTGATGGCGGCGTCCTTGACGGCCACTTCCTGAGTGGAAGTAAGCGGGGCGGCGGTAAGCCTGTGCGATGCGAGTTCGCGGCCGGCCGCCATGGAGGCTGCTTCGACCGACTCTTCGATGCGCGCTGACTCCATGTACACCCTGGATATGTCGATGACCACGGCCGCGATGCCGCAGAAGGCGACCATGCCGAAAGCCACCAGCACCAGAACGGAACCGATATTGTTCAATTTTTTTATATGCCTAAAACCTGATTTGTCATTTTTTTTCATAACAGCCAGCCCCTTTGCGCCTTGAGATCTATCAGTTGACTTAGAGTATCGTTTTTAAATAAGTAGCCGTCAGATCGGGATAATCCTGCACGCCGTTCAGCCTGAAAACGGCGAAGCCGATAATGTGATAATAGCCGTTATTTCCCTGAGAACCCGTAGTATCATAAATCGGTATCATAACGTTTTTGCCGAGCAGGCCGGCGAGTGCGTCGCGCACGCCCGACGCGTTCTTCTGGCCGGTCATCGAATAAATATTCTGCGGCGGCGTGATAGCGATCGTGCCGGCGTATGGGTCGTTTATCCATGCGGCCAGTTCGTTCGGCCCGGCGTTAGGATTATCGCCGCTAGCGTAGTAAACCGACAGATCGAGCCAGCCGAATCCGCCGGCAAGCAGCCAGTCTCCCTTTATGGTAACCGGGGTTCCGGTGTAAACGCACTGGTTCTGATTGACTGCAATGGGAAGAGCTCCGGACAGCTTGAACTGCCCCGCGGGCAGCAGGTTCGGATAAAAAGCGCTGACCGGCCAGGTGCTCGAAGTTTTAATAAGGACCGTTGCCGAGCTTATAAGATCGGCGAACGGAATTACGACCTTGTGATCGTATTCGACCCTTACCGATACATAGGAGCAGTTAAATTTATTGGGTGAGCTCGTGGAATCGTCGGTGAAGTTATTGGGAGAACTGTTATCGTATTTGAAAAAAAGAGGCTCGGCGAACGACGTCTTCGCCTGGCCGCCGCCATCGGTAATTTCGCCCGAGGCGTTTTTATAAAAAGGACCGTGTTTTTGATTTGTGAACGAAACGATCCTTAAATTGTCTTTTTTGATATTTTCACCAAGGCTGTCGAGGAGTTTGCCGACAATCATTATTTCGGCGGAGGAATATCCGACGAGCGTCGAACCGAAACGGCACGCTTCCGACACCGCGCGGTTCAGCGCGATATAATCGTTCAAAAGAAATCCCATCTGCATTATTCCTACGAACAGCAGCAGCATTATCGGCAGCACCAGCGCGAATTCGACCATCGACTGGCCCTTGCGCCATTTATTCGAACGTTTTTCATCTTTCATAATTTTCACCCTCCGCCGGCGTGTTTTATAATAAAAATCTTAAAATTGCAGATACTGATTCATCGTCAAATGACATTATAAAATTTCAAGCGCGGTTGTAATGTGTCTCTATATATATTATAGCCTATTATAGCCCAAAAAATGTTAAAAAGAAAATTATTTTTCTTTTTCTTTTTTCAAAGCACATTTCGTACCACAATTATTTTTCCGGCAAACTTCAGATGCGCTCGGAGCCGACGTCTTCTTTATCAGACAGCACTACAAGGCGTTTATAAGGTATTTCAATATTATTTTCCCTGAATTCTTTTAATATCCGTTTTCTTAACTCGCATTCGAAATCGACTTTTTTTCCTACAGTGAGTTTGGTCTGCGTCCTGATAACGACTTCGGATTCTCCCAGCGATACGATCCCGAGCACCTGCGTCGGCTCGATGATAAAAAGGCTCCAGTCCATGCAAAGATCCGACGCTGTTTTTTCGAGCACCTCTATCGCGTGGTCGAAATCGCTTTCATACGCCACCGAAACCTCGAACCTCGAAACGGAAAAGTCCTTTGAAAAATTAGACGTTCGGGTGATCGCGCCGTTCGGGATGATGTGAAGAATGCCGGTCAGGTCGCGTATTTTAGTTATACGGATGGATATTTCTTCGATGGTGCCGGAAATTCCCTCTATGGTGACGTAATCTCCTACGTTATACTGGTCTTCGAAAATAATGAAAAAGCCGGCGACGATATCTTTAACGAGATTCTGCGCGCCGAAACCGATAGCGAGCGCGAAAATACCTGCGCCCGCGACGATCGGAGTAACGTCGACGCCGATTTCTTTAAGTATAAGATAAATGCCGAGAAACCATATCAGATACTTAACGGTGCTTTTAAGCATCGGCGCGATCGTGGCCCCGCGCTTTTTTATATTGTCGGAGGTCTGGTGCGACAGAGCGCTTTTAAACAGATCGTCTATGAATTTTTCCGCCAGATGCCAGCATAAAAATCCCGTCGCTATGATGGCGGTCAGCATCACGACCTTTTTGCCGATAAAGACGACCGGTTCCGCGGTAGCCAGATCGATCAGAGAATGGACCCTGATGCCCCATATCTTCAGCGTAAAAAACGCGAAAATAACTATAAAAAATAACCTGTAAAATATTCTGATATAGACTACAGCACGCTTTTTGAAGTACAGATAAGAGTTGATGTCGAGCAGCGCGCTTTCTTCCGAAAAAAGCCATTCAAAGGTCATCATGGCGAATTTAGGCGCGAGAAAGAGTATGGAATATAAAATGAGAGTCAAAAACGAAGAATTTAAAATATAAAACGAATGCTGGTAATATCCGGCGAAATAAACCACTGCGGTGATGAGAAGTATTACGGATATTAGAGAATGATACTTGTGCAGCAGATGGTTATAAAGCGAGGCCAGGTGCATGAACGAGGAACCGTATTTTCTTATTTTGAGCCGGCGCCTGGATATGTACAGATATGAAAGCATCAGATGCGCATATTTTTTCGCCAGAATGAACATCAGCAGCAGGCTCACGGATTTATACGCGAATTTGGCGAGAATCGACACGTGCGCCGATTCGGATGCGTTATCGACTACAATGAGCGCGAGCGTGGCGAAGAACAGGTACTTGATGAACAGCGAAAACCTGAAAAATATATCGGAATCGAGCGTGTTCGCCACCTGCATATTGTGAAGCGATATGATCAGCGCCTTGAAAGCCGCGAAAGAGTAAGCCGATAAAGTTAAAACATTGACCATGGCGGTGTTGATCATAAAAAGCGCGGAGTATATTTTAACAGCCGCGGCGAGCAAGAGATACGGCAAAATCTGTCCGGCCGCCGATTTAAATCCGGCGCCGCTCGAAACGCCCCTGAAGAAAAGCGACGTTATAAAAGCGTACGCCAGTAGAGCGCCCGCTATTACAAGCGACAGGTTTTTAAGCCAGATCAGAAGGTCTATCCAGCCTTTTTTCGACGCCAGCGACGAAATTATAAGCGACGGGGCGCTTTCGATTTTATAATAAGCCGATCTGATGATATTGTAGAACGCGTTATAGGCCTCCGATAAAGTTTTCAGATCCAGCCGCTCCTCGAGCTGATTGACCAGCGACGAAAGAACTTTTACCGAATTATCGATAGTTTTGACCTTTTCTTGAAGCCATTGCTCATATTTGAGCGCGCTCTGAATATGCTGTTCGTTTCCGGTGAGGCGGGTTTTAATTATCTTGATAAGGCCGTCAATCGACTCTTTAAGGGCCTTAACATCGTGCTCCCTGCCCGGCGCGGCATCTTTGCGCATCAGCAGAAGCACCTCGGCGGATTCCCTGTCTTTTACGGCCAGATCGCCGTTTAAAACCTTTATCTGATTCTCTATTTTTACGCGGCCGCTTTTTATGAGATTTCTGAGGGACTGCGCTTCCTCCCGCTGCTTTTTATACTCGTCGATCTCGTCCCTGAGCATTATTTTCTTGTCGTAGAGGCCGGCGCCGCTGGTGAATAAAAAAAGTTTCTGTATGTTATCGGTTTCCTCTTCGGCCGCTTTGGCGGAGTAATTCGCGAGTTTCACCAGAAATTTCGATAGTTCGTCGGTTTCGGAGGAAAAGTTCGATTTATGCTTGAGCATTTCCTGCTCGAACTGAAGGCTCATATTCAGAAACTTGAGTTTCCAGGAGTCGGCCTTATTATCGGATGCGCCTTTTTCCTTTTTTATCTCTTCCATCAGCAAGTTGATCTTTTTCAGCGATTCGTCAAGGCGCGGCTTGTTATCGGCAAGATCGACGCGGCTGAGTTCCAGCTCTTCGGTAGTGAGGCCGGACTGTCTTTTATTTACGGCGAAAAGAAGCGAGTTGTCTTTTATGAAAAGGTTCATGCGGCGCTTTTGCTCGAGTTCCGTCCGGGTGGCCGATATTTCATAATTTATGACCTTTTTCTGCTGGCCGAGGCAGTATAATTTTAGTTCGAGATACCTCGATTGATTGGACTGGCAATAGGCATCGGCCGCCTTAACGGCTATCGCCACCTCGTAACCCGCGACGGATTTGCGGCCGTAGGTCATGGCGTTGATTATAATTTCGAGAGATTCCCCGCCCGACACCGGGACGGCGCCTGCTTTCGCGATGGAATTGACCAGTTCGTCCTGGACCGTCGAAAACGAGTCGATCTCGGCGTTCAGCGATTTGAGTTCAAGGTTTTTGGCGTGCAGTACGCTTTCGAGAAGGGTTATCTCATATGAAATATCGACGAGATTCGCGTTCTTGAAATCGAACTCGATCACATTGTCGTTTTTCACGCTCTGCTCGGTTTTTATGATGTTATCTTTAACTCTGAGCGAAACGAAATCGCGGTACAGAAGCTCGAATTCGTTTTTCTGACGAGCACATTTCGCCGACACTGATTTGAATTTTTCGATATTTCCCCTGTGGACAGCTGCTGATTCGGACGCGGATTCAACCGAAAGAAAATTAATGAATCCGCCGAGGTTTTTTATCTGAATGGTAAGAGAATCGACATAACGGGATATTTCGTCAAATATTCCCTCATCGCCGGCCGGCTTTTTAGAGGAAAACACTTTTTTCGCGCCGACGCCGCTGTTCGTTTCAGCGCCGGCGGACGGCGCCGCAAAGACAGTAAAAAAGGCGACCGCGGCCGCAAGGAATAATGCGATAAAGGCCGGGCGGCGTCTTTCGAACTGCATATCTGAAATATGGCGGAATAACTTTTTTAACATTGTCATATAAATCAATCCAGCTGGCTCGCAGATTTGCGGCGAGCGTACCAGGCATATTAAATAAAAGAAAAAGGCAAGCCGTAACATCACGGAAGCTTGCCTTTTTTTATTATTAAATTAGCGGTAAGTCAATTAATCGTGTATCGAAGTTCCTTCGAAGTATTTTAAAAGCGCTTCTTTCACTTTCGCGGGCCATTCTTCTACTCCGAGTATTTCGATGCCGACTATTTCGTTGCCGAAGGCAAGGTCGACCGCGACGCCGTCTGCGACGTCTTCATTCTTTACCACTTTCAATTCGGGATTCAGGGAAAGGTAAAGCGTGCCGTCGTTTTTTCTGTATTGTAAGATCTCGCTTCTCATTTATTACCTGCTTTCTTTTTATTATTTTTTCTCGATAAAATCCGAAGCTTTGAAACCGTGCGGAAGAAGTTCGGCCACCGTATATATAGCGTAAGACGTTCTGGAGACATCTTCGTCTTTGAACTGGCCTATGGAATATATCTTCATATCGGCAGACGCGAATTCAGCGAGTACCTGACGGCAAGCGCCGCAGGGGGACACGGGTTTTTTAGCCGAAGCGTATAGTATCATGGCTTTGAATTTTTTATTCCCATCGGAAACGGCTTTATATATGGCTATTCTTTCGGCGCAACAGGTCAGGCCGTAAGATGCGTTTTCGACGTTACAGCCG
>MGFH01000225.1 GCA_001791795.1 Candidatus Wallbacteria bacterium GWC2_49_35
TAAACAGCACTCTGCCGGGCCTGATAATATTGGCGCCGTATTCGACGGCCAGTTCGAAATCGTCGCTCATACCCATTGAAAGGTATTCGCAGCGCCCGCCGTATTTTTTTTTCAGCTCTTCGAAAAAATCAAAGGCCTTCATGAAGCATTCGCCGACCGCGGCGGCGTCATCGCTGAAAATAGCCATGGTCATGACTCCGGCGAGGTTAAGGCCGCCGAGAGATGATATCTCCTCCGCCAGTTCGCGCGCGCCGTCAATTTCTATGCCGGTTTTGGTTTCCTCGCCTGATGTTTTGATCTCTATGAGAACGTCCATGCGTGAGGAATTTTTTTCGCACTGCTCGCTTATCTTACGGGCCAGCTTGACTGAATCGACGCTCTGTATCATCGCACTGTATTCGACCGCGTCGCGGACCTTATTGGTCTGAAGGTGGCCGATGGTGTGGAACTTCAACTCGCTCAATATTTCAGGCCGCGCCGAGCTGATGAATTCATATTTGGCTTTCAGGTCCCGGACCTTATTTTCGCCAAAAACCCTTATTCCGGCGTCATAAGCCTCGATGATCGCGGGCGCGTCGACATATTTGGAAGCGGCGGCGATCATAACCCCGCTGCCCGAAAGGCATTCGCGCCCCAGAGTTAAAAAACGCGCGCGCCTTTTTTCAAGCGCCGCGCCAATCTTTTGGTTGACATAACTTAAATTATCTGCGATACTCATTTTTCACCGCCTTCGCTGTAAAAATTTTTTTTAATGGTTTATTTTCTTAATAAGATTAATTTTAGTTCTAATAATTGTTTCTTATTCATATCTCAGGGCGTCGATGATATTTTTAGTCGAGGCGACGTAGGCTGGATAATATCCAAAAAATATCCCGGTGAAGACCGAGAATGAAAACGAAAGCAGGATCGAGCCGCCCGTCGTGTATGTGCTCCAGCCGGTGTAGACCGAAACGCCATAACTGATGAAAAGCCCGCACATTATGCCGATACAGCCCCCGATGACCGATATTATGGTCGCCTCGGCGACGAACTGGAAAAGTATTAATCTGGCCGTAGCCCCTATAGCTCGCCTGAGGCCGATCTCGCGCGTGCGCTCGGTAACGGTGGCAAGCATTATATTCATGATGCCGATGCCGCCGACTATAAGCGAAAGACTCGCTATGAGCACCATTACGAGGTTGAATATTTCCACCGCTTTTTTGCTCTGCTCGAGCACTTCGAGCGGAACGATCACTTCGAAATCGTCGACGTCCGAATGGCGCCTTTTAAGTATGGAAGTGATCACATTTTTAGCGAAACTGAGGCAGTCGGTCGATTTCACTTCGACATACATTTCGGAAACGCTGTTATATAAAAGTTTCGAATGCGTCTCGCCCGGCTTGACCGCGCGCACGAATTTCTTTTCGGCAACGCTTATTGGAATGTATATATCGGTTTCTGCGTCGCGCGTTTTTATCTGCAGCTTGCGCTCGGACGCCGCGCCTTTCTCGGCCGTCTTTTCGCTGATAACGCCGACGACGCTGAACTGCTGGTTGTCTATTTTAATAACCGCGCCTATGGCTGGTTCGTTAAAAAAAAGTTCATGGCGGATCTTCGGCCCGATGACGCAGACCCTGTTGTAATTGATTATATCGAGCGAGTCTATGAACCGGCCTTCCGCCAGTTTCAGATTAACTACGCGCGTATAATTTTCGTCTATGCCGACGACCGTCGATTTAGGCTCTACTGTATCGTATTTGACCTTCGCTTCCTTGAGCTCGGCCGAAGACGCGACATTCACGACGAACGGAAGGACTTCTTTGATATATTTAGCGTCGGCCGTCGAAAGGCCGGCGGATAATTTTCGTATGGCCAGCTCCAGCTTTTCGTTGCTGAGCGTGACGGGACGGATAATTATATTAGTCGCGCCGAACATTTCTATCTGGCGCACGGTTTCGATCTTGGCGCCGTTTCCTATGGCGAGCATGGCGATAACGGCGGCAACGCCGAATATGATGCCCAGCATCGTGAGGAACGTCCTCAGTTTATTGCGCCAGAAATTTAAAACGCCGTCTATTAGTATCTCAGTAAGCAATTACATCACCTTCGCTAAGTCCTTCGACGATCTCGACCTCTTCGGGGCTTTTAATTCCGGCCCTGACGCGACGTTTTTCGCCGCCGCGCAGATACACGAAGTCGCCCTGCCTGTCCCTGAATAAAAATTTGCGTGCGATGGTTATGACGCCTTCCTTCGCTTCCAGCGGTATCTCGAAATTGACGGTGATGCCAGGCTGGAATTTAGGATTTCTGACGGCGGTTTCGATCTCGATGTCGAAAAATTTCGGCGCCTCCGTTATAACATCGTCCCTGTCCATGGAAAATATACTGCTCTCCTCGCGCTCGCGCGCGAAAAGTCCTATGGATCGGATCTTTCCTTCGTATTTATTGTCGGGCGCCGCGGGCAGATAAAACATAACGGGCTGGCCGGCGCGGATCTTATTGAAATATTCCTCCGCCACGCTCGCCTTTACATAAAAACTATCGAGGTTCGAAAGTTCCATGAACGTCATGTTATCGCGGGTTATATCGCCTTCCTTGATTTTTTTCATGCCTTCGGACGACCATTTTTTCACATACACAGCGGTGCCGGATATCGGCGCCTTAACGTTCGCGCCCTCGACGATCTTCTTCAGTTCTCTCAGCTGGTATTTATTCGAGCGTATCTCTATGCCTTTTTTCTCCAGGTCGTATTTTAATTTCAGATGGCGCTTATTCAATTTGAACTCTTCCAGTTCGAAATCGAGTTTCGCCTTCTGCAGTTCCATGGACGATTTCGCAAGCTGGCTGGGAAGCGGCAGCGATTTTTCATAATCGTATTTATATTTCGCTACCTCGAGAGAGGCGCGAGATTTATTAAGTCTGACGCGGATCTTGCTGAGTTCGTTGGCGGAAATATATCCTTTTTTCGACATTTCCTTTTTGAGCTCGTATTCGTTTCCAATGCCTTTAAGGGCGTTTTCACACAGTTTGATCGATATTTCGAACTCCTTGCGCTTCTGCTTTTTAAGGGGCATGATAAGAATTTCATAATCGAGTGAAAGTATCTCCAGGTCTATTTTTTTGATCTTGATGTTATTTTCGAGCGAACGGATATCGGCCGCGGCGCGTTCTTCAATAATGCGCTTTTCCTTGTTGAGAACTTTTTCGCGAAGCTGCTTTTCCTTGTATTTGTCCTCGCGCTCCTTCACGTCGATGATGGCTACCTCATAACCTTTTTCGATAAAAGAGCCCTCGGGGACGATCTTATTTATTTTTCCCGAAAAATTTACGGATATGTTAGTTTTGGTGGACGGCGCGAGCTCGCCCATGTCTTTGATGAAATCGGCGATATTTCCTTTTTTGACCGCCGCGTATTCGCTCAAAGACTTCGCCGGCGGGACCGCTTCGGCCGCGGCGAATATCTTTTCGCCAGTAGCGAGCCCCGAAACTATTTCGATATTGAACAGATCGGAAGCGCCCGTCTCTACGCGCCGCAGCTCGCCGCCGGCCATCTTAACGAAATTTCCGGACATAAGCGCCTCGCGCGGGATCAAAAGCGCATCCTTTTTTTCGCCGAGCAGTATGCGCGCGTTCACCGACATGCCGGGTTTCAGATTCCGCTTCGCGGCTGAGGCGGATATCTTCGCTTTTACCAGGATATTACAGACGCGGTTGGCGTCGCTGTCGGAGACATTTGCTATATTCGCTATTTCATATATTTCGGCGGCGAGCGTCTGGCCCGGCATGGAGGTCAGGTGGAATTCGACCTTCTGGCCGATCTTCACCTTCGATATGTCGACCTCGTTCACCTTGAACTGCACGTCCATGGCTTCAAGCGAAGCGACGCTCATAAAGGCCCATCCCTGCCACACGTTTATTCCGACCTTTACCTTCTCGCGCTCGCCTTCGGTTATCCAGGTTTTGCCGTGGATAACGATGCCGTCGACCGACGCCTTCATCGATACGGAATCGATGATGGTCTCGAGGCGCGTTATGTTTTTTATAATATTGGAGAGCCTGTTTTTATTACCCTTCCTGATGGCCGCGCGCGAATTGAAAGAGACCTCATAGGCCTTGGCGGCGAGCTCCACCGACAGCGAGTCGCTTTTTATCTCGGTTTCCTTTTCGGCCAGCTGCTTGCTATCGGCGCCCCGCAGCAATTTTTCCAGGTTAAGTTTGACCGTTTCGCCGCTCTTCTTTTTGGCAAATATCTGCTGCTTGAGGTCGTTGATCTCCGCCTGCGAAATGAATCCGCGCGTTCTGAGCACCTCTTTTTCCGCCAGTTCGTTCTCCAGATTCTTAATTTCGACCTGTGCGTTTTCATATTCGTATTCGAGCTCTATCTTGCGGTCGTAATCGAGACCGTATTTAAGCTGGCGGTAAACGACCTTGTTCTTGTCCATATTGATCGACTCGTAAAGGCGCCTGTTACGCTTTTCTATTACTTTTTGCTCGTGTTCGTCCTCCCTGACCATAAGATCGATGTCTATCATCCTTTTGTTCATTTTAAGATCTTCGAGCTGGTCGTTAAGTTCGGCCGTCTCGAGTTTCGCTATCAGCTCGCCTTTTTTCACGTAATCGCCTTCGGGCCTGAGATATTCGATGATACCCGAGTGAAGTGCTGAAATTTCGGCCTTTTCGCGGGACTCTATCACGCCGTGAAGTTCGAGGCACATTTTCATTTCTTTAGGAGCGATCGTATAAAAGCCGTTTCCACTTGCATTTTCATTCACGCCGCCGGAGCACGAAAAGATCAGCGCGAGCGGAAATAGCGCGGCGGCCGCGGCGAGCAGTTTAAATATTAAAGTATATCTGAAAACGCTAAATTTTAGTTTCAACCGTATCAAGCCCTTTTTGCGGTATTAAAACCCTGAATTCGTCGTGCGGCGCGATGAAATAATAGTAGTCTTCGTCCTCGCCCGCCATCGAGAAATCGGCGCCCTGAGCGGGCGGCGGCGCATCCTTTTCGCCGGCCTTTTTTTTCAGAGCTTTTATATTTATGGCGCGCACGAACGGCGCCGCTATTGTGATATTGCCATCGGCGGCGAAATCTTTCGGCACCCTCGACGCGCCGCGGAGCGCCGCACAGATAATGCTGACGTCGGCCGACATGTTCGGCACGAGTTTAACCTCGGATGAGTCGTTGAAGTAGACCGTAACGTCGAATTCCTTGGGCCCTTTCGGGTCGCGTTCGTCCTTGAGTTTTGCGAGTTTCGAAACGGAATGCACGAAGCCGTTCAGCGCCTTTCCTGGCTGGCTGTTGAGCGTGATAAGCGCCTTCGCGCCTGCCTCGAATTTATCGATATTCTTTTCATTCACCTTGACTATGATCTTCATATTTTTCAGATCGACGATCTTGAGTATGTCCAGGCCTGACCATACTTCCATTCCGACGCGGGTTTTACCGATCCAGCTATTGGAGTATATAAGCGTTCCGGCGATAGGCGTGGTAACGCGCGCCTTGTCGATCATCGCCTGCGCCTGCGCCACTTTGTGTTTTTTTTCGTTGATATTTAGTTCCTTTTTTTCGCCCTCGATCTTATTGAGTTTCACGGCTGTGACGTACTCCTGGGCCGTGAGTTTCCGATCGAATTCTAGTTTGTCGACGCCGGTCTCGCTCTTTTTAACTTCTTCAGGCAGCGGAAGATCGCGCAGCATTTCGAGTTTGTTGTAATTCTGCTCGAGTTCAAGAATATTGCGCTGGTATTCGAGCTCGAGTTCGGCGAACTGGAAAGAACTTAAAAAGCCCTTTTTGAGCAGTTCCTCCTGCGATTTGAGTTTCGATTCGAAATTACTTATGAAAGCCCTGTTCTTTTCGATGCCGATATTGCTCACGGCGATCTCGATAGTGTCGGCGCCTTTTTTGATCACCCCGAGTTTGAACAGATTCACCTCGTACTGCAGGTCTTTTTTGGCGATCTCGACCTTCTTGGTCATCACCTCCAGCTCGTTCTGCATTTTAAAGTCGTCGAACTCGTTTTCGGAATTAGCGAGCTCCGTCTGCGCCCTGTTGAGATTGTCTTCGATTGCGCTGGTGTTCAGCTGACATATAACTTCGCCGGAACTGACGATGCCGCCCTCGGGGGCCAGTTTTTCGATACGCGCGCCCCAGATGCCGTCGGGCACGGTGACGCTAAGTTCGTTGATGCACTCGAGTTTTCCGGAAGTTTTCAGTTCGATGTTGTAGTCGGCCTTTTTTGCGCTGTACAGGCTTAATTCGTAAGGCATGGACGCCGCGCCACTGTCGCCCGCGATAAAATATGATAATATCTTCTGCGGATAGAACGAGCAGCCCGCGATAAGCAACATCGCCAGGCCCGCGGCTAAATATATTTTATTGACGTGTGCCGGGGTTTTGTTCATAAATCCTCTTCTACAGGTCTTTTCCCATGGCGAAATAGAACTTGCGGCACGCTGTCTTATGCTGGATGATAAGAGAGACCACGCTGCGTTTCGCGCTGGTAAGCTTATCCTGCGCGTCGCGCAGGTCGATGTTGGATATGAGGCCTTTCTGGAAACTTATCATTGAAAATTCGAAATTCTCGTAAGCCTGGCGCAGGCTTTTCGCTGCGATCTCATAGGCCTTCTCGAGGTATTCGATCCTGCGCAGCGCGTCGCGCTGCTCTATCAGAACGCCTTTCTGCGTTTCGTCGAGCGATATCTTCTTCAGCTCGTAGTTGTTCTTTTCTATCCACTCGCTGACCGCGTTTTCCTGGCGGCCGAGATTGAAGCGCCAGGTAAGCGACGACTCGAAGCCTTCCTCGCGAGCCGGGTTGTCATATTCGGTTTTCGAAATATTCAGGTTCAGCTTCGGCGCGGCGTTTTTTTTCGCCTTAAGATATCTGATGTGCGCCATCTCGAGCGCAACTCTTTCCGCTTCGACGTCTTCACGGACATATTTGCCGTCTTTGTTTGCGAGTATGCGTTCGATCTCGCCGGTGTCCATCTTCTCGAAAGTTATATTGTATTTCAGGGAGTTTTCGGCCGTTGACGAGCCGGCGGGCTCGTAACCGATCAGATCGAAGAACTGCTCTTTAAGGGTCTGGATATTCTGTTCCTGCTGCAGCAGTGAATTCTGGGCGTTGGCCAGGTTGACCTCGGCGTTGAGGTAGTCTATCTTGTTGGCCAGGCCCAGTTCGTACTTGGAACGCGCGTAGTCGAGCATCTCCTGCCAGCGCGTGCAGGAATTGGCCAATACCTTGCACTCTTCCATTGCCATTATAAGATCGTAGAACTGCCTTACCACTTTAAGTTTGAAACTCTCGCGGGCGTTGGCGTAACTGAGCAGGTCGCGGTTGAACGAAAGGCGGTTCAGATTGAGGTCTGAATTATCGAGACGCCTTAGGTCGAGCGACAGCGAATAACTTACGTTGCCGTCGCTATTGAGCTTCGTATTGTCGTTTTTGCTAACAGATAGATTCACGAGGTCCGCGACCTTCTGGCTGAGCGAATAATTGTAGTTATGATCATTATCCACGGAGACCGAAAAGTTCGGCTTATACGCGATTTCGTCTATTAAAAGAGCGTTTTCGCTGTTTTTGACATTCAGGTTTATTTTTTTTATGTCGCGCGAGCCGCTGAGCGCTATCTGGACTATACGCTCGTAATCGATGCCTTCGTTTGACAGAAGAACTTCAGGGGTGGTTTCGGCAGTGTAGAGCTCGTCGTTGCCCGCATTCTTATTCAAGCCGACCGCGGCGGTATCCGCGCCGTACTCTTCGCCGCCGTCATCGAAAAATTCGACGAAGGCGGGAGGCTCTTCGAGGCCCGCGGCCGTGACTGAAGACGGTTCAAATTTAGCCGAGACCAAAGCGAAGGCCGCCGGCAGAATAAAAAATAGAAATATTTTGCGGGATAATGCGGGGGTGATGATGCGCATTGAAAACGTGCTCCTTAAAAATAAAATGCCTCTAAATAAAAACGCCCGGCATGCGGCCGGAAAACACACCTGACGGCGTGAAGCAACGAAAATCATCCGGAACAATTCGCGACAAGGAACGGATTAACATTTAATAAGTAAGACTTGACTATTGATGGATCATAATGTAACATATTAAGTGATTATTTGTCAATAGGGAAATAGATAAGATGGAAGGTGAACGAATTGCATAACGCGGTAAAACGCCTCAGGCTGGTCATTGACAACATAGACTCCCTGCTGGTCAAGCTTTTGAGCAAGAGGCTTAAAACTTCAGCCGCTATCCAGAAACTCAAAAGTTCGGGCCTGTTCTTTTCGCCTTCCCGCGAAAAACAGATCTTATCGAAGTGCCCCGACCAAAGACTCGCCGACGTTTATATGGCGGTACTGCGCAACTCCAGGAAAGCGCCTGAAAACATCGAATGGCATTTCATCTCGGCCGGGAGCCCGAAAGCGGACGGCGCAGCCGTAGAATATTTCACAAAAATATTCGGCTGCGGTATTAAACTGAAAAAATCGAAAAGCGTAAAAGATCTGAAGACAGCTTCCGGAAAAGGCGCCGTCATAATATCCGCATCGCAGCGCGTCGAGGGCGATTACGAGGCCGCCGGCCTCGGAAAACTGTACATGTATTGCGAGTACCGGCTTAAAAAGCGGCACATTTTTTCATTTTATTCGAACGTCCCGCCCGCGTTCGAATCGGACCTTAACGTCACGATCAGTCTTTGAAGTAAAGCATCGCTTTAACGTTCCTTAAAAGATACGGGAATTTGGGGTTTTCAACGTAGAGCGTTATGATGTTGGCGCCGTTCTTCGAAAGATTGGTCACGTCGAATTCTGTCGAGTCGAGTTTATTGCCGAGTTTTACCGCGTCGTAGTTCACTTTTTTCTCGTTAACCTCTATCAGGATGGGCGCGGCCGACAGAAACCGGTCTTTTTTTACCAGCCTGTGGCTGAATATCAGCTTCACCTTTTCGGGAAATTTTTTAATATTGAATGTAAACGAAACCGTCGCGTTTCTGTCCTTCGAGCCGGCCATAAGGTACGACCCGGTGCCGTCGGCGGTTATGAATTTGAATGTATCGTTCAAAAGGCACGCCATATCGCCGGCCGCGGCGCCGGTTGAAAAATCGGCCTCGAGTATGGAGCAGTTGATATCCTGCACGGCGGGGCCCGCCGGATTTTTATCGCCCGCGATGGCGGGTGAGGCAGAGACTTCAGGCGCGACAGAAGATGATTTCAAAACAGGATCCGGCGCCTGGCCGCCGTCATAAACGGGAGCTTCGGGTCCCGATTCCCCGGCCGGAGCGCCTTCGCTTTTCACAGCGGCGTCCGACGCTTCGTTCTTCGCGAGCATTTCGCTTCTCACGCAGCTGTCGTATGACACCCACAGAAGTTCGTTCGACGGGTCTTTCTGAAGCGCGTCCTTCAGAGTCTTTTTGGCCTCGGCGAATTTACGGCCGTTCATGAGCGCCATCGCCTCTCGCAGCGCTTCGTCGGGCGTATCGGCCGCGGCGGCGAGGCCCGACGCGACCGATAAAAAGAAAACAAACAATAACGAATAAAGTAAAACTTGATACAACGCTGCGATTTTTATATTTTTTTTCTTACGCATAAAATCATCTCTTTCTTTATAATCTTCACGCCGGTTTTTATCTGCCGCCGGAAAGTTTTTGGATATACGGATCCAGCTCGGCCGCATATGAAGGGTCGCGCTCGACGGCCGCCCTGAATTCTTTAACCGCCAGGGCTTTATCACCTTTCATGTCGTAAATAATGCCGAGATTGTAATACGCGCGGGCGTCTGAGGGTTTAGCGGTCCTGATCTTTATAAGCCTGGCCTCGGCTATTGCGAGTTTTCCGGCCTCCGCCTCCATTATGGCGAGATTGAGCGACGCGTCGTAATGCGCGGGATTGATTTCGAGCGCTTTATTATAATTTTCCAGCGCGCTTTTTACGTCTTTAACGCTTTCGTAATAAGTGGCCAGATTAAAAAAGGCCGTTTCGTTCTTCGGATTGATTGCGGCCGCCGTCAGGGCGCATTTTATGGCTTCGGCGGCGTTTCCGGTATTGAAATATGCGTTACCCAGGTTATTATGAAGCCTGTCGTGGACGGGGTGCGCCGAAAGTCCGCGTTTGCACACGTCAATGGTCTCGGCGTATTTCTTTTGCGCCAGATATATATTCGACAGATTGTAATAAGCCTCGAAACGGCCGGGTTCGAGCGCGGCGGCCTGCTGCAGGTACAGCAGCGCTTCGTCAGCGCGCCCCATATCGTCAAGAGCGATGCCGGCGTTGAGCTTCGATGCGTAATGGCGCGGCTCCGCCGCTACGGCCTTCAGATAAAGTTCCAGCGCGCGCGCGTTTTCTTTCTTATATTGAAAGGCGAGGCCGGTGTTGTAAAGCGCGTCAACATCATTCGGCCTTAATTTAAGGGCCTTTTCGTATTCGGCTATCGACTCGTTATATTTCTCCTTCGAGAACAGATCGAGGCCGGATTTCATGTAAAACTCGAACGAGCCCGGCTTGATCTCGGCAGCGGCGGGCTTATCGGCTTCTGGCGGCGCGGCGAATGAATTCGACCAGTCGTTAGCCGATATCATAAAAAGCAGAACTGCGAGAAAAATTATTTTTATATTCAAGCGCCCCTCCATAATTTTAAAAAAGTCACTTTGATTTATCTGTCGTTTAATCTTATCAAATCTTGAAACTATTGTCAATAAGATTAGCCCGCATATTATTTCTTGACAACGCAGGCCGTAAAATATATAATTATCTGTCATGAAGCAGTTTATAATACTGGCCAGGTACAGTTCCATCGAGATCATCAACACGCTTTTTCGCGACAAAAGGCGGGGGGCGTTCATAATTCTTATTATAATGCTGCCATTCATGATAATCGGCTCGGCTGTCTCGTCAGCGGAACTTTTCAAAAACATCGCGAAATTCTTTCCCGCCGATATTCTCCTGAATTTTTTCGCTTTCATGCTGTTCATTCTTTTCGGCTTCACCGCTTCTACCAACCTCTTTGTGACGATGAAATCGGTTTTCAACTCTACCTTCATAGAAATGCTCGCGCCGCTTCCCATCAAAACGCCTGCGCTTTTCGCCGCCAAAATTTTCGAAATGCTGTTTTTGAATTATTTCGATCTCGCTTTCTGCCTGCCCGCTTTTTTCGCGGTAGCCTGGATGCTCGGCGGCGGCGCACTCATTTTTCTGGCGGCCGCCTCGCTTTTCATTTTTGTCGAAACGCTCGTATGCATGGCCGTTCTATCGCTGACGCTATTTCTGGCGCGGACCTTTTCAAAGCGGATAGCGGAATTTATCACATGGTGCCTGAGCGTTTTTTTCGTGATCGCATTTATTATGGTGCAGAACTATCCTTCTAAAATAATCCGCATGCAGCCGGCGCGCCTCCAGGAAATCTTTTCAGTGTTCGACAACGCGGTTTTCGATTTTTTGCCTACTAAATGGCTTATCAACATCATATACGGGCTGTCTTCGGGCGACTACGGCCTCGCGCTTTTCAATTTAGCGGTGTTGGCCGCACTGGGCGCCGGTCTTCTTTTTGTTTCATACCGGTTCTTCGCGGCCGGTTTCCGCCTCGGCGTAGAAGCGCAGAACTCCGTCGTGAAAGTAAAAGCGCCCGCCGGAAGTTTTTCCTACAAAAGTTCTTCACGCATGCTGGCTCTGCTTCGAAAAGAATTCTACTGCGTCGTCAGGAACACCCAGATAATATATTCTCTTCTGATAATGCCCGTCATTTTCTTTATTTTCACTTACCTGGAAATTTCGTTTGGAAACATGGGCGCGTTCACCTTCATGATATTCACATCTTACGTAACGGCTACGAATTCGACGCTTCTGGCTTTCGGCATGGAAGGCGGCGCGATAATGGTGTATAAAACCCTTCCTTTATCGATAGATAAAATATTCTGGGTCAAGTTCATCGTCTACTTTTCGCTCAACGCCGCCGCCGGCGCCGCCTGTTTTATCTTCGCGCTCAGTATGTCTAAGATACCGGCTTTCATCAATCCTTACATTTTCTTTCCCGCTTTTATGTTCGGCCTTTTCTGGCTCAACCTCTTCGTCTGCGATTTCGGATTTTACTTCGCCAACTATAAATCGGACGGCAAGATCAAAAACGCCGTCCGCATGGAAGGCACCTTCTGGATGATAGCGGTCGTTTTCACGGTGGTCGCAGCTGTAGTCACTTCGATTTACAGAATGGAAATGACGCCGGTTTATCTTGCGGCGGCCGCCCTGATGGCCGTGCAGGCCGCGCTGCATTATATGGCTTTGCAAAATTATAATAAAGGGGAGTTTTAATTGATAGAAGCGATATCCCTTTCTAAAAGCTACTCCGGCTTCAAGGCCGTAAGCGAACTTGGCTTCAGGGTCGACGACGGCGTCATGTACGCCTTTCTGGGTCCGAACGGCGCCGGCAAGACCACCACCATAAAAATGCTCACCGGCATTCTCACGCCCGATTCCGGCGACGCGCTGATCAACGGGATTTCGATAACGAAGGACCCGGTCGCCGCGAAGCGCAACTGCGGCTATCTTCCAGACGTTCCCATGCTCTTCGAAAAGCTCACCGGGCGACAATATTTGAATTTCATGATGGACATTTTCGAGATTCCCGCCGCCAGCAGGCGTGAACGGACCGAAAAACTTATCGAGTCTTTTGAGCTGGGCCCCCACATAGACTCTCTTATCGAAAGTTACTCTCTGGGCACCAAGAAAAAAATCGGAATAGTCGCGGCCTGCTGCCATAAACCTCCGGTCCTGTTCCTCGACGAACCGACCTCCGGCCTGGACCCTCAATCGGTCCGCGCCCTGAAGGATACTCTCAAGGAAATGACGGGGCGCGGCGTCACCGTCTTTTTTTCGACTCACATCCTCGAAGTCGCCGAAAAAATCTGCGACCGGGTCGCGATAATCGGCGGCGGCCGGCTGGTGGCCGAAGGAAGCGTCGCGCAGATCCGCGCGGGCCTTAACGCGCCAGGCGACGGGCATGACGATCCGAAATCGCTCGAAGACATCTTCCTGGAACTGACCGCCCGAAATCCCGTGCAGGGCGAATCATCCGTGCCGGGCTAGCCACGCGCCGCCCAGATTTTAAACGCCATTTTTTCAGCGCTTCATCCGTTAATTTTGATTTGACTTTATCTCCCTTATATGATATATTTAATAAAAAATAAATATAACTATAGGGGATATTTTATGTTCAAGTTTAATTCAGGCATGGGATATAAAAATAAATTCGCCTTATTGCTGGCTATCGCTCTGATATTCACGTTCATTTTTTCTGCGGCGGCCTCGGCCCGCGAACTCAGGCTCGGCGCTTACAAATATCTTTCCGACAGCGACATGAAAAAATTGCTTCAGCCTTTCGTGGCGTTTCTCGCCAAATCGCTGAACGCGCCGGTAAAGCTCTACATAACCTCTACATATTCAGAACTTTCACAGCGCTTCATATCCGGCGAACTCGACATGGCAATCATCCCGCCTTACGCGTACGTGAAACTCGCCGCCAAAATAAAACTGAAACTTCTGGCGTCGATGAAACTCGAAGGCAATTATTATTATAACGGCGTCATAGCCGCAAAAAAAGAGTCGGCGATAAACTCGCTGTCTGATTTCAAAGGAAAAAAATTCGCCTACGTATCTCCCGACAGCGCTTCAGGCTATCTCTATCCGCGCATTTTATTCAGAAAATCGAACCTGAACCCCGACAAGCTCTTCGCCGAAACACGCTTCACAGGCTCACATTTCGACTCGGTAAAGGCGCTGGTCAGCGGCGAAGTCGACGGCATCGCGGTATTCAAAGATTCGGTAAGTTTCGCTAAAATCCAGGGACTCGAAGTATCCGGCCTCAAAATCGTCTCGCAGACCGAGAATATACCTCACGAGGCCTTCGTCGCACAGCACAACATGAACGACGCTTTCGCTCAGAAGATCCAGAAGGCCCTGACCGAATTCAAATACGACCCGAAAGACCTCAACTCGATAAGCCTGTCGAATAAAAACGTCTTTAAAATGGACGGCTGGGTGGCGGGGACCGATTCCCTTTACGACCCGGTGCGCGAGGCTCAGAAAATATTTCCTGAAAGCGATTCCGCCTTCGATCAGACCGCCGACAATTCCACCGTCACTATAGGCTTCTATCCACGCTCAGACGTAGATTCGACGATAAAGTCCTTTCAGCCGCTTATCGAATATCTGCAGAAAGAGACGGGTCTGAATTTCAAACTCGCCTTCTCGCCCAATTATCTGGACGTCGGCAATCAGCTCCTGGAGGGCAATTACAAACTTTCCATTCTCACACCAGTGGCTCTTGTCATGGCCGAGAACAAGTCCAACATCCAGCTGATGCCTCTTCTGCAGAGAACTATCGCCGGTAAAACCACTTATTCCGGCGTAATAATATGCAAAAACAACCCGAAACTCAACACCCTCAACGACCTCAAAGACGGGGTATTCGCCTTCACCGAACCGGACTCGATCTCCGGCCGGCTTTATCCGCTCGGAATATTCAAAAAAAACAATATACATCTCAAGACCTTTTTCAAAAAAACCTATTACGCCGGATGCCCGAAAAGCGCTCTTGGCGACGTCATAAGCGGTCGCGCCGACGCCTGCGCCTGCACGGAGCACGAATTCGAAACGCTCGTGACCGACCCCGCCGTAAAAGCCACGCTGAAGGTCCTGTATTCGACGCCGCCCATTCCGTCCGAATACTGGACGGTCCTCGGCACGCTCGACGAAAAACTCAAAAACAAAATAAAGGACGCGCTCACGAAACTCAACGGCGATAAACAGCTTAAAGATAAGGTGCTCGGCGCCATATTTTACGACGGTTTTTCACAGCCTTCCAGCGACGGCGTGAACGAACTCAAAGAAATTTTAAAACTCATCATGTAGTTTTTATAATTATAATTTAATCGACAAGGAGTTTTTTATGAAATCGTTCAAATTTTACGCGGCTCTTGCAATTGTTTCGATTCTTCTTATAACCGCGGCGTCTTATGCCACCAGCGGCGAGCCTCTCGCCACCATCACAAAGATCAAAGGCGCTCCTCAGATAATAAAAGCCGCCACGGCTCAAACTGTCGCGATCAAAATGGGCGAGACCGTCGAAATGGGCGATACGATAGTAACCGACGCCGATTCCAGAGCGACACTTATCTTCAATGACGGCGAAATAAGGGTCATCACCTCCGGCTCGAACGTAAAATTCAGCGAAGGCGACAAGCACGAACAGCTCACCAGCATTGCGAAAGTTACAGCGACGCTTGCCGACGCCGTGAACGCTAAAAACCTCGAAAAAACTTTTGAATCCGTCACCGGCGCAAAACTTTCGATGAGCGGCGGCGCCGAAAGACCCAAAAAGGCTGCTGAAGTCAAATCGGTCCCCGGCGGGACCAGCGCGGCAGACGATAAGGGCACCTCCTACAGAAATAAAGAGCTCGATATAAATATGGCCGAACCCCAGACCGTTAAAGAGGAAGTGTCGGCTTCCGCGGGTGCACCGTCTTCTGCGGACGTGCCTGAAACTTCAGGAAATTTAACGTCCGCTCCCATTCCCACCCTGCCGCCGGCCTCGGTGCCTTCAGAGCCGGCCGGAAAATCGTCAGCTTCAGTTTTGCAAGACATTCAGGTGTCTGAACCTTCGAGCGCCAATGCACCGGCCGTTCCTGAAAGACTGGACGACGAAGGCGTCGCAAAGGCAAGAGCCGAATTTAAGCCCCATCCCAAAGCAGTTACGCGCGAATCACAGGCAGCCGTCCTGAAACAATGGGGTTACTGGTTCGACGATGAAAATTCCGCGGCATGGAACCTTCTGATACCCGAACGCATTCTTAAAAGTTCCGAAAAGATCAGTTTCAAATCGGCTACTTCCAGCCAGGAGCTGAAAAACACGGGGTCAAAAGTAGCTATATCCGACCACGGCACGGGTCCGCTCACTCTTGTGGTCATCTTCACTAATAAACAAGGGAAAATGGCGTCTCTGCGCGCCGAACTGAAAATCGACAACGCCGCTAAAAATAAAGTCATCGAAGAAATAAATAAGATCGAGGGCCTTAAAGCCGATGATCTGGAAACTTATCTATACGTCAAAGCTTCCATATTCAAGCAGAACAAGTTCTATCTCGCCGCCCTTGCAGCGCTCGACCAGCTCGAAAAACTACAGCCGCAGGTTAAAATGCCGCACGCGTTGAAATCGAAAGCCATAATATATCATGAAATGGGCGAGACCGAACTTATGAAAGCCGCCATTGAAGCTCTTAAACATTAAAACCTTTGAAGTAAATGAAATTTTCTAAAAAATATAACAAATTCAAGGTCACGCGGGCGTTCCTCGCTCTGGCGCTTACGCTCGCGGCCGCACTGTGCTATCTTCTGGCCGGCAATTTAATATTCGGCCGCGCTATCGACTATAAATGGCGCGATATGCTATTTTCGATGCGCGGGCCTGAACCGCCCGACGATAATATAGTGATCTGCTCTCTGGACGAGGAGTCGTTCGAAGTACTCGAACAGGAACTGCCTTTTTCGCCCCGAACATATATCAGGTTTTTTGAAAATTTGAAAAAACTCGACGTCAAGGTCGTCGGGCTTGATTTCATTCTCTACGAGTTTTACAAAAGCGATCCCGATACCGACGACGTGGCCCTCAAGGCCTCGCTCAACAATCTCGACACGGTGGTATTCGCCTCGAAGATCGAGAACTACTTTAAAAAACAGAGGCTCGGCACCGCCGAGATCAATATCATCAGCTCGAAGCATAAAACTTCCAACCGGTATTTCGCCGAAACCGGCGTGACGGGCCTTATCAATTCAAGCATCAACTTCGACGGCGTTAAAAGAAGTTCGCAGCTCAGGTTTTATTCCAACGGCAAATATTACGACACCTTCGCATTGAAACTCTACGAAAGTTTCATCAGCGGCCTTTCCCCCGATAAAGCGGCTTTGTATAAAACGACATCTGAAATAACCGCCGGTCATAACGAATTCATCATCGATTACGCCGGCGGCCCTAAACATTTCAACGAGATACCTTTCTACGCGGTCGTCGAAATGCCTGACTCGTCGGTCGAGAAACTGCGCAAAAAGTATGAAAATAAGATCGTCATCGTCGGCCCGACCTATTATGAAAGTCATGACTTTTTCAACGTGCCGTTTTCCAATACCCGCTACGTGAAGGGATTTCAGAGCATGGCCGGGGTCGAGATAATCGCGAACACGCTGCACACGCTGCTAAAGAATAATTTCATAGAAGTTCTGGGCAGCAGGCCGTACGATGTGCTGTTTTTTATAACCGCAGTCCTTACGGCGGCGACATTCACTTTCGTGCGCGGCTCGATGTCCGGAGCAGTTCTGGCCCTGGCGTATTCGTCAGGGATCCTCTGGCTTTCAATCGACGCTTTTATAAAACATAAAATAATAATAGATATTTTTGCACTCGTCTTTCTTATATTCGCCGTTTATTTCTGCGCCAATATCGTCAAGGTGTTCGTCGTGGAAGGCGAAAAAAGGCACATCAAAACCACTCTGGGCCGCTATATGAGCTCGAGCGTCGTTGATAAGGTATTAAACCAGGCTGACGGCGTTAATCTTTCGGGCGAATCGGTTCAGGTCGCGGTCATGTTCGCCGATATCAGAAATTTTACGAGCCTGTCCGAAAAACTTAGCGCCGAGCAGACTGTGCACACGCTGAATTTGTTCTTTAAAAAGATGGTCGACATAGTATTTTCAAACGAAGGTACGCTCGATAAATATATCGGCGACTGTCTGATGGTGGTTTTCGGCGCGCCCAAAACGATTAAAAACCCGGCATCCGCCGCGCTGAAATGCGCCATGGAAATGCAGAAAGCGACTATCGCGCTCGGGCGAGAAAAAGAGATAGTCGATCTTAACTTCAATTTCGGCATCGGAATCGGCATAAGTTTCGGTAAATGCGTCGTCGGCAATATCGGCTCTGAAAAAAGAATGGAATACACCGCGATCGGCGACGTCGTAAACACGTCGTCGCGCATACAGAACCTCGCCGGCGAAGGCGAGATCGTCATAAACGGCGCGGCTTACGATACGCTCGCCGCCGAGGGCGATGCGGGCCTCGCGGACGTTCTGCTCGGCGCGGTTAAAATAGATTCCGTAAGCCTCAAGGGCAAGGAAGAAAAGGTCGATATTTATAAGATTAAAATAATATAACAAATTTTTAAGGTCCTTATGTTATTGAATGGATAGCAATTAGCGGGTGCCGGAAATTTTTCCGTCACCCTATAAACCTTTTATTTATGCATACGAAACAAATAAGAACTAATTTAAAATGAAAAAATAATAAAACGCAGGAGGTTCATAATTGAATAACAATTTCGACGCTTTAAAAAAGCGCGCAAACTCGATCAGAAAAAATATACTCCGGGCCGTCTTCGGGGCCAATTCAGGCCACCCGGGCGGATCGCTCTCATCGGCGGATATCATGTCGGTGCTTTATTTCAACCATCTCAAGCACGATCCGAAAGATCCGTGGAACGAAAACCGTGACCGCGTGATATTTTCAAAAGGCCACGCGTCACCGCTCCTTTATTCGGTCCTCGCCGAAACGGGCTATATAGACGCGGCGGAGCTCGACACTTTCCGCAGGCTGCATTCAAAGCTGCAGGGGCATCCGGTCTATCATAAATGCCCCGGAGTAGAGGCTACGGGCGGACCGCTCGGCCAGGGCTTCTCCTTCTCCATCGGCATGGCGCTCGGCCTTAAATTATCAAAAAGCGCTTCCCGTATTTATACGCTGCTCGGCGACGGCGAATGCCAGGAAGGCCTCGTATGGGAGGCCGCGATGTCCGCCGGGCACTACAAGCTCGACAATCTCTGCGTGATCCTCGATTATAACGGACTTCAGATCGACGGCGAGGTCGAAAAGATCATGGGCGTAGCGCCCATAGCCGACAAATTCAGGGCCTTCAACTTCAACGTCATCGAGATCGACGGCCACGACTACCAGTCTATCGATTCCGCCTTCGGACTCGCCGGAGCGAAAAAGGGCAAACCCACGATGGTCGTCGCGCACACGGTCAAGGGAAAAGGCGTGTCGTTCATGGAAAACAACTACACCTGGCACGGCAAGGCGCCAAATAAAGAACAGTACGAACAGGCGATAGCCGAACTCGAGAAAGCGGAGGTTAAATAAGATGGCTGAATTTAAAGCGACAAGAAACGGATACGGCGAGGCGCTCGTCGAATTAGGCGCTAAAAACCCGAAGGTCGTAGTGCTCGACGCGGACCTTTCGAAATCGACCATGACATATATGTTCGGCGAAAAATACCCAGAACGCTTTTTCAACATGGGAATAGCCGAACAGAATTTAATGGGCACGGCGGCGGGCCTTTCGGCGGCGGGCTATGTTCCCTTCGCTTCGAGTTTCGGCATATTCGCGTCAGGACGCGCTTACGAGCAGATCAGAAACATAATCTGCTACGCGAAACTCAACGTTAAAATAGGCGGCACGCACGGCGGGATAACCGTCGGCGAAGACGGCGCCACTCACCAGGGCCTCGAAGAGATCGCTCTCATGCGCGTCATTCCCAATATGTGCGTAATAGTGCCGGCCGATTTCAACGAAGCGAAAGCGGCCACCGTAGCTGCCTGTGAATATAACGGCCCCGTATATCTCAGACTCGGCCGCGACAAGGTCGAAACGATCACCGACTACTCGAAACAGTCTTTCGAAATAGGCAAAGGTTATCTTCTGGCCGACGGCGCCGACGTCACTATCATTGCTACCGGGCTTATGAGCGCGCTCGCACTCCATGCAAGGACGGCGCTCGCAGCAAAAGGCGTATCGGCGGCGGTCATCCATCTTCCGACCGTGAAACCGCTCGATACAAAGCTGATCTACGAATACGCACAAAAAACGCGCGCTATCGTTACCTGCGAAGAACATCAGATTGCCTGCGGCATGGGCTCGGCGGTCTGCGAATTCCTGGCGCAGAATATCCCGACTCCCGTCAAAATGGTCGGCATTAAAGACGTATTCGGCGAAAGCGGCACGCCCAAAGAACTGCTCGAAGCCTATGGCCTGAACGCGAACGGCATAGCAGAAGCAGCCGGCGAAGTCCTCACGATGAAAAAATGAAAAATAAAAAAAGTGCTGTGTAAAGTATGAAAGCCATTGCGCTGCTTACCATTTCTAATGTGTTCATGACCTTTGCCTGGTACGGCCATTTAAAATATAAAACTTCGCCGCTTTGGACCGCGATACTCGTCAGCTGGCTGATCGCATTCGTCGAGTACTGCTTCCAGGTGCCGGCGAACCGCATCGGAAGCGCGGAGTATTCCACCGCGCAGCTGAAAACAATGCAGGAAGTCATCACGCTCATCGTATTCGCCATTTTTTCAGTGCTTTATTTAAAGGAAGAATTCAAATGGAACTACCTCGTCGGATTCGCTTTCATGATCGGCGCCGTATTTTTCGTATTTAAAAAATGGTAGGAATTTTATAAGTTAAGGGCATTAAATAATATTGGAGAGGATATGTATAAACCCCTGCTGGTCACGGCCGTCGTTTTTTTTATTGCGTTGCTGAATACAAACTTGTCCTTTGCGCAAGGCGTAGATTATTCCAATATTAAAGGCAGGGTCATAATGCTCGATCCGGGCCATGGCGGCGACGATTCCGGCGCGATCCGGCACGGCGTCAAAGAATCGTATCTTAATCTGGCGGTCGCGCTTAATCTTAAAAAATATCTCGAGATCCTCGGTGCTAAAGTCATTATGACCCGCGACGAAGACCGAGCCGTACCGCTTAACGCAAGATACGACGAAACGGCAAATGCCTCGCCCGACCTTTTCGTTTCTCTTCACCACAACGATGCATCAGACGGCTTTTATCAGAAACCCGACTTTAAAAATTACACCGAGGTCTATTTCAGCGCGCTCTACGACGGCGGCCTGGAAAATATCAATTCCGGCCTCAGCTTCTACGAGGCGTTCCGGAAATTACACGGCGTCGGATCGGTCAAATTAAAACCCGGATATTTCAAGGTGATCAGAAATAAAAAAGTGCCTTCGATACTGATGGAACCCTTTTTCATGGGCGAAGAAAAACTGGTCAGAAGGGCCGCGTATCCCTCTTACGCCCGCCACGAAGCGCTTGTTTATTTAAGGGCCGCGGCAGATTATTTTAATAAAATGAAGGGCGACGCCCGCGAAAACGCCGCGGTTCAGACCGCCGCGATACCGTCTTTAGATGCATTATCACTAGAGACTTTCGACGTTTTTTTGAATTCCGCCACGAATGAAGCGTTTTTGAAAACAGCCGAAGAGCTTCTCAATATAGCCGGCATTAAAGCGGTTTCCAACGGAGATAATTTTTTAGACGATAAAAACATCAGCGCGCATTATATATCAAAACTTATGACCATAAAAGACTATTTTGAACCAGACATGTTTTCCGGCTATATAGAAGCGATCCGATCCAACTCGGTCGGGGCGAAGGTCCATGTCTCGCTTTCATTCGACCGTTCGCGGCCGTCCGCCGCGTATGCTTATTACAGAAGCGATAACGGAAAAAAACTCTGCGAAAAACTTATCGAAAATTTCAAAACTGCGGGAATAAACCTTGAATTTAAACCCGACTCTTTCTACGTTCTCTCGTCAACATCGGCCGTGACGGCCGTGATCAACATCAACCCCGATACCGCCGGCTTAGATACGGCGGCAGGCAGGCATAACATGTTTAAAGTCAACATGGCCGTGTATTCCGCGATAAAAGGCTATCTCGCGAAAAAATAATCAGGTCCGCGAACCTGTTAGTGAATTTATCCGGATTTTTCCAGAACTTCGATTCTCTGTTTATACTCGTGATCGGGCGTTTTCAGATAAAGTTTTTTATAAATCCGGAGCGCCGCTTTTTTATGGAATGCTTTTTTATCGTCCGCCACGGCGGAATACATTCGATAAAGCTCGAAATTCAGCGACGCCGAGTTCACTGTATTTTTCTCGGCCGCAAGCATATCAGCGATCGAACTTATTAAATTATACTTTTCTTTTATGCCGCCGCGGTCTTCGAATTTTATTTTCGAGCCGAGCAGTTTCGCCTTGAACATATACTCGTGATTATGTGCTGCTCTGGCGGTTTTAAGAGAATCATTACAGAATTTAGCGGCTTCGTTGAATCTTTTCATATCATAGAGCAATTCAGCCATACAGTGCTGGCTCTGGCAGAGATAAAACGGCGAGTTGATCTCTGTTTTAATGCGTATCGCCTCTTTCAGGCATGCTTCGCTTTTTTCAAAATTCTCCAGTATCCGGTGCACCTCGCCTGTATTTCCGGTCGCGATCGCCATGCCGTACCTGTCGCCGATCTCCTTTGATATTCGCAGATGCTCTTCGAAAAATCCAAGCGATCTTTTATACCTGCCTTCCAGAAAATGAATGACGCCGATATTGCCGACCGCGACTCCCACGCTGGAGAGGTTTCCAAGCAGGGAAGCGATCTTTTTCTGCCGCCTGTAGCATTTAAGCGCGTCAGCAAAGCGGCCGTTTACGAGATGAACCGTTCCCATGTTTCCGATAGCGGCCGATATAGTTCGTTTTTCGCCGAGTTTTTCGGAGATCTTCAGCTGTTTTTCATAACATTTCATCGCGCGGGCGTTTTTTCCAAGCCTGAAATAGATCACGCCAAGGTTTCCGACCGCATGCGATACGCCGATACTATCGCCGCGCCTGCGGCATATCGCCAGTTTCCTGTTGAAGCATTCGATGGACCGGTCGAGCTCGCTGACGCTTAAATATATGTAGCCCATGTGGCCTGCGACTTTCGACACGCCGTGGGCGTCCCTTATGCGTTCATATAATTCGAGCGATCTGAAAAGAAATTTGAGCGAGCCCCTGAAATCGCCCTTGCAGGATGCTATTATGCCGCGATATAGATAAGCGTTCGCGACGCGTTTAGTGTCACGCAGCCTTAACGATAATTTTAAAACTTCGCGGAAAATTTTCTCCGCCTCGTTCCACTCGCCGGTAACCTCTAGAATTTTTCCTCTGGCGCAGAGTATTTCTTCTTTTTTTTCAATATAATCACGGTCGAAATTCTTATTCTTCCGGCACGGAAGTGGCTTTCGCTTATCCAACAGTTTTAAAAGCCGGTCGTAAAACGCCGCCGCCGTTTCGTTGTGATAGTTTTTAACGGCTTGTTCGGCGGCCTTTTGCAGGTATCGTTCAGCTTTAGCGTAATTTTCGGCGCTTTCATAATGATTGGCGAGTTCGTCGAAACGGCCGCTCAAATTATCGTGGTAAAGACTCTCTATGGCTTCCCCCGCCAGTCCGTGCAAAACGCGCAGATGCTTTTTCAGCTGCATCGAATATATGCTTTCCCGGATCAGCGAGTGCCTGAAGATATATTCCATCTCGGAAAGCGTTTCCCACAACAACTGCCTTTCGCCCTCGCCGAGCTGCATCTGGAGTTCGCCGCTTCCGCCCGCGTTTGATCCGGCGAGCATCGCCAGCAAAATATTCACCGAGAATGTATTGCCGAGAACCGAAGCGGTCCTCGCGGTCTCTTTAAGTTTAAATGCGAGCCGGTCGAGCCTTGCGACGATGATCGAACTGATGGCGGTGGGGATCTCGAAGCCGGCACGGGACAGCTTGAATTTTGCGTCAAAGAGGGAGTTTTCCTTTAAATAATTCACTATCTGTTCTATATAAAAAGGATTCCCGCCGCTGCGCTCGAAAATAAAATCGAGCGTTTTTTTCGGGACCGGCTCCTTCGCGTTACCGCCTATCGACGCCGCGGCCATCGAACGCGCGGAAAGGCCGTCAAGGCTGTTAATGGCGACACGCTTTTCCGCTGCGTCTTTAAGGCCGAATGAAAAGCGTCCGCCGTCGTCGTTATAACGGCACTGCGATATAATTATGAACGGATATAGCTCGACGTTGCGGGTAAGTATTTTCAAAAGCGCGATTGAATCTTTATCTATCCAGTGGCCGTCCTCTATTTCGACGACAACCGGCCTGAAGCCGCATTCGGCCTTGATAAGGGCCTTTATCGCATAGATGGTGTTATTATAGCGCGCCGCGGGGGCGGATGAAGCGCATCTGGAATTTTTCCGGTGCACTCCGATAAGCGCACCCAGAAATGAAGACAGGCTGGAAAGTTCCGCGGCGAGTTCGGAATCGCGGGTCTTTTCGATCAGAGCGTTCAATTTGTTTTCGAAGGCCGTCACGTCTGGCGAGGCGTTTTGATCGAAATAATTTTTAAGGAAATAAACGAAAGGATTGAAACTTTTCTGCAGGATAGCGTCGCATGGCATATGAAACCAGCCATAGCGGCGGCCGGTCATTTCGCGTTTCAGTTCCGCGCCGAAACGGGTTTTACCCGAACCGGCGGCGCCGTCGATATAAACCACTCCCGCGAATTTTTTATCTTCGAGCGGAGCGAAATATTTTAAAG
>MGFH01000226.1 GCA_001791795.1 Candidatus Wallbacteria bacterium GWC2_49_35
TTAAGCGCCGTGACGGTTTCTTCTATCTTCGCCGTGGAAACCGGGTCGAGGGCCGAGGTCGGCTCGTCGAACATTATGACATCGGGCCGCATTCCGAGAACGCGCGCTATGCAGAGCCTCTGCCGCTGGCCGCCGGAAAGTGAAACCGCCGGGCTCGCCAGACGGTCTTTCACTTCTTCCCACAGATAGGAATCGCGAAGCGATGTCTCGACTATTTCGTCCATATCGCTCTTCGATTTTCTGCCCGCGAGCCTGGGGCCGTAGGCTATATTTTCATATATCGAAAGAGGAAGCACCACGGGACGCGCAAAGACCATTCCCGCCTTGCGCCGCAATACCGTCACGTCGATATCGCTCGAGCCGTAAACCGGCGAACCGTCGATCAGGATGTTTCCGCTGGCCCGGAAATTCGGCTGCAGATCGTTAAGGCGGTTGATCGAACGCAAAAGCGATGTTTTTCCGGAGCGAGAAGGGCCTATGACGCTAAAAACCTGCCTGTCGGGCACGGTCATATTAACTTCGCCGAGCGCCTCGACAGAAGTCCCGCCGGGCCTGTCCGGCAAAAAAGAAACGCCGAAATTCTCGAATTTTAATTTTATTTTAACGCCGTCCTGTACGGTTTCCATCATTTCTCCTGAAACAGCCTTCCGATTATTTTTTCAAGCCTTTTTACGCGCTATTAACTTATTCATCAGAGTGTAGGTTATCACATTTATAATCAAAATAAAAATTATCAAAACAAGCGCAGTGGCGAACGCCTTGTCCATCGAAATGCCTTCGCGCGCCATTATGTAAAAATGGACCGCGAGCGTGCGCCCCGATTCGAGGATCGATTCCGGCGCCGTCAGGGCCGAACCCGCGGTGAATATTACCGCCGCGGTCTCGCTTATGGCGCGGCCGACGCCCAGGATAACGCCCGTAACGATGCCGGGGACCGCCTCTGGAAGCACTATCTTTGTCACCGTCTGCCATCTCGTCGCGCCGAGCGAAAAGCTGGCCTCGCGAAGCTCGTAAGGCACCGATTTGATGGCCTCCTCGGAGGTGCGTATTATGGTCGGAAGTATCATAAAGCTCATCGTCAGCGCGCCCGAAAGCAGACACCAGCCGAGCTTTAAATATATCACGAACAGCACGAAACCGAACAGGCCGAAAATGATCGAAGGCACGCCCGCCAGGCAGTCGGAACCGAACCGCACGATCTTCGTCGTCAGGCCTTCCGTAGTGTATTCGGTAAGATATATCGCCGTGCCTACGCCGAGGGGCGTGGCGATAAGCGTCGAAAGCGCCGCCAGGTAAAGCGTCGATAAGATCGCCGGAAATATTCCACCTTCACGGCCCATATCGCGCGGCGCGTCGAAAATAAATTCAAGCGTGAGCGAACCGGCGCCCTTGTAAGTCACGTAGGCGATTATGAAAAGCAGTATCGCTATAGCGGCCGAAGCCGAGAAGCGAAGGATATTGACCGCTAATTTTTCTTCCGCGCGAGCGTTCATATCATTTTACCGCCCTGTTGATTATTCTGGTCGCCAGGACATTTAAACCCATTATTATTATAAAAAGCACCACGCCGGTGGCAAAAAGTGCCTGCCGGTGGGCGCCGGAAGCATATCCCATCTCGAGGGCTATGTTGCTGGTGAGCGTCCTGACCGGATCGAGCGGCGACAGAGGAATGATAAGGGAATTGCCAGCTATCATTATAACGGCCATCGTCTCTCCTATGGCGCGTCCCATACCGAGTATAACCGCCGCAATGATCCCCGACCCGGCGGCCGGAACGACCGCCATCTTTACAGCCTGCCAGCGCGTCGCTCCCAGCGCGAGAGCGCCTTCGCGATATGACGCCGGAACGGCGCGCAGCGCGTCGAAGGAGATGCTGGTGATCGTCGGCAGAACCATGACGCCGAGGACGAGAGAACAGCTCAGCACCGAAAAACCGTTGCCGCCTATATAATTTTTAACGAAAGGCACCAGGACGGTAACGCCGATAAAACCGTAAACGACCGACGGAATGCCGGCCAGCAGCTCTATCGCCGGTTTTATGAATTTGCGGGCGGTATCGCCGGCGAACTCGGCCAGATATATCGAGCAGCAGAGCGCGAAAGGCACGCTGACCATCATAGCTCCGGCCATTACAGCAAAAGAGCCGGCTATCATCGGAAATATGGAAAAAATACCTTTGGCCGGCTTCCATTTCATCCCGAATATAAAATCGAAAATACCGGTTTTCAATATTACCGGCAGACCCTCGACAAAAATAAATACGGTTATAAGCGCGAGCGCGCCTATCGACGAAAGCGCCGTCAGCAGGAGAATATTGGAAATTATCCGCTCTTTGTCGGCTATTTTCATAAGGCCGGCACCAGTCCCTCTTTTTTTATGAGTTCTACGCCTTCGGTCGAGCGGATGAAGTTCATGAACTCCTTCGCCGCGCCCGCCGGCTCTTCCCGCGTAAGAAGGAGAAAAGGTCTTATCACCTTATATTTCGAGCCGTCGTCCTTCGCCTGAAAAGTCTTCATTTCCGGCTTCACTCCGTCGACCGCCAGCGCCTTCACTCTTTCATTCAAACTTCCGAACGATATGTAGCCCAGGCCGTCTATATCATTTGAAACTATCTCGCGTATCGAGCCGGTGGAATCCTGCACCAGAGCGCGCGCCGCTATCTCGGCGGTGCCCATTATAAGTTCCTCGAACGCGCCGCGGGTGCCGGAGCCGTCCTCGCGCGTCAGAACCGTTATAACGCCTTTGTTATTAGAGCCGCTAACGCCATTCCACGAAGTTATATCGAACGCGAATATCTTTTTTATGTCTTCCCTGGATATATTTTCGATGGCGTTGTCCCTGTGAACGATCAGTACGATCGCGTCATAGGCCACCACGAACTCTTTCAGCTGCTTTTCCTCCGGCTTCAGCTCGCGCGACGACATGCCGATATCGGCGGCGCCGCTGTAGGCCGCCTGCACGCCGGCCGACGACCCGCCGCCCTGAACCTCTATCTTTATGCCGGGATGCTTGTGCATGAAATGCTCGGCCAGCTTCTCGGCGATCGGCTGCACGGAGGTCGAACCCGCTATCATCAGCTTCCTGGATTCGCCCGAAGCATGCGCCGCTCCGGGCGTCATAAACAGTAAAACCGCCGAAACGGCGATTATCGAATTAATTAAATGCTTTTTAATTTTAGTATTTGATGTCATACAATTCATATATTGTCTCCGGTAAAAATTCAATTGCATTTTATCATATTGATAATATTTTATGCAAGTAATTTGTTCGCGTAATAGAAAAAGGAAGGACCGTCGGCCCTTCCTTTTCTTTTATCTAAAAACCGTTATTACCTATAAACGGCCATATTTATAACGAGTTAATCTATTAATTAAGCAGCGCAGATATTTTTTCCATGATCGGTTTCAGCGCGGCCGAGTTATTCTGGTTGATCTCGTGGATCAGCGAGCTTCTGAGGCTTTCACCCATTACGCGGTAGATCTGGGCTTTCGGGTTCTTTTCGAAATTAGCCGTGAAAGCGTTCAATCTGTCGATCTTCGAATTTTTGACGTCGGCGATGATCTTTTCGCATTCGAGTTCCGCGGTGTATGCAAGGTCTTTCGCGTTCCTGGCTGAGGAAAGGCGGGCTTCGGCGGCCGCGAGCGAACCGATCTTCGCGTTCGGGTCGGGCATGAGGAATTTGACGGCGCGTTTCATGAAATCGCACCTGACGGCTTCGCCGGCGATGCCTTCGAAACCGAAAGCAAGGTAAACGAGCCTGTATACTTCGTTTTTGACCGCGAGCGCCGCGCCGGTTTTATTGGACGCAGCCGGGTCCTGGTAATTAACAATAAGTTTCGCGGGCGCTAATATCGAAATAACGTCGGCGTACTTCTGGTTGTTGGCGCTGTCGGTTCCATCGAGCACGGCGGTAAAACCTTCGAATTCAGGGAATTCGGAGGTCGCCGCGAGGTTTTTGACCTTCGACGAATCGGCCAGATATTTGGCCGACAGGACCGACGTGTAGAAGGGTTTTTCTTTGAGTTCGTAGCCGATGTCCTGACCGGTGAGCAGGAGCGATCCGCCCGCGTTCAGGTATGCCTTGACTGCGTTCTGGTCGCCTTCGGTGAGGGTTTTACCGGACTCCGCGCCGGTGAACCATATGACAAGCGGGTACTGTATCAAAAGGTCGCTGGTGACCTCTTCGGCTATCGAAAGATCGTGATAGGTGTATGAAAGTTTCAGCGCGTCGATCGCAGTTTTATAATATTTGGCTAGTTTTCCGGAATCGGGCGTATCGGCGATGAGCAGCACCGGCGGAAGCGGTTGGAGTTCGAATTTAACGCTGACGGGCGTGCTCGCGACGCTGACGGAGGCGAGTTCGATCTTATATTTGAAGGCCGCCACTTTTAATTTATAGTCGCCGGCCGGGACCGAAAGCACGAATTTGCCGGTCTTGGGATCGGTCTGTACGGGCTGGACGGGAGCGTCGGTGACGTATATGGAAGCCGCTACGGGAAGTCCTGAGACCTTGTCGGTGACGGCGCCGATGATATTACTCAGCGGAGCTTTATTCATAACTATAGTTTTAGCGAACACGCCGTCTTTTTCGAGAGTAACGCCGAACGATTCGCCGATAAAGCCGAAGCACGATACTTTTACTTTATACGCGCCGGCTTCGAGCGTGGTTTTAAGCGTGCCGTCGCCTTTAGTTTCGAGTTTCATGGTATCGTTGATTTCGACTCTGGCGACGAGCGGATTGCCGTCGGGTCCGGTCACTTTGAGCGTCAGGACGCCTGAATTAAGGACCCTGGTAACCGCCTGATAGACGTCGATGCGGCAGGAGCCGAATATGTTGTCCTTGCCGGGTTCGCCGAGGTCTTTGCCGGTGGTTTCGAGTATCTGAGTAATTTCGTCTATGGAAAGTTCGGGTTTGGCCTGGTATAAAAGCGCGATAACGCCAGCTACGAGCGGAGTGGCCATCGACGTGCCGGATTTCGAACCCCATTTTCCGCCGGGTACGGCCGAGTAAATATTTTCGCCGGGCGCAGAAACGTCGGGTTTAACGTAGGTAACGCCGTCCCACGCGACGGGACCGCGCGACGAGAACGAAGCTATCTTATCGGCGCTGGTGGAGGCTCCGACCGCTACCGAGTGCGGAAATCCGCCCGGCGTGCCGACTGTTTTAGGCGATGGGCCTGAATTGCCGGCCGCGAAAAGCGGATAAATGTTGGCCGCGCGCCAGTTATTAACTACGTCCCAGTAGGTCTTCGACATCTGCGAAGAGCCCCACGAGTTCGAGACAAGGCGGGGAACGTCGTTGGTGGAAGGGTTTTCGTCGGGGTCCATGATCCACTGCATCGCCTTGAGTATGCCGTCGTCCTGAGCGCTCCCGCTTTTGTCAAACACTTTGGCGACGGCGATCGTCGCGCGCGGAGCGGCGCCTATGAATTTACCGGAGGCGTTGCCGCCGAGGATGGTTCCGACGGTGTGAGTGCCGTGGCCCTGATCGTCGTAGGGGGCGGCGTTGTTGCCTGATATGAAATCGCGGAACGCGTATATTTTATCTTTACAGTCGGGGTGCGTGCCTTCGCAGCCGGTGTCGATATGTCCGATAAGGACGCCTTCGCCGCGGAGGTTATATTTTTCCCATACGGCCGGAGCGTTGACCAGATCGATATTCCACTCGTTGCCGGAGGCTTTCTTGCCGGGCTGATAGGAAGCGTCGACGGGGTTGATCAGCTGAACTTTAGAATTGAGCCAGACGCTGTCGATCTCTTCGCGAGCCGAGATAAGCTCGAGAGTAGCGCGGTCGCAACTGACAACGACGGCGTTGGTGATCCACAAAGATTCGTATTTGATATCTTTGCCGAGCGATTTGATATAATCGACGAAAGAGCGCTGCGATATGCGCGCGTGGTTTTCGAGGGCGCGTTTGACGTAACTCGAACGGCTGGCGTCGCGCGGGAGGTTTTTGAATACCACCTGCGATTTGAGCCTTAAGATAACCGACACTTTAGCCGCGTCGCTTTTCTTTTTGAATTCGTTGAAAATTCTTTTGTCGATCTCGGCCGCGCCGGCATATGACGCGCACAGTAAAAGAACGGCAGCCATAACGATCGGCAATAACCATTTGAAGTTCGTTTTCATTACTACCCCCTGTTTTTCATTTAATTTTTAATCTTTAATTTATCGCGATTTTATTTGTAGGCGGTTTTAAAGCCTGCTCGCTATTTTTTGATGCCGAAAAAATCGGCAGCGGCCGGGTGGATCTTGAGGTCTTTTACGCCGCCTAAAAGTTTCGCGGCGTTTTCTCTGGATATGTAGCGCACTTTTCCGCGCGTAGTTCCGACGGCGGTGGTGAAATCGGGAAGCGAGTATATCGTGTTCAGAAGCATTTTTACGCTTTCGTCAGATGCGCTTTTCGAAGTGAATATAACGGCGAAGGTCGCTATCGTGGAAACGGGTTTATCGTTCGAATAAGTCTGTACGGGTATTTCGTAAGGCACGAACCCTCTGATTGAATCGGAAACCTTGTTCTTCAGTTCTTTTGACAGGCCGATGACCTTAGCGCCCTTGACTTTTGAGATCGAGTTACTGACGATGGAACCGGGCATTCCTATGACGGAAAAGAACCCGTCGATCTGGCCGTCGCAAAAATGTTTTTCGGTATCTCCCATATTCAGGTTCACTTTCTTCACCGAATTGGAAAGGCCGGCAATTTTCAGAAACTGCGCGGAATTTTGAAAAACGCCCGAACCCGGAAGATGAGTGGATATGAATTTATCTTCAAAATCTTCTATTTTATTGATATTTTCGTTTCCGACGATGGTGAACACTTCCGGAAATAAAACCGTCACTACGGCGAGTTCGTCGTGCCTCACGCCGTTGAATTCTCCGGTACCCGAGCCGGCGCGCAGAAGCATGTCAAGCTGGCTGAAGCCGAAATCGAGGTTTTTAGCGGCCACGAAAGTTATGTTGTCAAGCGCGCCGTTCGACGAACGGCCTATTACGCTGTATTTATTATTGGTGAGATTGATGACCTTCTCGACGCGCTTGCCGCAGTAAAAGTAAAGACCGCGGGGATCGCCGGTGCCCATGGTTATTATTGTCTTTTCTCCGCTCTTTTTAATATCACCGAAAAAGCCTTTGGTTTCGAGCGCTTTCGGTTCCGAAGCGAGGCATCTGCCTGAAAAGCCGGGCGCAAGGATAACGACAGCCATGACAATGGTTAAAGCCGGGTAAAAAAATCTCTTCACTTTTATCACCTTTTAACGATTAATTTCGAATTCGAGCTTTGCACTTTTTCAGTTTTTTTTCAGACTTTCGAACAGTTATAAATAAAATACATTATATGCAAATCAAGCGTCAATATTCTACATAATATTTAACAATATGTCAATAAAAAAGGCGCAGTTAAATTGACTTTTTTTTTACTCTGTGATAATATGAAAACCCATAAAGAGACTTTTCAAAGGGGGAATTCCGGATAAACGACGGCGCGTGAACGATGATTAAAAGAACTGAGACCTTCATATTTTTAATAATAACCATAACCGTCTGCGTTCTATTTTTTTTCAATTACTTCGAGCCTCTCGAGGTAAAGACGCAGGATTTCCGGTTCAAGCGCAACATCAACCAGAGCGTTTCAAAAGACGTGGTTCTGGTGACCATAAACGAAGACGATGAAAAAAATTACGGTCCATGGCCTTTCAAGCGTTCCGTCCACGCGCGCCTTGTCGATTATCTGAAAGACGCCGGCGCGGCGGTCATCGGCTTCGATATCATTTTTTCTCTTAATTCGGAAGACGCATCCGACGACGAAACTTTTACAAGAGCGATCCGCTCGGCCGGAAATGTCATCCTGGCTAACCGCATCGTACACTCCGAACGAATAATAGACACAAAAACATTTCACCGCGAAGAAGCACTCGAAGCTCCCATGGAAGGCTTCAGATCGGCGGCACTCGGGACCGGCTTCGTCAACGTCGATTTTGAAAACCTTAACCCGGACGGCGTTATAAGAAACGTGGAATTTTTAAAAGAGATCAACGGCACCATCGAGGCTTCTCTGGCCCTGAAGACCGCCGTCGAGCTGATGAAATACAAGACGGGCAGAAGTTTCGGGATTGAAAGCGACGCCGGCAATATAACCGCCGGTTACACACGCATACCGATATTCAATTATTACACCCTCGGCAGGTCAGGCGTTAAAAAGAGCGCCGCCTACATGGTTAAGTTCAACGGCAACTCTACCACGGGGCTGTTTCCCGCATATTCGTACACAGACATATTCAATTCGACCGAAAAAGAACTGCCGAAGTCGGTCTTCAAGGGTAAAGCCGTAATAGTCGGCGCGCAGTCGCAGCTTTTGCCCGACATTAAATTGAGCCCGCTGGGAACCATTCCGGGAATGGAGATCAACGCGCAGATAGTCGACAACATAGTCAGCGAAGATTTCGTCATAAGGCCGGCGCGCTCGATCAGCGCTGTAATAGTGATATTGCTGGGCGTTTTGATCTTCTATTTTTTAATACGGAACGAGCCGGCTTTTATCGACATCGCATATCTCGCGTTCTTCGTCGCGCTTGTTCTCGGCACGACTTATCTATTATATTCGAATTTTATGATATTATTCGAAATCGTGACGCCGCTGGCCGAAATACTTATTTTATTTATCGCGACGAGGTTTTACCAGCTTTTCATCAAATTATACTTCACTAATATAGACCTGAAGATATCGAACAGGAAACTCGAACAGAAGGTAGCCGAATTATCCGCGCTTTACGGCATATCGAAAACTATAACGACGATAACCGATATGAAGGCGCTTTTTAAGATCATACTCGAAAAGACCATCGACATAGTCAACGCCGGAAACGGTTTTATAATGATGGCCGACGAAGAGGACGGCACTTTTAAAAACCGCATCGCGCTCGAAGGCGACGAAACGCCCCGAAAGGATTTCGAGCCGCTTTATGCAGAGGTTCTCAAAAATAAAAAATCGGTGATCTATAACCTCGGCGGCGGCCGCGATGAAAAGATAAAACTCTTATTTGCTGCCAACCCGGATCTCAGGTCCATCATGGCGATACCGCTTACGACCTACAAGGGAGACCTCGCGGGCGTCATTATTCTCGCCAACAAAAAGGACGGCGATATTTTCAGCGAAAACGACATACAGCTTACTTCCGTGATAGCCACTCAGGCTGGGTTCGCCATCGAAAACGCCACCCTTTACCAGCTGGCGGTCTTCGACAGTCTCACTTCGCTGTACGTGCGCAGATATTTTCTGGGAGTCGCCGTCAAGGAGTTCAAGCGCATCCGCAGGTACGGCGGAAGTCTGAGCTTACTGATGACCGACATCGACCACTTCAAGAAATTCAACGACACTTACGGCCACCAGATAGGCGATCTGGTTCTGAAATCGGTGGCGGGAGTGGTCAGAAAATCGGTCCGTGAAACCGATATAGCCGCGCGTTACGGCGGCGAGGAATTCATAATGCTGCTGCCCGAAACGGATTCCGCGGGAGCGTTGATATTCGCCGAAAGGCTTCGCAAGTCTATAGAAACGAGCGTTTTCGAGTCGGAGCGCGGAGCGCTTAAAGTTACCATTTCGATAGGCGCGTCTTCTTTCGTCGTCGACAGGCTCAACAAAAATAATGCCGCGCAGTACAAAGACATGGATGAAATGATAAAATGCGCCGACATAGCCCTTTACAATTCGAAAGAGGCGGGAAGAAACGCCACCACGATATATACCGCGGGAATGAAATCGAAGGTGTCTTAATAAAAAGGGCTGCCGTTTATCCGCTAATTAAGCGTTATTTTATCAGTTCTCCGGTCGGGATTATGCTTGCGCCTTTCGCTTTCAGCCCTTCTTTGACCGCCGCGAATTCGGATTCTTTTTTTGAAACCGACGCGTCCGACAGAAGCGTAACCTTATAACCGCGTTTCAGCGCCGCCTGCGCGGTTTTATCGACGCAGTAGCAGCCGTCGAGCCCGGCGATGTAAATGTGGCCGATCTCATTTTTAACCAGAAAATCATCCAGCGCCGGATTCGCGAACGCGTCCATGCGGTCCTTGACGAATACGTTCTGAGACACGACCTTCAGTTCGGGAAGAAAGTTCACTCCATCAGAACCGGCGACCGCTGAGTTTTTGCGGACAAAATTAAGGATATGGTCGCTTTTGGAATATTCGGTTTTTATATAAATGACAATATCGTTTTTAGATGAAAAATAATCGGCGGTCTTATTTACCTCGCCAATTATTTTTTGGGCTGTATCCGCGAATTCTATCTGCATATCCATGACCAGCACGGCCGTTTTAGGATTTTGATATTTGGCTATCAGCGCGCCCGAAGAAACCGAGAAAAATTTCGAAAGCTGGTACGCCGCGACCACGACGAGTAGTATAAGAAGCGAAACCAGGCCGATTATTATATTTTTCATTTTTGCGTTCTCCATTCGTTGATTTGCGTCGGCGGACGGGCCGGCGGCCTAATGTTTGTCCTTGCCCTCTCTCGATTTTCTATTTTCCGCGTTCATTTTTTCCATGACCTCGGTGGCCGTCATGATACGGCGCCCTGTTTTGAGCGTGAAAAGCTGTGAATAGGGCTTCGCGTTCTCGGCCTCGGCGCTCACGGCGAAATTGGCGTATTCTTCATAATAGTTTTCAGGCATACCGTAGACGAACTGAGCGATCGATTTACCGCGCGGAGTGATATCGCCGATCGTCGCCATCGGGCTCGATATCAAACTCAGACGGGGGTTTCCGATGCACTTTACCTTGACGTCGCGGGCGAGAGCGTCTCCGAAATTTCTGACCGAGATGGTCATTTTAAGCAGATTACCTTCGGCGCCGCCGGTGAAATCGACGACCTTAATGGTCGTCGGCACCTTGCCGCGGGCCTTTAATTCGACGAGGTTCGCTTCCGCGTCGGCGCTTTCCTGCGCGGCATCGGTTACGGCCTGCGCGGCGTCTTTGGTCTTTTTATCGGCGGCGTCCTTTACGGCGTCGTTCTGCATCTTGGTGGGCGGTTTCGCGAACGGGTCCTTGTGGGCCCATATTGATTTTATATTAGAAACCGGGGGCGGGGTTTTTTCCATTTATTCCTCCGTAACTTTCCTGTCCTTGCCAATATTAATTTCTTTTCGTTTTTCGTCGTCAACATATTATACATCAAATGAAAGTATGTTACAAGGCTAAAAATCGTTTTTGCTTGACTTTTTTTAAAATTAATAATATAATAATTTCATCAAAAAAAAGACGCCCCGCACGGGGCGCAAAATTAATCATTACTTATACTCGATAAGTAAATTTCGAAAGGGGATTAATAATGGTAAAAGAAGCATTAGGCATGGTAGAAACAAAAGGTCTCATCGGTTCGATCGAAGCCGCGGACGCCATGGTAAAAGCGGCTAACGTAACTCTCGTCGGCCAGGTCCAGATCGGCGCGGCGCTGGTGACCGTTATGGTCAGAGGCGACGTCGGCGCGGTAAAAGCGGCTACGGACGCCGGCGCTCAGGCTGCCCAGAGGGTCGGAGAACTTCTTCACGTCCACGTAATTCCGAGACCGCACGCGGAAACCGAAAAATTAATTCCTCAGATAGACGCCAAATAAGAGCCTTATAGAACAAAAGTTACCGGACCCGTTCATATTGAATTAAAGGCGGATCGAACATGAATATAGTCATCGGCTCCGACCACGGCGGTTACGAACTCAAGTGCGTCCTGGCTGAATATCTTAAAAGCCTCAACCACATAGTCGAAGACGTCGGCACCAACTCGCGCGAGGCGTGCGATTATCCCGACTTCGCTTTCAAGGTCGCCGAAAGCGTGGCTTCCGGCCGCGCGCAGGCGGGCATTATGGTTGACGGCGCCGGCATAGGCTCGGCGATGTGCGCCAACCGCGTAAACGGCGTTCTGGCGGCCACCTGCAACGAACTTTTCGTCACCAGGAACGCCCGCGAACATAACGGCGCCAACGTAATGTGCCTGGGCTCCCAGGTCGTAGGACCGGGCCTTGCCAAAAAACTCGTAGACGTATTTTTAGAGACCAAATTCGAAGGCGGACGCCACCAGAAACGAGTCGATAAAATACTCGCCTATTCGGGCGGCGGCCAGATTTCCCAGCAGCAGCTTATCGCGGCTGTAATAGAACGCGTCCTGGCGGCGCTCGGCGGGGCGAATTGCGCGCCGACGGGAACGGCCGCGGCGGCATGCCCTGAAATTCCCGATCAGAAGCTCATCGGCGAAGACTACGTTAAAAATATCTGCGCGCCGGGCTCCGCGCTCGTCGTGAAAAAAGGCACGCTGATAACGCCGCTCGCCCTTGACATGGCCCATAAAAAAAGGATAACGGTGTCGTATCAATGATACTCGGACGCGTCTGCGGCAATCTGGTATCGAGCTGCAAATGGGAAACGCTCAAAGGCCATAAACTCCTTATGGTCGAGCCCGTCGACGAAGAACTTAAACCGATCGGACCGCCTTTCATAGCGGTAGATACGGTCGGGGCGGGCGAAGACGAGATCGTGCTGGTCGTCGAAAGCCGCGAGGCGACCCACGCGTTCGACGAACCGAACACGCCGACTGACATGGGTATAATAGGCATAATCGACGAGATCAAATGCGGCGCGGCCGTCATAAAAATAATGTAGCGGAGACCAGTCAATAATGTTTATCGGAAAAGTGCTCGGCAACGTCGTATCGAGCGTCAAAAGTAAAAAACTCGAAGGCCTCAAGCTGATGCTGGTCAAACAGACCGACATAAACGGCAACCCGACCGGCAAGCCCATGGTCGCCATCGACTCGGTCGATTCCGGCGAAGGCGATCGCGTGCTTGTGCTGAAAGAAGGCGGCTCCGCCAAGATCGTCATAAAGCGCGACAAGCTCCCCATCAATCTCGTTATTGTAGGAGTGGTCGACACCGTCGATATCGACGGCTGGAACCGCGGCGAAAAAACAAGTTAAAGACGAATCGGTAAACATGGAGATCAAGTCATTAATTAAAAATAAATAAAAAGTTGATTAAAAAATAGGAAAATTGAAAGGATGATTGTTGTGAAAAAAGCTCTCGGAATGATTGAAACTTACGGTCTCGTTCCCATGATAGAAGCGGGCG
>MGFH01000227.1 GCA_001791795.1 Candidatus Wallbacteria bacterium GWC2_49_35
GTTATCCTTTACCGCGGGCGAAAATGGAAAAATGATAAGCCCGTCGGCCGATACGCTTACGGACGCGGCTGGCAATGCTTATGTACCCCAGGATAAAATTTACAACGCGTCGCAGACAAAATGGGTTGAAAGCAGCGCTGATATAACTCCTCCCACAGCCACTTTTGCATCGTCGAGCGCCACGAATATAAAACTTACATTTGACGAAGTTTTATACGATAACACTTTAACTGCCATAGTTAATTCAGCAAATATAGCTGATAAATTCACCGCGAGCGTTGCAGGCATAACTTCGGCCACATACAGCACTTCCGATAACAGCGTTACGTTCGTACTTTCCGGCGCGGGCGCGAATGCGGCCATAGCGGCTAATTCCGGCGCGTTGCGCGATTCGGCCGGCAACTCGTATGTTCCAGTATCGTATTACTACGACGAAGGGGCGGTCAAGTGGGTAAAAGCCGGTGAATTCACGGTTCCCGTTCTATCGTCCTGGACGATGGATATGAATTCAGACGGTGCCGCCAAGAATATAGTTCTTACATTCAATAAATCTGTGGCCGCGGCTGATCTCGATCTTTCAAAGATAAGCGTCGATGACAAGCCGATCACCGGTACGAATGCGCAAGTTCTTTCGGGCGCGGCTAAAACGCAGACTTCGTCGACCGTTATAACCCTTACGGCGCTCGGCCCGACGATAGTCAGCGGCATAAACGCGAACGCTTCGATCAAAACATCGGCGGCATCGAATTATACGCTCGTACTTGGCGCCGGAGCGTTTACGGATGTAAACAATATGCAGTCGGCCGCGAATGCCGATTACGGCAATCCTTCAGCATTCATACCTGATACGAAAGCGCCGCGTATGACGGGCGCTGTCGGCGGCGCGGAACCGCTTGCTGCCGGTAATTTCATAAAGATAACTTACGACGATTATATGGGCACTGCGGCCGATGAAACCGCAAATTATTCGATCACGACCGCCGGGGGAGCGACGCTTATCGACGGCACGAAAACAATTGACGCGACCGGCTGGCTTGTAACTTCTTCCGCGGCGATGGCATCGGGCGATAAAGTTGCGGCCGCCTCCGGCGTTACCGACATCGGCTCCAACGCCGTCGATACGGCCTATAATATCGTGACGGTCCCCGCCAATGCGACGACGACATGGTCGGTAGCCGGTACTGCGGCGGTTTCGACTTCGAGCGCACCCGCCGCCGGCAGTTTTGCTGCGAACGCAATTTTAAACACGATAGCGGTTTCCGGCTCGACGGCGAACGCGGTCGCTAAAGTTTATGTCAACGGAGCATACAGGCAGTCGATCGCGCTTGACGGCAGCGGCAACGGCTCAGCGGCAGTATCCGGCACGGCGCTCGCCGCAGGCGATACTCTCGGCTACCAGTTGATCGAAAGCGGCAAACTGGTTTCGACGCTGGTTAACGACGGTTCCGTTCCGTACGCGACGCTCGACGGCGCATCGGGCACACTGCTCGCCGACGCCGACTTCTTAATAAACGGCGCAACGGCGCAGGCATACAAAAATAGCGCGGGCGATATAACAGCTAACGTGACGTTCACGAACGACTCCTGGACTTCAAGGACCACTCCAGCCGCGCTTGCAGGTTCATCCGGCGCCGCTCACAGCGTGACCACGGGCAACGGCCTTTCAGGCGCGCTCGCCGCCGGCCAGACGATACAGGCAGCGATAGTGAACGCTAACGGCAACACATCGGCCGCGGTTTCGTGCGGCACGATCCCCGCCGCGCCCACGGCGTTAGCGATCCCCGCAGTAGCGGCAAAATCGAACGCGAATTATATAACCGCCGCCTCTGCAACCGACCAGAGCATAAATGCCACATTTGCCCTCGAGCCTTCGGCTGGAACGATAAACTTTACTTTGAAAAGTTTTGGCGCCGCTCAAACGGTAACGGTTTCATATGCGGCAAATACTGCGTCAACGGTAACCAATGCGACCGGCCTCAACGTTAATGGATTGACGACCGACGGCGAGCTGAATGAATTATCGTCCACCATAACCACTACCGCATCCGGCAACACAAGTTTGAGTTACTCTCAGAACACTACTGGTTTAATACTTGATAAAACAGCGCCTGACGCTCCCGTGACTGTTTCAGTAGTACCGGTCGGCGGCACCGTGGTTGCCGATACTCTTAATACGACCAACACTAATATGACGGCTTCCGCCTCGATCGCGGCCGGCCAGGCCACCGGCGGTTCGGCAAAATTAAAAATCGGCGGCACGATCGTTGCCGTTGATAATTCAATTGCGTCCGGCGATGCTGCCGTTAATTTCGATATCGGCGTCAGCGATAATTCAGCGCTTCAAACGGCAATCGCCGTCGGCGGACTCGTTACCGTCGAACTTTTCGACATATCGGGCAATTCTTCGACCAGCGCGGTTGATAATCCGACGCTTGTCGTAGATTACATAGTTCCCGCCGCTCCCATAATTTCATCTCCCGCTATAACCGCTGACCTTGGAACGCGCGGGAATACGTCCGATCATATAAATAATTTATTGAAAACGAATTTTGCGGATTTTAAAGTTAATGTATCGAATACTAATGCAGGCAACGAATCTGGAACGCTTTACGTTCAACTTTCCGATACCGGCGCCCACAGCGTAACCGATGGCGGCAGCGCGATAGCGGCCGGCGCCGGCGCATCTGATAAAGGTAATTTTGCCGCCGGCGCGATAGACGCATTCGTAGCAGGCAATATAACGGTTACTGCCCGGGTCGTCGATGCGGCCGGCAATCCGTCGTCTTTAGCATCCGGCGTATTGAGCGGCTGTCTCGATCTGACTTCGCCGACTGCTTCGATACCTTCCGCTGCCGGTTCGGATAATAATTCAACGGCCCTGGTAATGACTTTTTCCGAGCCGCTTTATGTGGCCGGAACCGCTATCGGCGATTCGCAAAGCGTTAAAACTTATTTCGCTTATGACGGCACCGCCGGTAACTACGTAAGCGCGGTTTATGGCGCATCTGCAATGACCGTTACATTCGCTTTTACGGCCGGCGAAAACGGCAAAATGATAAGCCCTTCAGCGGCTACTCTTACAGACGCGGCCGGCAATCTTTATGCGCCTCAGAATAAAATTTATAACGCGTCGCAGACCAGATGGATGGCTGAGGGTTCCGACATAATTCCTCCTGCCGCCACTATTGAATCGTCAGGCGCGACGAATATTACGCTTACTTACAGTGAGGCGTTATACGATAATATGGGCGTTGCTATCGCCGATTCGGCGGATATAAAAACTAAATATACCGCCGCCGGCGCGACTATAACAACCGCTGTTTACAGTTCTTCCGCCAAAACCGTCACTTTCACGCTTTCCGGCGCGGGCGTCGGAAGCACAGTCGCCGCTAACGCCGCCGCCTTGTTCGACTCGAGCGGAAACGGTCACGTCCCTGTAACATATTATTATCACAACGGCACCGGCAAATGGAATGCGAATAGCGATATTACCTCGCCTACGGCCGTTTTCGCATCGACAAGCGCCGCGGACGTAACGCTCACATTTACAGAACCCTTATATGACAATACTGGCGCCGCTATAGCCGATTCGGCGGATATAAAAACTAAATTCACCGCGAGCGTTGCAAGCATAACTTCGGCTACATACAGCACTTCCGATAACGGCGTTACATTCGTTCTTTCCGGCGCGGGCGCGAACGCTTCTGTAGCGGCCAATGCCGGCGAATTATGTGACGCGGCCGGTAATGCGTATGTTCCGGTGACTTATTACTATGACGAAGGAGCGCTCAAGTGGGTAAAAGCCGGCGAATTTACAGTTCCAGTTCTTTCGTACTGGAAGATGAATATGAATTCATCTGGCGACGCTAAGAGCATAGAACTTACGTTTAATAAGTCTGTTGCTGTGGCGAATCTCGATCTTTCGAAGATAAGCGTCGATGACTCCTCGCTTTCCGGCTCGAATGCTCAGGCGCTTTCCGGCGCGGCTAAAACACAGACCTCGTCGACCGTTATAACACTTACCGCTCTTGGGCCTGCTGTCGTCAGCGGTATAAACGCGAACGCTTCGATCAAAACATCGACGGCATCGAATTATACGCTCGTACTTGCCGCCGGCGCGTTTACTGACGTGAATAGCATGCAGTCGGCCGCGAACGCGAATTACGGCATTCCTTCAGAGTTTGTACCTGATACGACAGCTCCGCGTATGACTGGCGCCGTCGGCGAAGTAGAACCGCTTGCGGCTGACCGCTTTATAAAGATAACATACGACGATTATATGACCACCGCGGCTGACGAAACCGCAAATTATTCGATCACGACTGCCGGCGGCGCGTCGCTTATCGACGGTACTAAAACCGCCGATACGACCGGCTGGCTTGTAACTTCTTCTGCCGCAATGGCATCGGGCGATAAAGTAGTTGCCGCCTCCGGCGTTACCGACATCGGCTCCAACGCCGTCGATACGGCCTATAATATCGTGACGGTTCCTGCCACCGCTACAAACACATGGTCGGTAACCGGTACTGCGGCGGTTTCGACTTCGGCCGCGCCTGACGCCGGCAAGTTTGCGGCGAACGCCATTTCGAACACAATATCGGTTTCGGGTTCGATAGCTAACGCGGTCGCTAAAGTTTACATTAACGGATCATACAGGCAGTCGATCGCGCTCGACGGCAGCGGCAGCGGTTCCGCCGTTGTGACCGGTACGGCGCTTGCCGCAGGCGACACTCTCGGCTACCAGTCGATCGAAAGCGGCAAACTGGTTTCATCGCTTGTCAATGACGGCACCGTTCCATATGCGACTCTTGACGGCGCATCGGGCACGGCGCTCGCGGATGCCGACTTCGTGATAAATGGCGCAACGGCGCTGGCATATAAGATTAGCGCGGGCGAGATAACCGCCAATGTGACCTTCACGAACGACTCCTGGACTTCAAGGACCACTCCCGCCGCGCTGGCAGGTTCATCCGGCGCCGCCCACAGCGTGACCACCGGCAACGGCCTCGCAGGCGCGCTCGCCGCCGGCCAGACCGTACAGGCCGCGATAGTGAACTCTAACGGCAATACATCGGCCGCGGTTTCATGCGGCACGATCCCCGCCGCGCCCACGGCGTTAGCGATACCCGCCGTAGCCGCGAAATCTAACGCGAATTATATAACGGTTGCTTCCGCAACGGACCAGAGCTTAAATGCGACATTTGCCCTGGCGCCTTCCGAAGGGACGATAAATTTTACGCTGAAGAGCATCGGCTCGGCTCAAACGGTGATCGTTTCATTCACCGCAAATACTTCAGCGACGGTGACCAACGCGACCGGTCTAAATGTTGACGGATTAACGGCCGAAGGCCAGCTGGCTGAATTCTCGGCCGCCATTACCACTATCGCATCCGGCAACACCAGTTTGAGCTATCAGCATAATACGACCGGCTTAATACTGGATAAAACCGCGCCTGACGCTCCTGCGAGTGTGGCGGTAGTACCGGTCGGCGGCACCGTGATTGCCGATACTCTTAATACGACCAACACTAATATGACGGCTTCGGCTTCTATTTCGGCCGGCCAGGCGGCAGGCGGCTTTGCCGAATTAAAGATCGGCGGTTCGACCGTTGCCACGGATAATTCGATTGCGGGCGGCGATACCGGCGTTGCATTTGATCTCGGCACCGGCAATAACTCGGCGCTTCAATCAGCCATTGCAGCGGGCGGAGCGGTTACGGTAAAACTTTATGATATATCGGGCAATTCTTCGACCAGCACGGTCGGCAATCCGACGCTCGTTGTAGATTATGTGATTCCTGCCGCGCCGATTGTTTCGTCTCCCGCTATAACGGCAAACCTTGGAACGCGCGGCAATACATCGGACCATATTAATAATTTATTAAAAACCAATTTTGCGGATTTTAAAGTTAACGTAGCGAATACGAACGCCGGTAATGAATCCGGAACGCTTTATGTGCAACTGACCGATACCGGCGCTCACAGCGCTACTGATAGCGGCAGTGCCATAGCGGCCGGCGCCGGAGCATCCGACAAAGGCAATTTTGCCGCTGGCGCCATAGATACCTTCGTAGCCGGCAATATAACGGTTACCGCCTGGGTCGTAGATGCGGCCGGCAATCCTTCGTCTACCGCGGCCAGCGTATTGAGCGGCTGTCTCGACCTGACCGCGCCGTCGCTGTCAACCGCGCTGAAAGCCACTTCGAATTCGAACGCTTCGTACGCAAAAGCCGGAAATACCGTTACATACACTTTGAACATGTCAGAGGCCGTTACCGCCGTTATAAATACCGGCGCCGCAATGAGCAATGTTTCGGGCGCCATAACTGATCTTGCCACAACGTCATCGAGCAGTAAAACGATCGATGGTACTGTGAGCGCCGGAGATAACGGCGCGGTAGCGTTAACCGCCGGCGATTATACGTTTATGGATGCGGCCGGCAACACATCTGTGGCGGCTTATACCGATATTAACACCGCGGCGGCTAACGTGATTACGGCCGATACAACGGTTCCGACGATAACCGGCGCAGCCTTTGCCGGCGATAATGCCTATATCGATATAACTTTCAGTGAAGGCGTTTATAAGACCGGCAGCGCCGCATTGACCCCGACCGAGTTTGCCGTGACATTCACGCAGAACGGCGGCAGTGCGACGAACGCGACAATTTCATCGGTCAAGAAGAACGATAATGCGGCTGAAGTTTCCGCCAGCGCTTTAACCGGCGGCGAAACTACTATCCGCGCATTCCTTGCGATTACCGGAACGCCGAGCGGCGTTGAGACCTTAGAAATTAAACCCGCGAATGCTACTTCGATATATGACGTTGCCTCTAATGCAATGGCGAACACGCAGACCACCGGCGTGAAGACATTTAACGGTCAGACTCCGCCGGCGATAACAAACGCCACTCTTGCGGCCGACAATTCATACGTTGACGTCGAATTTAGCAAAGGTGTTTATAATAGCAGCCTTGCGGCATTGACTAAGAATGAATTCGCCCTCCAATTCGCGCAAAACGCCGGTAACGCGACAGGCGCAAGCATCGTTACCCTTACTAAAACGGATACTAATCCATTGGCGGGCGGCGAAACCGCTATAAGGTTCAACATCACAATAACGGGCATACCGAGCGGCGTTGAAACTATATCCGTTAAACCCGCCAGCGGCTCTTCAGTTTATGACTCTACGTCGGTCGCGATGCCGGAATCTCAAATCAGTGCCGCGATATCTTTGAACGATAAACTCGCGCCGTCGGATCCTACAGTACCTCAACTCCTGCTGCTTTCGTTCAATAACGTAACGGGCGACGTCGTCGCGGCAAGTGAAATTACTTCTTCGGAATCGAGTTATCTTGATATTTATATTTCTTCAACATCTCCTGACGGTGCGACGGTGCCTACGGCCTCAGAAGCATCCGCGTCTACAGCGCATAGCGGCACTTTAATGACGGTCGTCGGAGTGCCGAAAACATTTACCGACAGCATTTATTACAGATTCAGGGACGCGCTTGGAAATAAATCGAACTGGGTAAGAAAATGCACCGTAGGCCTGACTCCCGGCACATATAAAAAAGTATCCGCACCGAATCCTACGGTATTGGGCGACTCATATCTGAGCGGCAATACGCTTCAGGTCGGCACCGGTTCCGCTACCGCCATTTACGATGTAACTTATAACGCGACCGCTAAGAGCATAATGAACGCCATAGAAGCGACGGACACATTCACCATAAACGCCAGCGGCCTTGTCAGTGAGATTGACGATTCCATAGCCAATGAAGGTTCGTCGAACTCCATTGCTCTTACCTCTTCCGAATGCGCGGCAACGGTGAATGTATCGGCGGCCGCAGCTTACCAGACCTTGCTTACCGGAACCGCCGCTGCGGTCACGATGCAAAAGGGAATTATCGACGTAACCGGAATTGCCGCTGCGACGCTAAATATAACCGCCGCGGCCGATGTTAAGTCTATCGCGACCGGTAAGACTTTAGCCGCGGTGAGCGGCGCGTATACCATCGAGATCGCCGGCGCATCCTCGGCTGCAGTAAGCGGCGCTGTGACTGCGTTAACGATAAGCTCAGCCGTAGGCACTTTGGATGTCGGTGCCGAAGTTACGACGCTAAACGCTAATGATAGTATAACTACTTTAAATATTAACACCGGCGGCGTACCGACATTAAATGTAACCGATACTAAGACCGTATCGGCCCTGAATATCGGTGCTGTGAAGACGAACGCGATGACGATATCCGCAACGGGTACAGGCGCCGTTACGACCGCGTCCGTGACCGCGGACCTTACATCATGCGCGCTTACGGTTAATGACAGCATCCCCGGCACCGCCGCTATTGGTGCCTTAAACGTAGCGGCGCAAACGACGAGTTTCACTACCGCCGGCACGGGAACGATAACAGCTATGAATATTAACGGTGCGGTTCCCGCGCTTACAGTTGGAACGGCGGTAACGACCCTTGATGTTAAGGCGAATGTAACTACTCTGACTGCTGGTGCGGCTATCGGCACGCTGAGTTCTTCTGCTGCTGCGACCGTTACTACTTTGACCGTAAATTCAGGCGGTTCGATCACTGCCAACACAGGCGCGGGCAACCTCACGATAACCAATATCGATCAGAGCGGCGTTGCGGCCGACGTATCAGCCGCTCTCGGCAGCATGACCACGACGATAACATCTGTGAAAGGCCATGCTACCAACAAGTTGACGCTTACCACCACTGCCGCATCGACACTTAACGTCGTTTCCGGTAATGTCGACCTCTCGGGATGCGCAAGTTCCACTCTCAATGTTGTAGCCACAGGCACAACGAAGGTAACTGCGACAGGCCGAACATTAGCGGCAGTATCCGGCGCTCAGACGATCGAAATAGCGGGCGCGTCGGCGGCAACTGTAAACGGCGCTGTTACGACATTGGTTGTAAGTGGCGCCTTAACCGGCACTTTAACGATAAGCGCGTCGGTAACCACGGTTAATGTTGGAACTGCTTCCCAGGCGTCTGCGTTTACGGTTGGAACTTTGAGTATTGGTACTTCTGGCGCTGTTACAACGCTTAATGTAAAAGGCAGCTCGACAACCGCAGTCAATAAGCCGACAATTACATCTTTAAATACTACCGGCACCGGAACGTTGACCAACCTTAATATAGGTGCGGCAGCTAATTATGACGGCACGGTCGGGACATTAACATTAGTTTCAACCGCTACCGGCGTTACAGTCGGAGCAACCGGTGATATTTCCACTGCGGTCACCCTGCCGGACGCTTATGCAGGCATGTGGACTTCGTCAACGAAAAACTTAACGGCGTCTACTTTTACAGTTACGGCGGGTTCTAAATTAGTTGGCACTATAAATCTTAACTTATCCGACAACGTTATTACGACTTCAGCAACTATAACTTATCATAGAGCGAATGGATATGGCAGCGGCGCTACGGCGGCTCCGTCAAATGTAACTGCGACTTATAATGCGACCTCTAATTTAACTTCGAATGTAATAACTTTAGGAAGTATTTCTACTAACCTAGACACTTTTGGTTATGGTGCGGCTTCAAACTTGCAGGGCGTAGGCAGCCAGCGATTCCAAATTACCGTTCAGAGCGGCGCGACCAATCCGATTATCATAAAACCGTAATTAGCTCCCCAAACATATAATATATGTAATCTTTGGCTTTAAGAATTTTTTTAACTTTCGAGAATTTAAGGTCTTAGGTTTAATTATTTAAAAAATAGCACGACAATATTTTATGCGACAAAAAGGAAGGCTGGCGCTATAATTTTCCCAGCCTTCCTTTAAATATTATTAACTCAATAAATTATAATGAATGTTTTTATATTTGACATTTAATGTTCAACCGGTTTTCATTCGACCGTTATCGCACCGATGCATGCCATTTCCTCCTGTCGAAAAGCACGATAAGTTTGTCCGGCACCGCTGCGGTGCAATGTTTGGTGGCTTCGTCGAAAAGAACTCGAGTTGCTCGATGGGATAGCTTTTCACATACTTTTCTTTGTTTTTTTTCGAGACCGTATCTATGAAACGGTTGGTATTGGCCATTCTAAAATATTAGTTTAATTAATGCTTGCCGGCCGGGCTAATGCCCTTCTTATTTCACCAGAGTGACCGTAAGCGAATAACCCTCGATCTTGCCGTCGTACGGGACGATCTTAAAATGAGTTATATTCGATGCGCCTACGATGTCGGCCGCAGCCTTGATGGTGTTGAGTTCGCCGATCTTCGATGAGTATCTGGTCGGGCTGAGGGGAAGGCCCTGGGTGCTTCCCGAAAGATAGTACAGCACTTTAACGCCGCAGGTGTCGTTATTGGCGTCGTTCAGGTAATAATTGATGGTCACTTCGTTGCTTGAAAGCGTGGCTGACGCGTTATATACGACCGGCAGCCTGTTTATGACGACGCTGTCTGTGGCGGTCAGCAGATTAATATTGACGCCGTTTATCATGACCGAGTCGGTGCTTTTGAGCGGGTCGATGAACTCGCTTACCTTGCT
>MGFH01000228.1 GCA_001791795.1 Candidatus Wallbacteria bacterium GWC2_49_35
CCCTTCTCTGATGCCGCCCGCCGGCAAATTCAGTACCGATAAAAGTTTTGACTATGTCGGCCGCGATCTCGAATCCGGTGATGCGCCCGCCCAGGCACACGACGTTGGCGTCATTATGCTCCCTGGTGAAGCGCGCAACGGTCGGATCGGTCACGCAGACCGCCCTTATACCCTTTACTTTGTTCGCATAGATTGCCATGCCCTGGCCGGTTCCGCAGACCAGTATGCCTATGTCGTAATCGCCCGAGGCTACCTTTTCGCATACGGCGGCCGCCATGTCGGGATAATCGCTGGAAACGCATTCCGCGCCACCGAAATCTTCGACCGAGTGGGTCTTGAGTTCTTTTTTTATAAATTCGACGATCTCGTTCTTCAGTCTGGCCCCGCCATGATCGGAGCCTATAGCTATTTTCAAGCCTTTTTCCATGTCTGCCCTCCGTTGAAACGCTCGTTACGGTTTTAAAGTTTACTAAATTTTAATTAAATTTTCAAGTTATTTGATTACTCAAATGAAAAATTTATATAATTTAAGCGCGGTTGAAAATTATGCTTTTAAATTTGACGAAAGTATGCTATAATTTTTTAAACGCTTATAAACGAGGAGTTTTTAATTTAATGATCAGAATCACAATCAAGTGGGTGGAGCAGACCGAACTCGTTCACATGAAGATCCACCTCGGAAAGAAAAATATTTTCGACGATCTGATATCGAAAATTTCGCTCAAGGAAATCAGAGAATTTCTTGACGATTCGCTCAAAGACGATAATTTTTTCCGCGACAAGCACAGCGGCGAAAATATCCTGTCCGGCGATATAAGCGAAGACGATTTTCAGGAGCTTTGCGAATATTTCGACATAGAAGCATCCACGCTCATAAGATAAAAAATCAACTATTGCCATATATTTGTAAAAAATATATAAAGGCACTTGATTTATTTTTTTCTTTATGTTATAATGTCCAAAAATCAGCCAAATGAAATATTTTTTTTTGTTAGTGGGCGTATGAAGTCCACTTTTTCTTTTATACAGGGCATTATTAAAACGCCCCCGACCCCCTACTAAAATAACAGGAAGGCATGTAAAAGTGATAAAAGACAGTATTAATGAGATCGTCGAAGACGCAAAGCCGGCCATTAAAGAAGCCGGATTCAGGCTCGTAGAGTTCAATCAGGCCACCATCAGCCACGGCCGCACCCTCGTTTTGAAATTCGTCATAGACAAATTCAAAAAAAACGACGTTAAAGACGGCATCACGCACGGCGATTGCATCAAAGTGACCAAACTTATCGAAGAAGAAATCGGCAGGCGCTTCAACGCCGAAGAAATAGACTACACCATCGAAGTGGCGTCTTTCGGGCTCGGCAGGGCCTTCGCGTCCGCCGAAGACTACGAGGCCAATATGGGCATAGAACTCGAGGTCAGACTCAATAAAAAAATAAACGATTTTTTTAAATTCAGCGGCGTGCTCAGGGAAATTATTTACGAACAGGGCGAAGCCTCGGCCATATGCATCGAACTTACGGAAATGGGCGACAAGAAAATAGCGGAATACCTCAAAAAAAAGAAAAAGGACGCGCCCGCGGTCGAAGTGCCTTCGCATATCACGATCCCGCTTTCAGCGGTGTCTAAAACTTCCGTCAAGATACACTTTTAAAAAAATTTCTTTTTTAGTTTTTTAAGTTTATCAGGTTTTTTTAAGTTTTTTTATTTTATTTTTTGTATAAAAATAAATTATAAATACAAGGAGGCCCCGATGAAACCCAAAGAATTTTTCGTGGCGATCAAGCAGATAATCGATGAAAAAGGAATAGCCAAAGAGATTATTTACTCGGCTATCGAACAGGCCCTGATCACCGCCTATCGCAAAAAATTAGGCTCGTCTAAAGACCTGAAGGTCGTAATCGACGAAGACAAAAACGACATCAAGGTTTTCTGGTGCAGGATGGTGACAGAAGACGGCATATTGCAAAGAAACGGCATCACCATCAGCGAGGCCCAGAAAATAAAGCCTGACGCCGTCATAAACGAAACCCTCGAGGTCGAGATCCCGCCCGAAGACATAGGCAGGATAGCCGCTCAGACGGTCAAACAGGTCGTAATGCAGAAATTCAAAGAGGCCGAACGCGAGATCCAGTTCGAAGAATACATGAAGAAAAAAGGAATCCTCGTCACCGGCAACGTGCAGAAAATAGAAAAGAAAAAAGTTCTGATATCGCTCGGCAAGCTCGAAGCTACTCTTCCTGAAAAAGAGCAGATAGGCCGCGAAATTTTCAAGGTCGGAAATCCCGTAAAAGTCTGCATTTACGATGTGCGCAAAGACGCCAAGGGCCTCGAGATAATCGTCACCAGGGCTTCACACGACTTTCTGGAAGGCCTTTTCAAATATTACATCCCCGAGATCAACGAAGGCATAGTTAAAATAAAAGCATCTGTGCGCGAAGCCGGTTCCCGCTCGAAAATATCAGTGGCGTGCAGCGACAAAAAGATCGACCCCATCGGCGCCTGCGTAGGCCTTAAAGGCTCGCGCATAAAAGAGATAGTCTCCGAGCTCATGGGCGAAAAAATAGATATCATCCGCTGGGACGAAGACGCTTCGATCTACTGCTCCAACGCACTGTCGCCGGCGAAGGTCATATCGGTCAACCCGATAGAGGGCGGAAAGGGATTTTTAGTCGTCGTGCCCGATACTCAGCTTTCTCTGGCTATCGGCAAGGACGGCCAGAATGTGCGCCTGGCGGCCCAGCTTACCAAATACAAGATCGACATAAAAAGCGAATCGCAATACAAGGAACATCTTAACAAATTAATGGACGGTAACGCCGCTATAAACCAGAGCAGGGCGGAAGAGTCCGCGGGCGAAACCGTTGAAAATGTTGAAACGGCCGAAAATATTGAAAATGTTGAAAACATTGAAACTGCTGAGAATGTTGAAAATGTTGAAACTATGACCACTGAAAATACCGAAACCAAAAATAATTCTGAATAACCGAAAAACTTCGGGGAGGTGAGCTTATTTGAGTAACAAGAGAATTCACGAGTATTCCACGGAAAAAAATATACCGAGCAAAAAGATAATGGAAGTTCTTAAAAACCTCGGCTTCGACGTCAAGTCGCATTTTAAAGCTATGGACTCGGCCATGGTAGAAGCTTTCGAAAATTATTTAAAGAAAGAGCAGGGCGGAGCGACGGAGAGTAAAAAAGAAGCCGTTAAGCCGGCGCCGGTGAAGCCGGCCGAGCCGCATCAGCAGCCTAAACCGCACGTGCCCGCGCAGCAGCATCATGTGCCGGGACCGCCTAAACCGCAGGAACCGGTAAAACAGCATGTGCCCGCGACGCCCGTAAAGCCTCAGGAGCCGCATCAGCAGCCTAAACCGCACGTGCCCGCGCAGCAGCACCATGTGCCGGGGCCGCCTAAACCGCAGGAACCTCCAAAGCAGCACGTGCCGACGGCTACGCCCGTAAAACCGGCCGAACCCCAGCAGCCGCCTAAGCAGCATGTCACGCCCGCGCAGCAGCACGTCGCGCCGAAACAGCACGTGCCGGCGGCTACGCCGGTAAAACCGGCCGAACCCCAGCAGCAGCCTAAGCAGCATGTCACGCCTCCGCAGCAGCATGTTCCGGCTACGCCCGTAAAACCGGCCGAACCCCAGCAGCCGCCTAAACCGCACGTCGCGCCTCCGGCCGAAAAAGAAATTCCCAAAACCGCAGTTTCACCCGAACAGCCGGCCGAAGAAAAGAAGGTCGTTACCATCGAAGGCCCTCTTTCAGTAAAAGAAGTCTGCGACCTGTTCAAACTGCAGCGTATCGATGTCATCAAAAAACTGATGAATTTTGGCATAATGAACGTCAACCAGAGGCTGCCTATCGAAATAGTCGTAAAAATAGCCGAAGAATATAAATATAGCGTAAAACTGCTCACGGCCGAAGCCGAAAGCCAGATGGCCGAAGAGGCCGACGACCATTCCAAGATGATCGCCCGCCCGCCTATCGTAACTATCATGGGCCACGTCGATCACGGAAAAACCTCGCTGCTCGACGCCATCCGTAAAACCAACGTCGTCGAAAGCGAAGACGGCGGCATCACCCAGCACATAGGCGCCTACCAGGTCGACCTTCCCGGCTCCGGCATGAGAATCACCTTTTTAGATACGCCCGGCCACGAAGCGTTCACCCAGATGCGCGCCCACGGCTCGAAAGTAACCGACATAGCGATACTGGTCGTATCGGCGGACGATGGCGTCCAGCCGCAGACGATCGAAGCTATAGATCACGCCATAGCGGCTGAAATTCCGATAATCGTCGCCATCAATAAAATAGACAAACCCGGCGCCAATATCGACAACGTCAAAAAACAGCTCACCATGCACGGCCTAGTGCCTGAAGACTGGGGCGGCGACACCGTCTGCGTCGAAGTATCGGCTAAACAGCGCATCAACATAGACGGCCTTCTCGAAATGATACTGCTCGTCTCTGAAATGCGCTCGCTCAAGGCCGATCCTACAAGAAAGGCCATGGGAGCAGTCATCGAATCGAGGCTCGACAAGGGCATCGGGCCGGTGGCTACAGTTCTCATTCAGAAGGGCACGCTCCAGGTCGGCGACGCCGTAATAGTCGGCTGCACATGCGGTAAAATAAGAGGCATGGCAAACGACCGTGGAACCAAAATAATGAAAGCGACGCCTTCGATGCCGGTCGAGATCACCGGCCTCGACGAAGTCCCTCTGGCCGGCGACAAACTCAAGGTCGTCACCTCCGAGAAGGTCGCGCGCGAAATAGCGGCCCACCGCCAGGTCGCGATGCGCGAAGAACGCATGAAACTTAAAAAGCACATCTCGCTTTCCGAGCTGTTCTCCGAAATCCAGAACGGCAAAGTGAAAGATCTGAACATAATCATAAAAGGCGACGTAGCGGGCTCCATAGTGGCCCTCTCCGACTCGCTTAAAAAGCTCTCCAACGAAAAGGTAAGAATAAATATCATACACAGCAACGTCGGCGCGATAACCGAAAACGACATACTGCTCGCCGCCGCGTCGAACGCGCTTATCATCGGCTTCCGCGTAAGGCCTTCGGCCCTCGCCGAAAAGCTTGCCGAAACTGAGAAGGTCGACGTGAAGGTCTACCGCATAATATACGACGCGATCGACCAGATACAACAGGCAATGGTCGGCATGTACGATCCGACCTACAAAGAGGTCGTTCTCGGACGCGCCGAGGTCAAGCTGGTCTACAAGATATCTCACATCGGCACCATCGGCGGATGCCAGGTCAAAGACGGCAAGATCACCAGGGACGCTACTATAAGGATCGTACGCGACGGTATAGAAATATACGAAGGCAAGCTGAAATCGCTGAAGCGCTTCAAAGACGACGCTAAAGAAGTTACCAACGGCCTCGAATGCGGCATAGGCATGGACAAGTTCAACGACATCAAAGAAGGCGACATACTCGAAGCCTTCGAAATGCAGGAAGTCAAGCCTTCGGAACCTGGCGCCGCGACGGCAAGCGCCCAGAAAAAATAAAAGACGCATTGCAATAGCTCGGGCCGGCCCGCCGTTTCAAACCGGCGGGCCGGAAGTCCGGAATTATCGTACAATTAATATTACTGCAGGGGACGGCATTTTATGGAACACAGAGTCGAACGGGTCGGCGCGTTATTGACCCGCGAATTATCTAATATAATAAAGCACGAAGTCAAAGATCCTCGCATATCCGAATTCGTGACGATCACCGAGGTGAAGGTCTCAAAAGACCTTCAGACCGCGAGGGTTTACTACAGCGTCGTCGGCGACAGGGCCAGAGAACAGACGACCGGAAAAGCCCTGAACGAAGCGGCCAACTTCATAAGAGTGAAACTGAAACCGCGCATCACCATGCGTTATATTCCGACCCTGAAATTCTTCCTCGACGAATCGTTCGATAACGCCGAGCGCATATACGGCATACTTAAAAAGATCGGGGATGAAAAGAAGGAAAAAGACGGAGGGCCTGAAGTACCGGCCGGTCCGGACGGCGAAGACGAAAAGAAAGAGAGCGATAAATAATCGAAATGTCAAAAATTATTGATGAAAATTACTCTAAGATCGTCGAAAAATTAAGCTCGCTTAAACACGTCCTGATAACCTCGCATATAAATCCCGACGGCGACAACATTGCCTCTGTGGTCGCGCTTGGCGCGGGCCTCGAGCTTCTGGGAAAGAGCGTAACTCTCGCCCTCGTTTCGCCGGTGCCGCACATCTATAAATTCATCTCCGGCTCCGAGCGGATCGTCGAGTTCAAAAAACTCGACGAAGAAAGACCCTGCTTCGACTGCGCAATGGTGCTCGACGTCGGCAGCCTCAAAAGGGTCGGCGAAACGGTCGACCTTAGAAAATATACGGGCCTTGTCTTAAACATCGATCATCACGTCAAGACCGAAAACTGCGGCGACATAAGTTTCGTCGATTCATCTTATTCGTCGACGGCCGAAATCATATATAATCTTTTAACTGACATCGGCGTGAAGATCACGCCGGAAATAGCGGAAGCGCTCTACGTCGGCGTCATGACCGACACCGGCGGCTTCCAGTTCCAGAACACGACCGCATCGGCGATGAAGGCGGTCTCCGAATTGATCGCGCTGGGGGCATCACCCGAGAAAATATCGCAGAAGGTTTATTTTTCGAACCGCGCTGCGAAGATCGTTCTCATGGGCAAGGTCCTGTCCACGCTTAAATTCGACCCGAGCGGAAAAATAGGCTGGATAACGGCCACCAAAGAGGTTATCGATGAATGCGGCGCGAACTCGGACGATCTTGAAAACGTCATAAACAACCTCACGTCGATCGAAACCATAGAAGTGGCGATACTTTTCCGCGACCTGCACGACGGCAAGATCAAACTCAGCCTGCGCGCGCGCAACAGCGTCGACGTACAGAAATTCGCCCTTAAATACCAGGGCGGCGGGCACAAAAAAGCCTCCGGAATGGTTCTCGACGCTACACTCGAAGACGCCGTCAACAGAGTTATTTTCGAGTTCCGTGATTACATCCGCGATTACGTTAAAAATTAATCTTAAACATTAAACATATTAAATATGCAGAATATATTATCTTCACCGGCCATCCTGAAAGACGGGATCCTTCCCATCGATAAAATAGCGGGCGTGACTTCTTTTGACATAATCAGAAGAATCAAGGCCGCTTTTAAAAAAAGCGGGCGGATAGCCGAGCTCAAAAAGATAGGGCACGCCGGCACACTCGATCCGATCGCGACGGGCCTGTTAATAATACTTATCAACGGCGGCACTAAAAGGTCGTCCGATTTTCTGAATATGGATAAAACTTATATAGCGGAGCTTTTCATAGGTTATTCTACCGATTCCTACGATGCGACGGGTGAGCCCGCCGATAAAATTCCGCTCGGAAGCGATTATTACGACTCGCCCGACAATTTAAATAAACTCGCCGGCGCGCTCGCCTCGTTTAAGGGCGAGATAATGCAGGAGCCGCCGATGTATTCGGCGATCAAAAAAGACGGGCTCCCGCTTTATAAACTGGCGCGAAAAAATATAACGGTAGAGCGCGAAAAGAGAAAATGCACGATTTATTCCATCGAGGCCGCAGGCCCCGATAAGCCTTCATACGACGCGCAGCTGGAAGGTTTCAAACTCAGCTTCGTCGTCAGGTGCTCGAAAGGCACCTATATAAGGTCGCTGTGCCACGACATAGGCGCCGCCATCGGCGTGCCGTGCCACATGAGCGCCCTCAGAAGGGTCGAGACCGGCGGCATTAAAGTCGAAAGCGCCCTCGCCTACGATAAAATAGACTGCGATAATATCGCGGATATCATTGAAAGCATCCGCTGATCAGGAGTTGAAAATATGAAAGACAGGATAATAAACCGAAATTATACCACCGGAAACGAATTATTGGACAATAAGATCGCGGAACTGGTCGCCGAGTTCGGCTCGGGCGAAAACACCGACCTGGCGCGTGAATTGATAGTAACCAGTTTCAAGATGCTCAATCCGGGCATCAGCCGCCTCGATATGAAGATATTGAACGCTTCGCTGAAAGAAGTGTACCGGGCATTCATGATGTTCTCGAAATACCGCGGCGTAAAAAAAGTGTCGGTCTTCGGCTCGGCGCGAACAAAGCCCGACAATCCGAATTACAAAATAGCGCTCGAATTTTCGCGCAAGATTGCCGACCTCGGCTATATGATAATAACCGGCGCCGGCCCCGGCATCATGCAGGCTGGAAACGAGGGCGCGGGCCCCGACAGAAGTTTTGGAGTTTCGATCCGCCTTCCGTTCGAATACGATCCCAATCCGCACATCGCAAAAGACAAGGTGCTCAAATTCAAATATTTCTTCGCCAGAAAGCTCGCGTTCGCCAAGGAAACGAACGCCATCGTCCTCTGCCACGGCGGCGTCGGCACGCTCGACGAAGGCTTCGAGCTGCTCACCCTGCTTCAGACCGGAAAGAGCAACCCTCTTCCCGTGGTCATGCTCGAGCCGCCGGGAGGCAACTACTGGAAAAAACTCGACGAGTTCATAAAGACCGAGATGCTCTCCGAAGGCCTCGTTTCAGAAGAAGACCTCGCCCTGTACAAGATCGTTTACAGCGCGGACGAAGCGGTCGACGAGGTCAATAATTTCTATAAGAACTACCATTCGATAAGATTCGTCGGCGAGCTGCTTTCGATCAGGATGCAACGCAAAATTCCCGACACCGGGCTCGCCTCACTCAACGAAAAATTTGCGGCCATAATAGTCAGCGGCTCGCTGATACAGTCGGGCGCCCTTCCTGAAGAAGAAAACGACAGCGAGCTGGCCTTGATGCCGCGGCTGGTCTTCAACTTCAACCGCAGGAACTACGGCAGGCTGAGAATGCTAATCGACGAGATAAATAAATACTGATATCGTTTCACAGCGTCAGCAATTAATATAGAAAAATGAAAAGCGGAGAGCCGGGAACTACTGTTTTACCAGTCCCTGACTCTCCGCTTTATACTTTCAATTCTTCACTTTTTATTACGTGGTTTCAGCGGCCGCCTCTTTTTCGACCTTGACGACGATAAGCGTCAGGTCGTCGTACTGCGGCGCTTCGCCCATGAACCTTCTCATTTCTTCAAGGATATCTTCTTTGATCTCGTCGGCTTTTTTATTTTTAATGCCGTGCACGAACTCGCAGAACTGTTCGTAGCCGTACATTTCGTCTTTCTCGTTCATAGCCTCTACTATACCGTCGGTGTACATGACGACCACGTCGCCGGGATTGAGCTGATACTCGCCTTCGTCGTATAGCGGGGCCTCGAATACGCCGAGCAGCAGGCCGCCATCCTTGAGAGAATCTACTTCGAGGTTATCGGCGTGGAACACCATTGGATAGTTATGGCCGGCATTGGTATATTTGAGCGTTTTATTGTCGACGTCGAGTATCATATAAAAAAGCGTAATGAACATGCGCGGTTCGAGCTCGTTGAGCATGAATTTATTCAGTTCGAGCACGATATCCTTCGGGTTGTGCTCGCTCATTACCTTGGCGCGCAGTATCGAGTGGATCATGACCATCATAAGGGCCGCGGGAACGCCTTTTCCGGAAACGTCGCCTATGGTTATGCCGACCTTTGCCTCGGATACTGGCAGGAAGTCATAATAGTCGCCTCCGACCTCTTTAGCGGGTATGGCGATGCCGGCGATCGAAATACCTTTGATGTCGGGATATTTCTGGGGCATCATGCTCATCTGAATATTGTGGGCGATCTCGAGTTCGCGCTCGAGCTTTTCGCGCACGACGAGGCGCTCGTAAAGGCGGGCGTTCTCGATGGCGATGACGGCCTGATTGGCGAATATCTGCAGTAGCTGGAGGTCGGAGCCGTTATAAATGTCGGAGTTGTATTTTTCGGTTATGGATATCATGCCTATCACGCGGTCGTTGATGACCAGCGGAACGGCTATGAACGATTTAGTTTTGTAGCGCGCGTCCTTGGCTTCGGGAAACCTGTCGTCGGTCTCGACATCGGTGACAAGCAGCGACTGCTTCTGTTTAATGCAGTAATCGGTTATAAGCCCGCCCGTTTTGAGTTTAATATTTTCGGTGAAATCGCCGGCCTCGTCCATGCCCTTCGCCACTTTAATGTAAAGGTCGCCCGTCTTGTCGTTGACCAGTATTATCGAGCAGCGGCGGCTTTTCATAACTATCGTCGCGTTCTGGATTATGGCGCGCAGCAGTTCTTCGAGATTGAATATGGAGCTTATGATCTTTCCGAGGTCCTGCAGCGATTTCATCTCGCTGATCTTTTTGTCGAGCTCGGCGTTGGTGCGCGCAAGGTTTTCAGAGTATTCGCTCAATTGCTTGATCTTGAGCGTGAGCGAGCTTGTGACGGAGTTGAACGCGGTGGATATTATTCCCGTTTCGTCGTCGGATATTTTTGAGATTTTATAATCGTAGTTGCCGTTGAGTATCTCGTTCGCGCCGCGCGCCAGATCGAATATGGGCGTGGTTATCTTGCGGCTCATGAATACCGAGATTATCCATCCGATGATGATCGCGATGACGCATATCAGCACGGAGTGAATGTAGGAATTCATTATTTCCTTATGTACCTTGTCGAGCGAGTAGCGCACAATAAGGCTGCCCTTGACGGTTTTACTTATGACAAGCGGAACGGCGACTTCGAAATGGCCGCCGTCTGATATGAAATTACGCTGCGTGGATGACGTTTTCATTGAATTAACGATAAGATCGTGCGAGACCTTATTGACGCCGTCGTCGGACTTTATAACGCCGCGGTTGGCGTCGATGGAGGATGCGATGCAGCGCGCGTCGAGGTCGTAAACCTCGCATAAAACCACGTCGGAGTCGTTGCGCTTGACGTCCTCGACCGAATATTGCAATGTAGTGAGCTGATTGGATAGTATCGCTTCGCTGAAGCTGACAAGCAGAAGGTTATTGAGGTATTCGGCCTTCTCGATCATCTTATTGATCAGAAGTATCTGCTGCTGGCGGGCTATATAGACGGAAGTGGCCGCGATGATGCCGAAGACCAGAAGGGTTATATAAAGTATGAGTTTATTGGCGATGCTCTTTTTGGCGTTAAAGTGCATCAGTTTTTCGCCGGAGGCGGGAACAAAGCCGCTGCTGTTATCGGAGCCTTTGCCGGAGGCGGGAGCGCCCGGCCGGAGCTCGATTCCGGCGGTATTCGCGGAATTCAAATTGCCGTTGATCTCGTTGTTATCGCTCATTTTCAAATCCCTTTTATATATTAGAGAATTCGTCGAAATATTCGGACGCCGAGTTGATATCGTCTTCGATCTGCGCGCATAACGCCTTGAAATCGACGAATTTCTTCTCGTCGCGGAGCCGCTTTATAAAATACGCGTCGACGGTCTCGCCGTAAATATCGCCATTGTAGCTTATTATATGCAGTTCCAGCGTCACTATCGTCGATTTCTTTTCGTAGATGGTGGGCCTTGTGCCTATATTCATGACGGCGTTGAGGACTTCGCCCCTCACTCTGCATTTTACGGCGTAAACTCCAATTTTAGGTATCATTATGCCTTCGTCGGGCACTTCGATATTCGCCGTTGGAATGTTGAGTTTTCGCCCCAGCCCGTCGCCGTGGACGACTTTGCCGGAAAGTTCGAACGGGCGGCCCATGAATTTAATGACCTCGTCGACGGCGCCGGTATCTATAAGAAGACGTATCTTCGACGAAGAAACCACGAAATTGCCGATCTCTATCGGACTTAAAACGTTGACCCTGAAGCCGTATTTCGCGCCGGCGCTTTCGAGCGTTTCGGCGTTTCCGGCGCGTTTAGCGCCGAAGTAAAAATTGAAGCCGATGAAAACCTCGCTCACCTTTAACTTTTTGACGAGAAATTCCTCTATAAATTCCGAGGGCGGCATGTGGGATATCGTTTCGTTGAAATCGACGACCACCATCGTATCGACGCCGAGCTCGGATATTATATTTTCTTTGCGGGCGTAGGTCGTAATAAGTTCGAAACGCCTGTCCGAAGAAATAAAGCACCGCGGATGAGGCTTGAACGTAAGCACGACCGCCTCGCCGCCGTTTTTATGCGCGGCCTCCGCCGCCTGTTTTATAAGGCGGGTATGGCCGTAATGGATGCCGTCGAAAGCGCCCATGGCGGCAAAAACCGGTCTTCCGGAATTTATGTAGTTTTCTATCCCGTATATGGTTTTCATCTATGTTAAATATTATTATTACAATAAATGTGCGAGAATAAATTCACGCCGCTAAATATAACACAAATAAAAATTTAAGTCAAATCACTTTTCAGTAAGAAGTTTCCATGTGAGTTTATGTTGACTTTTTAAGACTAAAATGGTAGACTATGCTATTATTTACAGTCATCCGCCGGCTTCGTAACTTTATGATCTGTGATTCACGCCGGCCGCCGGTCTTCAAAAAATCAAATTTAATATTGGAGTGGTTTTAATGAGAAAGTCTTTCTTTAATCGTTATGTTTTGCTGTTATTGTTCGCCGCGTCGTTCGCATTCGCCGGATGTTCCGGCGGTGGAAGCGGCTTAACTGGCGATTCTTCCAGCGTGTCATCGGTCAGTTCTAAAGGCAATATCACCGTCTATTCGGGCGGAAGCTCTATAGTGCCTAAAAACCTCCCCGTGACGCTCACAAGCGAAACTGGCGCGCCCGGCTTAAACCGCGCCGCGGCTAAATTCGACTACGACATAACCTACGTCGCGCGCGCGATGCCCGTAATGGTCGAAGGCCGCGCGGTGCAGGCTAACGATATCATCATCAGGGGCAGCAAGGCCTATATTTCATACAATGTCGCAGGCGAGACCTTCGCGGGCGCCATCCAGGTTGTCGACATATCGAACAAAGACAATCCGAGCGTGCTCAACGAGATCCAGTTTAAAGACGCCGACATCAATTGCCTGTTTTTAGACGAACAGGGTAACCGTCTGCTGTTCGGCGTTTCAGCCAATCCCGACACGTGGGGTTTCACCACGCCCGCGGCCGTCGGCATGATCAAACTCAGCGCCATCAACGCCGAAGAAGTTTACTCGAGCATAAAGCATCTGCCGAGTTACGCCGCTACGGGCGTCGCTAAAAAAGGGAATAATTACTACGTCGGCGTCGGCGCTAAAGACGGCGGCATCTCGGTGCTCGACGAATCGCTTTACGAAGTCGGATTTATGAGCTATCCCGACGTCCGCGACATCGTCTCATATAAAGACGGCCTGGCCGCGCTCGCGGGCAATACGGACAGCACGCGTGAAGCGGGGCTTTTAGTGTTCAGCGACCA
>MGFH01000229.1 GCA_001791795.1 Candidatus Wallbacteria bacterium GWC2_49_35
ATGATCTGCTGCTCCAGGCGGCTGCTGTAGTGAGGGTCTTTTGTTTCGATCGCCCTGGCTATCTCGTCTTTAATGGCTTCGCGGTCGTCCGGATGGCAGAAACAATCAACGTATCGGGTCGCGGACATTTCATAACCGCCCGATTTTTCGGCGGTAGTGCGGAATATCGAGAAAAATTCGTCGTTGAAAACGAAGCTGCGGTTCGTAACGTCGTACTCCCAGTAACCAAGCTGAGCTATGTTCATGGCGGATTTCAGCTCTGAAAAACGCTTCTGCACTGTGACGTCTTCCATCGTGCCTTCATAATAAAGGATGTCGCCGGCGTCGTTTCTGACGACGTGCTTGTTGATCGAAACATTTATGATTTCTTTGTTTTTCTTGAGCGCGCTCGTTTCGAAACCCGTAACGAAGCCGTGCCTCGAAATGATTTCGAGCAGCCACGACCTGGTATCGGAATTCAAATACACGCCGCTGGCGATATCGCTTACCGTATCCATCAGTTCGCGCGGCGAAGCGTATCCGAGCATTCTGGCGAAAGCGGGATTCGCGATTATGATCTTTCCTTCTTTCGAAGTTTGAAATATGCCGGCGCTGACCTTTTCAAAAATTTCACGGTAGCGGTCTTCGCTTTCTTTAAGAGACTTTTGAGCAATTATACGGGCGGTTATGTCTTTGTACTGCTTCAGCAGGCACAGTTGATTCCCTATCTTTATCGTTTCGGCTGAAATTAAAATATAACCCGTTTCGCCCGTCTTAGAGCAGTATTCAGCCTCGAATTCGCGGACCTTGCCGTCTTTTTTTATTATGTCGTTGAACCGGTCCAGATCTTCTCTGGTTCGCGCGATGGTGTATTCTAACGAAGATTTTCCGATCAGTTCTTCTCTGTCGAATCCGGATAATTCGAGAAAATTTTCATTCACGTCGATATATGTCGCGTCGGCGAGAGTGACTATGGCTATAGCTTCAGGGCTCGACATGAAGGCCCTTTGAAACTTTTCTTCGGATTCGCGAAGCTCTAACTCGACCAGCTTGCGTTCGGCGATCTCGAGCTGCTGCTCGTTTATAAGTTCCGCCTGGCGGATGCGGTACTGCTCGTTGCTTTTGTGGCTTGCGTCGATGGTCTCGAGCATTTCGTTGAAAGAGGTTACCAGAATACCGGTCTCGTCTTCGCTTCTTTTGACCGCGCGCACCGAATAGTCTTTTTCGAGCGCGATGTTGCGCGCCACGCCGGTAAGGTGGGCGAGAGGTCCGGATATCATCCGCTGCAGCCATAATGAAAGGAAGAACGCTACCAGCGAAGACAGCAGGATAAGCGACGCAATAAAGATCATCGTGTTCTGCCGCCGGACCAGAAGCTCGGCCAGGCTGGCCTTTATATAGACCGCTCCGACGCGCTTTGAATTCAGCATGATCGGCTCGATCAGCGTCAGGTAATCGCTTTTAAACTCGTGCCGTCTTCCTGTGAACATCATCGGAAAAGTTACAGCCGCGCCCAGTGCGCCTGCTGCGCCCTGGTTTTTAACGCCGGTAATGCTCGCGCCGACGCCTTTGATTATAATGCCGGCTGGATAACGCGCGAAAGTAGAACCGTTTTCGTTATATATGCACGCCTCGGTAACGGCCGGTTTTACGCGCAGCGCCGCCAGATTTTCTTCCGCGAGCCTAGGATCGTCGAAAGCGAGAGCGGCAGTGCTTCTATCGGCGATCAGAAGCGCTATGGTCGAAACATCTTCGAGCATCTCCGTCCTGCCGCGATGACTGTCATAAGCCACTATTATGGATCCTGCAAGAATGAGTCCCGCGATATTGGTCAGCATGACGATAAGCGTCAGTTTCGACTTGATCGGAAGCCGTGCCAGCCAGTTTTTCATAAAAAAGACCCCTATTTGATAAGTCTTGCCACTTCAAGAAGTTTCGCGCCGAACTTCAGCCCGGCCCTTTTCGATTCGTTGACGTTGATCTCTATTTTGACCCTGCCGTTTTCGATCGCGAAGCCGACGACGCCGCCCTGCCTTGAAAAATCAGGGATATCGCTCACCGTCAGGACATGCGACCCTTTCAGATTCTTAAGCAAATCCGCCAGCCTGGTTTTTTCGGAACGGGCTATATAAAGAAGCTGACAATCAGGAAAAGTCACGATGTCGCCCGCGACCTTAACTACCGAGAGGGAGCGCCCGCCGATCTTGACGTCAGCGTGCTTTTCAAGCGAGTCGCTTATCGGGTCGGAACCGGCGATGACAATTTTGATCGGAGCGCCCGCCGGCAGTTTTTCAGTTTCCCAGTCGACGAATTTAAGTATATTTAATACGTAGGCGGCCTTGACGTCGTGCTCGAGACTGCCGCCCGCGGACTGCGCCAGGCACAAAGCCGGACCGCCAGACAACGGGACGAACGCAGCAAAAACAGCCGCCAGAAACACGGCCAAAATAATTCGAGGAATTTTAGCGCCGGATCTTTTCACCTGCCGCCTCCATAAATCTCCAATAACCGCAGACGCGCAGACCATCCGAAACGCAGCGCGGCGCGGCATTTTTAAGAAACGCTGTTCTTCGGATAATATTTTTTGACGCATTCAGGGCACATCCCGTGACTGAACATAACATCGACATGGTTGGAAACGTAACTTTCTATCTGCACCCACACGCCTTTATCGTCGCGGATCTTTTTGCAGCCCGAGCAGATGGATAATATTCCGCTCAGAGTTTTCACTTCGGCAAGTGCTTTCTGCAGTTCGTCGATGAGTTTCGCCTTTTCATCCTGCAGGGCCTGCAGCTCGCCGACACGCGCTTCGAGACGTTCATTGCTTTCACGCAGCTCGTCCATCAGCCTTGAATTTTCAAAAGACAGGCGCTGCTTCTCGAAGGCTTTTTCGACGATTATCACGGCCTGATTGACGTTCATCGGTTTAATAATATAAGCGTAAGCTCCAACGTTGAGCGCTTCGATGCAGGAATCGAGCGAAGCGTAAGCGGTCATCATAATGACCGTAGTTTTATCATTGATCTCACGAAGTTTTTTGAGTATTTCGATGCCGTTTAAGTCGGGAAGCCTGATATCGATGAGCGCGAGGCCGACCGTTTCATTTTTAATGAAAGCGAGCGCATCGGAGCCGATAGCCATCTCACAGACATCGTATCCCTTCGAGTTCAGCGCCCGTGAAAGGCTCATTCGTACGCCGGCGTCGTCGTCCACTATAAGAATTTTCTGGTCCGGATTACCCACTTTACACCTCTTTCGCGGCCGCCTTCGTCATAAGGGACGAATAAAAATTCGACGGGTCCGCAATCTAAAAAATGAATTTTATTTTTATCGCGCCATGGCTGCTAATGCTCCATTGTCATTATTGCGGCGGCGCGGGGAATTTGCTCGAAACTTCGTTCCAGCTTACATAATTGGTTTTATCGGCCGGCAGTGTGCCTTTATAGAGAGTTTTATCGTCGAGATTATATGAGAAAGCCTCGAACTGCCCGCCGTAAAAGCATGCGCTGTTAAGGGAATTCACCGACTGGTTCGGGAGCGCGGAAAGGTTTTCACCGAATTTTTTCCACCATTTCCAGGATTTTCCGTCAGTGGTACTCGCGGCCGAAAGCGTCTGCGCCGCAGGATTGTAACAGATGCAATAGACCAGGTTTCCTTTCACGCTGAAATCTATCCTTGTATTTTCGTCGAACCCGTCGGGCAGCGGAAGGCTCGACGAATAAACTTCCCACCACTTCCAGTTTTTTCCCTCATCGCCTGAAACGGAGACGCTGATGGACATTTTTTCGGTGTCGTAAACGAAGGCCATTATTTTTTTGCCGTCCTTGGCGAACGATATCCGGCAGTCGTCGGAAAAATCGTCCGGCAGAGGAAAATTTTGAAGCATCACATTCCACCACGACCAGGTTTTTCCGTCGGCGGAATCGGTAACGTAAAGCGAACGCTGTTCGGGATTGTATGAAAAGCCGTAGTATGACTTTTCGCCCGACCTGGCGAAACGGACGTTAAGAGGCGCTTTAATTTTGATCCTGACCGCCGGATCGCTAGGTTTGGATTCGTTGGCGCATTTGTCGCTCGCGGTTATTTTGTACTGGTATTCTTTTCCGCCCCTTACCGATTTATCGGTGAAGCGTCCTTCGGTGATCAGAGACGGCGCAGGTATCTTTTTAAAATCGTTTCCGTCGCCCTCGCTTTTATAGATCGTGTAATAAGCGGTGTCCGCATCCTTCGGCTTTTCCCAGCTGAGCTCTATCCTGCCGGCGTGCGCGGCCGCTACTATATTTTTAGGGGCTTCAGGCGCGAGAGTGTCTTTGAGTCTGACGTTGATGATCGAAGATAAGGCGCCCTTTACACCGTTTTTAGAAACGGCGGCCACGGCATAAAAATAAGGTTTTTCATTTTCCAGGCCGTCTTCTTCGAAAAATTCAGCGGCGAGAGTTTTTATTTCTTTGAGCGCGGAAACCGATTCGGACTCGCCCCTTAAAACTACATATTGCATGACCTCGGGCCCGCCGGCGGGTTTGGACCATGCAAGCCTGACCCTGCCGTTTTCGGCGTGGTCCGCTTTTAGCGATACTATCGCTTCGGGAGGAGTTTTATCGATGGTTTCGACTTTGACCGGGCCGGCCGGCTCGGATTCGATATATTTCGATTTCCCGCCCGGATTTTTAGCGGCGGCGGTCACGAAATAATAATAAGTTTCGCCTTCCTTCACATCCTCGTCCTCGAACTCGTTCTGATTGGTGTTGTATCTGGAAGACTTTTTAGAGATCTTTTCGGAACGGTCGCGGTAGATATTGTAATGATGCGCCCCGGCGGATTCTTCCCAGCTAAGTTTGACCCTGCCGCCGGCCGCTGAAGCCGTTAAGGCCGACGGGGGCTCTATTTTTTTAGTATCTTCTTTTCTTTTTTTTTCGGATTTTTTTCCGGTATCGTCTTTATCGGCGGCCTCTTCGGCTTTTTTTTCGGTTTCAACCTTTTTTTCGGCGCTTTCAGTTACCTTTACTTCGGCCGTTTTAGTTTCCGCCGCCGTTTCTGATTTTTTTTCCGCGGGCGCTTTATCATCAGCGCCGATCACGACCTTATCGGGGTCCGCGGCAAAAGAATAGCCGGCCGCGGCCGACAAAATAAAAAACGTGACGAATATCAAAATAGAAAAACGAATAAACAAATTATATGTACGCATTAAAAGCCTCCCATTTTATTCAAAAAAACAATTAACATTTTTTTCTAAATGTCTTTGTTATATACAAGATATGACAAATATATCATAACTATAACCATATGTCAATACGAAATAGAGACGCCTCCCCTTCGCTTATTCATGCTTTTTGCATTACGGCCCTGGTTTATGCTAAAATTATTATATGACAAAATTCGAGTTAAAATCAAAAGTTCACTATTGCCAAAACATGACGGCCCTGGCCGGCTTTATTCGAAAGACGGGCCCGGCCGGCCGGATATTGTTTTCGAGCGAAAAACTTTACCGGCTTTTGAATCTGTCACGGCTGACCTCGGGCCCGGCGGGAATAAGCCGCAGGATCCTCGTCGCCTCCGACGGTGAAAAATGCAAATCTTTTTCGGCCGCCTCCGAAATTATCCGCTCTCTGCTGAGCCTCAAAGGCTCTAAAGGCGATGTTATAACGGTGGCCGGCGGCGGCTCGCTCACCGATGTCGGCGCGTTCTGCGCTTCGATCTATAAGCGCGGGGCCGGGCTCTCGCTCGTGCCGACCACGCTTCTGGCCATGATCGACGCCGCCCACGGCGGAAAAACCGCCGTCAACGAGGGCGGCGTTAAAAACTGCGCGGGTTCTTTTTACGCCGCCGGCGAGATCTTAATCTGCCCTGATTTTTTAACGACGCTTCCCGAAAGCGAAATAGAAAACGGACTTTTCGAGGCGCTTAAATACGCGGCGCTCTTCTCCGGCTCCATGCTGAAACTGATCGTCGAAAACCGAGCCGCCCTTAAAAGTTACAACTCACGAAGCAGCGGACTGTTTTTAAAGATCATAAAAAAATGCATCGGCTATAAAAATAAAATCGTTTCCATTGACCCCTTCGACGACGGTGAAAGACTGGCTCTGAACTTCGGCCATACATTCGCCCACGCGTTCGAAAGTGCATCCGGCGGCCGTATCGCTCACGGCGCGGCCGTCGGCCTGGGAATGTTCGCGGAGCTCGCGCTGGCGAAATTTATTTACGGTGAAAACGCAGGTAATAAAAGCCTGGCGTCGGAGCTGCTGAAATTTATCAGGGACTGCTCTGCGTATAAAAAGCTGGACAGGCTTATAAAAAGGGATAAAATATTCGAAGAACTCCAAAATTTTATTTTCCACGACAAAAAGACCCGCGGGAACAGAACCGTCAGAATGCCCGTAGTGAAGAGGGCTGGAATAAATTCGCTTGAAGAAATAAGCATTTCGCGGCATATTGCGCCGTTTTTAAAATCGAAGGAATATATGATGAACGAATGGAACGGATAAGCCTGAACGAGGCCGTCACGCGGCCGGCAGGACGACTAAAAAAGCGGTCCCCTTTCCGGGTTCACTCTTAACGCACATGAAACCCCTGTGATTTTCGACTATTTTCTTGCAGATCGAAAGCCCGAGACCTGTGCCCGAAGCGCGCGTAGTAAAGAACGGCGCGAAAAGGTTGTCGAGGATCTTTTTATCCATGCCGCAGCCGGTGTCGCTCACCGACAGTTTTACGTAAGCCGTGCCTGAAGCGGCAGAATCGATTGTTTTTTTTATATTTTCGTCGGCGGTTGCGCCGTATTCTTTTTTAAGCGTTTCCAGCGGGGCCGGACTGAAATCGACGTCAAGGCGGCCTCCCGTTTCGCTCATGGCCTCGCATGCGTTCAGCGCGAGATTAAGTATGACCTGGCGCATCTGGCCGGGGTCGGCGGAAAACTCGCCCGCGCCTTCGTTTATTTTGAATGTGTATTCGATCTTTTTATTATTGTTTTTGAGTATCGCTTCGATCTTGTTTTCGACTATGTTGGCGAGGGCCTCCATAAGTATTTCAGTGAAGATCTTCGATTTATTGGGCGGCTTGGGCCGCGCGAAATCAAGAACGTTCTGGACCAGGCATTCGAGCGTCTTGACTTCGTCGAGTATATAGTTTATATAGCGGTTCTTCTTTTCGTCGCCCGCTTCGATCTCGTTTTTAAGAAGTTCGGCGAACCCTCTTATGCCTCCGAGCGGATTTCTTATTTCGTGGGCCACGCCGCCGGCCATCTGCGACAGAATGCTGACCTGCTTTTCCTTTTCGACGTTGGACTCCTCGAGTTTTTTATTGACGAAGGTGGTTTCTTTTATCCTGTTTTCAAGGTTGTCGGCGATCTGATTGAAAGAGTCTGCCAGAAGGCCGAATTCTGAATTTTTATCGAATTCGAGCCGCTCGTTGAGATTGCCGGCCGCGAGTTTTTTTGCGGTACCGGAGATCGAGCCCAGGTTGACGAAAAACTTGTTCACGTAAACGCCAATGAGAATTACGACCAGAAGGATTCCAAGAAGGACGAAAACGATGCCCCAGCTTGAATAATTGGAATGTATCATCTCGTTTAAAGGCGAAAGTTTACGCCAGACGAGAAGAATGCCGAGCACCTCGCCCTCGGCGTGGTTGACGGGCGCGCGGCTGTCGCTGAAAATGCTTGCTTTAATTGGATAAGCGCATTCGACTATCTTTTCGCCTTCCGCGACCTGGTTTATAACATAAGATCTGGAGCGCTCTTTCACCTGTTTATAACTCATGTCAGTGAATTTCTTTTTTATGTAGCTGATATCGGAGGAGGCTATTACTTCGAGGTTCTTATTGAGCACGTGCAGTTTATAAACTTCGACCTCGCCGGACTGGACGTAATTCTGAAGATGCTGCTGGAGTTTGATAAGATTACTCATCAGTTTCAGCTCGATGATCTGGTCGTGGATCTCGGAGGCGACGAACTGTATGGACTCGCTCCGGTTTTCTGAAGCGGTCTCTCTGACGTACTGAAAGGTTATCACCAGGCCCAGGTATATGAGAAAGGCTGAAAGCGCCAATAACCCTATTATTCTTACGGTGTAAATTTTAACTCCATACATATAAGTGAATTATAAACAATATCCGCATACTTGTCAAGCGTTTAACCTTTGTGTTATAATTAAAGTGAACTATAATTTATCGCGGATAAAGTAAGCATGGCGGTAATTTTTATGAAAGAAACAAAAATCGGGATGAAGGTAGCCTATAAAATAGGCATTCTGTTCGCCGTCACGGCGCTTTTGATCATCGGCCTCGGCCAGATGGTCACGCCTTTCGGCATCCCTTTCACCGTCTGCGTGCTGATCATATTCGCGATGTTCATGGTCATGGTCTCTTATATCATAAAAAACAGCTTTTCCCTTCCTATATTTGATATTATCAAAGCAATAGAAAACAACGCCGTGAATAAAGACCTTGAGATCCGGGCCTTCGATAAAAATTCGGAAATGTTCGATATCGCCGCCGCGATTTCCAATATCATCGAGCGCAACAACAGGGCCAATCAAAAGATCAACCAGCGCAAGATCATCGAAATGGACACCGTTCATCAGATATCTAAAGCCATGAGCGCCCGCCTCAGCCTCGAAGAAGTACTGCGCATGATAATAGATCTGGCCACGAGCGTTCTCGACGCGAAATACGCTTCGCTCATGCTGATAGAAGAAGAATCGAACGAACTCACAATAAGGGTTTCGAACGGCCTGAGCCCCGAGATAATGAAAAAAGTCAGAATCAAGGTCGGAAGCGGCATCGCCGGCACCGTCGCCTACGAGGGAAAACCTTATCTTTCGACCGATATCGAAAACGACCCGCGATTCAAAAAAAATTCGAACCCGAAATTCGAAACCAAATCCTTTATATGCGTTCCCGTAAAACTCGGCGACAAGGTCATCGGCGTTTTAAATATCAACGACAAGAAGAACCACGAAATATTCAACGACGAAGATCTCCACCTGCTGACGATTCTGGCCAATCAGGCGGCCATAACCATAGAAAATTCGAGGCTTTATCAGCAGGCCGAAAAAAAGGTCGAAGAGCTCGAAATGCTTTTCAGCGCGTCGAAGGTCATGAGTTCCATCCTCGACGTGAACATTCTGCTGCGCCAGGTACTTGAAACCTGCATCCATATAGTGTTTTCCAAGGCGGGCATGATAATGCTCTTCAATCCCGACTCGATGCAGTTCGAGATCAAAACCTGTCACGGCCCGATCGATATGCGCTGCGCATACGAATTCAGGATAGACAGCGATTCGGAGTTGTGCGAGAGGCTCGCGAGCGAGCTCAACGCCGTTCTGATAGGCAATATCGACGAAAATATCGACCTGGCCGATCTTACGAACTATCTTAAATTCAAGGTCAAAGAAATAATCTGCGTTCCGCTGCATACCAAGCAGAAAGTGACCGGCATGATGCTCGTCATATCCGACTCATCCCAGAACAATTTCGTATCCAGCGATCTGAGCATACTCTCGGCACTTTCGACCCAGGCCGCGGTCGTCATCGAGAACGCGAAACTTTACGAGAGCATGAAAGACCAGTTCCTGTCGACCATACGAGTCGCGACCAACGCGCTCGAATTCAAGGATGCATACACTTCCGGCCATTCCGAACGCGTCACCGAATTCGCGGTGCTTTTATCCAAGGAAATGAACCTCGCCCAGGAAGACATCGAAAACATAAGGCAGGCTTCAATACTGCACGATATCGGAAAGATAGGCATTTCCGAGACCATACTCACCAAAAAGGGAAGGCTGACCGACGAAGAATTCGCCACCATCAAGCTCCATCCGTCCATAGGTGATTCGATAGTCGAGCCTATGGCGCTTAATCCCGCCGTGCGCGCGGGCATAAGGAACCACCATGAAAGATGGGACGGCCGCGGCTATCCCGACGGCCTCGCCGGCGAAAAGATACCGTTTTCCGCAAGAATTATCGCGCTCGCCGACGCGTTCGACGCCATGACATCCAACAGGCCTTACCGCGACGCCATGGCTATGGAAAAGGTTTACTCCGAATTCATAAAATGCGCGGGCGGACAGTTCGACCCGAAGCTCGCAGAAATATTCGTGAATATGCTCAAGAGAATGGACGCCAAATCGCTGACGTCGCAGAATTCGCCGGGGTCACTCACGGCAGAGCCGATAAACAACATCGAAAACATCCCGCAGCAGCAATCTGCTTCAACGCCCGCGTCGAAGTAGTAAGCGGCGGGAAGCCGGTCTGCATGGCAGAAGCAATTGCCCGCTACATCACGAATGTCTTTTTAAGTATGTCCTCGAAATAGCCCTTGATGTGTTCAGTTCGAACGCTCAGCCCGAGGTTTTTAAGGAAGGCCTCGGCCTTTTTTTCGCCCGCGGGCGATCCGACCCTGACCTCGATAAATAAGCCCAGGTTTTTGACGTCGTCGACGACGATGTCGAGCTCGGGTTCGGATTCCAGGCTGAATTTATAGCGGGTCTTCTCGGTGGTTATCGCGTTTGAATACCCAAGATAGATGAGCACTTCAGCGAATTTCATATTGATGGGAAAATCGATTCGCGGCCTCTGGAAAGTGCCCTTGCGCGGCCCTTTGTAGGTAAGCGTCAGGCGCGAGTTCTCCTCCCTGATCCTCAGAAGCTCGTCGCTTTCCATGAAATTAAGGCCGGGCGCCACGTAATACTTGTCGATCTGCTTCTGCTCGCTTGCGAGGACCGCGCCGTGCTCCTTGAGTTTTTCGAGCGGAATGTCGAACGGGCAGCGGATCTTGAACTCGAAGCGGTTCAGCCGGTCGTAGGTTTCGCAGTAAGGCGCGAACTCGTTGTTGATGATCAGGTCGGCCGCGTTCTTGGTGACCTCTATGTGCTTTTCATACATGGGCTGAACGGTACTTACGTACTGCAGAAGTATTCCTTCAAAATCCTGGCCGGTCTTGCCGATATCGCGCATCAGACGGCGCAGGAGTTTTCCGTGCAGGTTCGCCTCGATGAATATCGAATAATCGAAAAGGTCGGCTAGTTTTTCGTGAAGCGTGAATATGCCTTCGACGACTATCATCTTGTGCGGTTTAACCTCGTTATATCCCACCACATAGCCTTTTTCGAGCGAGCGCTCGGGGCGCATCACGGTTTCGCCTTTCTTGAGGCCGAGAAGGTGTTCGCGCGCAAGGTCCAGGTTTATGGCGTTCGGGTCGTCGAAGTTCGAATTGAGGTTCTCCGTGATCCAGCTCCTGTCCTTATAGTAATCGTCGAGCGTGAACACGGTAACGTCGGGAAGCCACGACATAAGTTCGTTGGCAATGAAGGTCTTGCCGGAGCCGGAGCCGCCCGCCACGGCTATAATCAGCCGCTCGCGGGAGTTCAGCATCCTGAAAATCTCCGATTTAACGACCTTTATACCTTCGTCCTTGTTGGTCGCGGTTTTTTTATTCAGGCATTCCAGGACCATCTGCAGATTGGTCCGCGTTTCGAAGCCTCGCACGCCTATTTTTTCCATGAACGCGATTATAAGATCTTTTTCGGCGTCGTTGTTAAAATAGGCCTTGATGACCGTTCCGAGGCCGAATATGTCGTCACGGCTCATCTTGAAGCCGCCTTCGTAGAGGCGGCGGTATTTGGCAAGCGTGGCGAGCCTTTTGAAACCCGTCGCGGAAAGTATTTTGTAGATGTTTTCGTCACAGGCCGAGCAAATTTCGGAAAACTTCGCCCATTCGTCGCCGCTTTCTGAAAGGCATGTGAATGTGATCTTGTAGGACCCGCCGGGCGTGCCGTTTTCGCCGTCGTTGTGGTGGCGGACGCGCAGCGTGTGCTTCGAAATGCTCGACTGCATATCGAGGTTCCTGAAATAAACGTCGTTTTGCGCGAAACCGGCCGCGAGGCGGAAGGCGTTTATTTCGCGTTCGAACGATCTTATCTTATCGGCGTCGAGCAGGGCCTTGATCTTATTCATATCACATTCTCCGTATATTCAATAATCTTAATGTTTTTCGAATTAAAGTTTTTTCACCCGTCAGTTGATTATGAAAACACTGTCGGGATTGAGGCTTATTTTGATCTTTTTACCGCGGGCCAGCTTCAGTTTGTTGAACGCCGCGTCGTGGATATCTATTTCAATGACGGCTCCGCCCGAAACGGCGCATAGCACCGTATGCATCTTGCCGCGGGTGTAGATCGTGTTTATTTCGGCGTCGAAGCAGTTGCTCTTACCGGCCGGGTCGGAATCTTCCTTCAATATATAAACTGCCTCTGAGCGGATGGCCCATTTGATCTTCTGGCCGGCGCTGAATTTTCTCTGAGCGCAGCCGCAGGTTATATTTATTTTATACCCGCCGCAGAAAGATGCGGCCAGAGACCGTTCCTGAACACTTTCCACCGCGGAATCGTAAATGTTGCGTACGCCCAGAAACTCTGCAGCCGCGATATTTTTAGGATAATTATATATGTCGTCGCGCTCGCCGCTCTGCACGACCGCGCCAGCGATAAGCACCGATATCTGGTCGGCCAGAAAGTAAGCCTCGTCGATATCGTGGGTAACGATGAGGGAGGTTATGTCGTGCCTGGCATAAAGTTCCTTCAGAAGCCTCCGGGCGTCCTCGCGAAGTGCGCTGTCTATGGCCGAAAACGGCTCATCTAGTATCAGCAGGCGCGGTTTGGCCGCCAGGGCGCGCACGATGGCCGCCCTCTGCCGCTCGCCGCCGCTGAGGCCGGAAGGATGGCGCCCGAGTATGGGGCGGATGCCGAGAAAGTCTATCAGCTCGTCGATCATGGGCATAAGCGGAGCAGTATCGAGCTTTCTGACGCGCACGCCGTACATAATGTTGTCCATCACGCTCATATGCGGAAAAAGGCATATGTCCTGAGGCACGTAAGCGATATCGCGCGTGGCCGGGGAAAGCGCGGAGACATCGCGGCCGTCGATGATCACTCGCCCGCTTTTAACGCTCTGTATGCCGATGACGGTCTCTAAAAGAACCGTCTTTCCTGAACCCGTGGGGCCGAGGACGGCGTGGCAGGCGCCCTTCGCTATTTCGAACGCTATGTTTTTAAGACTGAAAACGCCTATATCCATGCATAAATTTTCTATCTTAACCATGGCGCACCTTCGCAAACGCCCTCGTAAGAAGCGTAACGGTAAACCCGAGCGCGAGCAGCGTGAGGATGAAGACTGCGGCGCCCTCTATATCGGCGTTCGAAAGCCTGAGGTAAATGGCTATAGGAAGCGTCTCGGTCTTCATGGGCATCGCGCCGGCAAGAGTTACCGTGGCCCCGAATTCGCCGATCGATTTGGCGAAGGTAAGAACGGCCGCCGCGATGATGCCGTTTTTGGCCAGCGGAAGCGTTATAGTGGAAAAAGCCTTGAAATCGCTTGCGCCGAGGGTACGGGCGACGAATTCGTAGCGGGGCGATATCTCGTCGATGGCGGCTTTTATCAGACGCGTCGCGATGCCGGCGCTGGTGACGAACTGCGCTATAATGATGCCCGGCACTTCATAGACGAATGAAATAAAATTGTTCTGGATGAGCTTTCCGGCGCCGGTGTTGAAAAACAGCAGCAGCAGCGCGCCTAGCGCTATGGGAGATATGATCAGCGGAAGCTCGAGGAAAAGGTCGACCGCGGGCTTGAAGCGGAAATTCGTCCGTGAGAGGGCGTAAGCGGCCGGCACGGCCACGATTACCGATATCACCGTAGTGATAAACGCGGTGATAAAACTGATCTTGATAGAGAAATAAAAGCGTTCGCTTTTAAGGATGGACAAGAATTTCGACGCGTCGACCATAGTGAAAAGCGAGGCGAGGAGTATGAAGTAAAATATGAACAGTGAAAACGCGGCCATGACCGCTAGATTTTTAAAACTCATGCTGATTAACGGTTTCAGACTCCACAAAAAATTCGTTATTGTAATTTTAAATTACTTAAATTATACCGGGCGGCCTCGGGACCGGCTTTAAAATTTTACCACAGCGCCTAATCAATGTCAACATTAATATGGAAGGCGCGATCATGAATATTAATATTGTTTTTACCGGCGAATTCTGGTATAATTCACTTTGAACATTTTAATAAAAACGCGGAGGCCAGACAATGAAATCCACCGATATCGACGCGATCATATTCGACATGGGCGGCACTCTGCTCGATTACGACCCCGTCCCGGCCGGCGAGATGCGCCTCATCAGGGCGGAAAGAATTGCCGCGTTCCTCAACGCAAAGGGTTACAAACTCAGCGCGGCCGCGGTCGACGAGCACCTCATCGCCCCCTATCACCACCAGAACATGGTCGAGTGCGAAAAGACCCTTCGCGAGGTCGATCTCTGCGCCTGCGTCAAAAAAGGCCTGCTGCAGTTGAAAGTGGCCGAAGACTACACGCTTTGGATAATCGGCCTGGTACACCGCATTTTAAAGGAAAACCTGGTCGTGTACGCCGATTCCATGGAGGCGCTCGAAAAACTGAGCGCGAAATATCCACTGGGACTGGTTTCCAACACGACAATACCGGGCGTCTATTTCGCTAACGACCTCGCGGAGATCGGCATGGCCAAATATTTCAGACAGTGCCTGTTCACGGCCGACTGGGGGTTCAGAAAGCCACACGCTTCGACGTTCTATCGCATGCTCGAACTGCTCGGAACCGAAGCGGAGCGTTCGCTTTACGTGGGCGACTCTTTCAGAAACGACATATACGGCCCTTCGCAGATAGGCATGAAAACCGCCTGGGTGAATCCCGGACGCGGGCCGCGACCCGACGGATTCGGCTCGCTTGCGCCCGATTACGAGATCAAAACGGTCGGAGAACTCGCGGGTCTCATTTTAAACGGAGAGTGAATAAATAATACCGCGACGGCCTGTTTCGCGTGAAATTCGCGTGAAATTTATTGACAACGAAGCGTTTTTTTGATAAATTAAACTAAATAAGATTATAATAATTACGGAGTGAACGTTCATGTATTACCTCTCATTTTTATTCCACCTTTATCAGCCGCCGACGCAGCTGGGTTTCGTGGTGGACAGGATCACCGAAGAATGTTACCGGCCGCTGACCGACCTTTTTACAAGCTCGCTGGCCCCGCGTTTCACCGTCAATATAAATTATTCGCTGACTGAGCTTCTGCTCCAGCGTTCGCACCATGACGTTTTAGAGAACCTGAAATCGGCGCTCAACTCGGGCAACCTTGAATTCGTCGATTCGGGCGCTTACCATCCGATATTCCCGCTTATCCCCGAAAGCGAGGTAATAAGGCAGCTTAAGATAAACCTCGAAGGCAATCGCGCCGTTTTTGGCGATAAATACAAGCCGCGTGGAATATTTCCGCCCGAAATGTGCTACAGCTCGCGCATCGCTAAAATAGTCAAAAAGATCGGCTACGACTGGATCATAACCGACGACCTTCCTTACGCTTACTACGACTCCGAGATCCATTTCGACCATATAGCCGAAGCCGAGGGCTGCGGAGTGTTCCTGCGCTCGAACAAATGGTCGAACGACATATCCTTCCACCAGTGGAAGGGAAGCGAATTCATCGATAAAATGGAAGAGGAAATGGCGGTGACGGCGGGCGAGCGCGACGCGTACATCATAATCGCCATGGACGCCGAAACTTTCGGCCACCATCATAAATATTATCATGAAAAATTCATCCATTCGCTGATGCACGCGGTGCGCGGCAAAACCAATATAAAGCTCGCCACCATATCCGAAATTTTCGAAAAATTCAAGATGAAAAAGGCTTTCGTCCCGCCCTCCACCTGGAGCGCGTCGATGCAAGACCTTTACTCCGACGATCCATATCCTCTCTGGCAGAGCAAATTCAACCCGATACACCACAATCAGTGGCAGCTCACGCACCATGTGCTGCGCGCGGTCATCAGGAGCGGCGACGAAAAATCACGCCTGCTTATGGACAAGGCACTTTATTCATGCCAGAACTGGTGGGCGTCGCTCAATAACTTCGACCCGTCGCAGATCTACAGGGGCGCTTATCTGCTGCTCGACACGCTCGAAACGGCCTCCGCGTCGCTCGGCGATACCGAAACGCTCAGGCTCGGACGCGAGCTTTACAACAACCTCGTTTATTCGGTTTTCGCGCGCATCAATAAAGCTTAGCGGCGAAACCGGCCACGATAATTACGGACAGGACTGATATACAAAGTGATCACCGAAGTATCCATAAAAAACATATCGCTCGCCGATAAAATAGAATTCAATCTCAACGAAGGTTTCAACGTTTTCACCGGCGAGACGGGCGCGGGAAAGTCGCTCGTCATAGCAGCCATAGCTTTCGCTTTCGGCATGAACTCCGATTTCGCCAGGCTCAAAAAAGAAGGCGAGACGGCCCAGGTCGGAGTCACCATCGCTCTTACGCCGGGCATCCGTGAAACGCTTTCGGCCATACTCGACGAGAGCGCCATCGAGGTCGAAGACGACGAAATAATCATAAACCGGTCCATAACGCCTGATTCAAAAACGAAGAACAGCGTCAACGGAGTGAAAGCTCCCGTAATGCTTCTTAACAAAATCGGGCGCGCGGTCGTCGAGATTTCCGGGCAGAACGACGAACTTCTCCTGCTGGAGCCGAAAGCCCAGTTCGAACTCTCCGACCGCTATTGCGGGAGCGCGCTCGCCGAAGTTAAGCGCGAGATCGCGGCGCTCTGCCACGAACTCAAGTCGCTCACGGCCGAACGCGAAGAACTAAAACGCTCCGAGAGCGACCGCGGCAGGCAGATCGACCTTTATTCATACCAGATAAACGAGATCAAAAACGCGAACCTTTACGAAAACGAAGACGCCGAGCTTACGGAGCGGGTCGATTTTCTCAAGAACGCCGAAAAAATTTCCCAGATCAAAGACGAAATAAGCGCACTGCTCGACGGCGGCGACGATTCGCCCTCGGTATCCGCCTCTTTATCAAGATTGGGCGGACTTGTTTCGAAGCTCGCGCAGTTCGACCGTTCATTTGAAAACACCGCGGCCGCGATAAACGACGCGTATTATATGCTGGAAGACGTATCGGATGGAATTTCCGGACTTTCCGACAGGCTCGATTATTCAGAGGAAGAACTCAACGAAAAGATCGAAAGGCTTCAGGCTATTTCACAGTTAAAGCGCAAATACGGCGCGACGATTCCTGAAATTTTCGAATACCTCGCCGATTGCGAGAAAAAACTCGCACTTCTCGAAAACTTCGAGCAGAATTACACCGCGATAAACGCTAAAATAACCGAAAAGTTCTCTAAATACATGAAAACCGCGGAGCGCGCCTCTAAAATCAGGAAAGAAAACAAGGAAAAGATCGAAAACGCGATAAACGAAGAACTGGCGACGCTCGACATGAAAAACGCGAGTTTCAGGCTCGCTATCAACGGCATCGAAAATTTCAGCGAAGCCAGCGTCAACGCTAACGGCCTTGAAACCGTTGAATTCCATATATGCACCAACCCCGGAACGCCTTACGCCCCAATCGCGAAGATCGCCTCGGGCGGCGAAATGTCGCGTATCATGCTCGCCGTTAAAAATATCCTTTCGTCCTATTCGAACGTGCCTTCGGTCATATTCGACGAAATTGACACCGGAATAGGCGGCTTCACCCTCAACGCCGTCGGATCCAAACTGCGCTCGATATCGGCTACCAAGCAGGTCATCTGCGTCACTCATTCGCCGATAATCGCGTCATTCGGCGCCCATCATTTCCTGGTGAAAAAAGATATAATCAACGGCGAAAAAACGGCCATCAGCTTCGTTAAGCTCAAAGGCGTCGAGATCGAAGGCGAGATAGCCCGCATGCTCGGCAACGACTCCGAGATCGGAATTTCCCACGCGCGCGAGCTTTTGAGCAAGAATAAATAGAATCAGAAAACCTTTACAGCGGAAGAAAAATCAAATTATTGTATTATAATTCACTTCATCACCATGCCTGAAACATCGCATTTTAAAAAAACCGGGTTTTCGATCGCCGCCTCGCGCAGGGACGAAAGCCTTGTCATATCGGTTAAAACCGCTCAAGACGGGAAATTTCGTCCGGCTGAAATCGTCGAATTCATTTTCGCGGGAGCGCCCGATAAAATTTCGGCGAAAGCCGGAAACTCGAAGATAATATTTGACGGACGGGAGATCGCCGCGAATACGGTGGTCGAAAGCGGCGGCGAATTCGAACTTCCCGGTTTTTTCACTCCGGCCGGAACGATTTCATCGCTTGCGTCAGAATGCCCGGCCGCTCCAAATAAAAGAAAAGAAATCAGATTGAGCGTCCCTTACGAAGACGATTTCATCGCCGTGGTCGAAAAACCTGCCGGAATGATTATCCATTCCGACGGCACCGGCGCAGCGGAAACGCTGTGCTCCGCTCTCGACGATCATTTCGCGCGGCGCGGCGAGCGCACTGCGAAAGCCTATCCCATACACCGCCTCGACATAGGCACTTCTGGGCTCATAATATTCGCTAAAGATAATATGACCTGCGCGCTGCTCGACCGGGCGCTAGTCGAAAACGCCGTTTCGCGCCGCTATACGGCCATAGTGGAAGGCGTGCTCAAAAGCCGCGCCGGAGTTATCGATCTCGCGATCGGCCGCGACAGGCACGTTTCAAATAAGTTCCGCGTTTCCAAAACAGGAAAACAGGCCGTCACGCGCTATAAATTAATAAGCGCGTCGAAGAGTGAAAATATAAGCGCGGTTGAAGCCGAACTCGAGACGGGCCGCACCCACCAGATAAGAGTGCATTTTTCGCACATCGGCCATCCCCTGGCCGGCGACAGGCTTTACGGCGCGAAAAGCGCGGGCTTCCGCGGGCGCGAATTCGCGCTGCACTCGTCTTTCGTCAGATTCATCCATCCATATTCAAAAAAGGTAATAGTGCTGGAGTCGAAGCCGGATTTTATACGCTAGCGGTCTTTTCGTTCTCTTCCTGTTCGCGGTACTGCAATTCGTATAACTTGTAATACATTCCGCGCATCTTCAGAAGTTCTTCGTGGCTGCCAGTTTCCCTGACGCGGCCCTTGTGCAGAACGATTATCCTGTCGACGTTTTTGATCGTCGAAAGCCTGTGGGCTATAATTATAGACGTGCGCCCCTTCAGCACTTTCTTCATGGCATCGCGTATCAGGAATTCCGTTTCGGTGTCCACCGAAGACGTCGCTTCGTCCATGATTATGATGCCGGGATCGAACGCTATCGCGCGCGCGAGGGCAAGAAGCTGACGCTGGCCGACCGAAAGTGTCACGCCGCGCTCGCCGACCGGCTGGTTGTATTTCTGGGGGAGTTTTTCGATGAATTTTTCGGCGTTGACGAACCGCGCGGCCGCTACGACCTGCGGGAAAGATATTTTCGGGTTATTCATTCTTATGTTCTTATCGACGCTCGCCGAGAATAGGAAAACGTCCTGCTGCATGATAGCGATATAAGAACGCAGCGCCTCGAGCGAGAGCGTTTTGATGTCGTGCCCGTCTATAGTGATCGTGCCCGACTTGATATCGTAGAAACGCGCCAGCAGATTTATTATCGTGGTTTTTCCCGAGCCGGTCCTGCCGACAATTGCGACCGATTCGCCCGATTTCACTTCGAATGAAACGCCGTGCAGTATCTCGTCGCCCTCGTTATACTCGAAGACCACGTTGTCGAATTTTATATTGCCTTTAAAGCCTTCTAAGACAGTCGGATTTTCAGGTCCCGCTATGGCCGGTTTCAGATCGAGCAGAGAAAACGTCTTTTCGCACGACGCCATCGCCATCTGGAATATATTGTATTTTTCGGCTATATCGCGTATGGGCTTGAAGAAGCGGTTGATATACTGCGTGAACGCCACCAGCACTCCGAAGCCGATCGTCTCGCCCATGACCTCGCGCCCGCCGAAATATATGACGGCGGCTATCGCCGTGGCGTTGATAAGTTCTACCGCGGGAAAAAACATGGCGTTCTGCTTTATCGAGCGGATAAAAGTGTCGCGGTTTTTGGCGTTTATCGCGTCGAATTTTTTAAAATTAGCTTCTTCGCGGGTGAAGTTCTGTACTTCGCATACGCCGGAAACGTTCTCCTGAAAATACGCGTTCAGGGCGGCCTGATTGACGCGGACCTCGCGGTAGGCGTCGCGGGCGTATTTTCTGTATATCACCGTTATTACGCATATCACCGGAAGTATCGAAAGCGTTATCAATCCGAGCCTTAGATCAAGAAATAAAAGCATGGCGGCTATTCCGAACAGCGAGAAGAA
>MGFH01000230.1 GCA_001791795.1 Candidatus Wallbacteria bacterium GWC2_49_35
TAACGACTAAAATGCAGACCGCTTACGATGACTCGAATCTGAACCCGAACACTGTTTATTATTACGTTTTATACGTTATCGATACTGCCGAACTCACTACGCCGTCGAATATCGTCTCCGGCACTACTTCGGTTCAGTACAACGCTCTGACGAAGATCAATTTAAAGGAACCGACCAGAAAGACCACGGACTCGATGGTTCTGACATGGGACCGCTGCAATGAGGCGGATTTCGCGTCTTACAGGATCTACCGCGGCGCAAAACCGGGCGTCGACACTCTCGCCACGCTCGAAATCGAAATCAACGATCCGAACACGACCAGCGTTGAAATAAGCAACCTGACAGAAGACACCACATATTACTTCAAACTTTATCTGAAGAACAAAGGAACGGTTTTTACGGCTTCCGACGAGGCCGCGTTCAAGACGTGCAGGAACGGCGAGCTGAAAAAGAGCGTCAGCGGCGTATATTATGGAAACGACATAAAGATCGCGAACAATAAAGCTTATATTTCGGCGTATGACGCACTTTATATAATGGACCTTTCGACTTATGCGCTCACTTCTCTGGATATATACGGCCAGAACGACCGCATAAGGTTCGCCGAAGGCGCTTCGGCCTCTGCGAATAAACTATATATAGTCAACCGGACCGCTAAAGAGATAATCGTTTTTAATACTTCCACTGACTCTATCGAAAAAAGGCTTCCCGCGGGCGGTTCGCCCGTAGACGTCGCCGTCGATGAATCCGGCGGCTATTATTACACAGTCGATTTCCATGAGGGAAGGCTCAATAAATATTATCTTTCGACCGGCTCAGCGGCCGCTTCGAAATATCTGGGCCCGCAGCTCACTTCGGTCGTCAAGGGCCTGAATAATACAGACCTGTTCGTGTCAAAACAGCTCACGGTTTCAACGAGCGAAGTGTATATGATCCCTTCGACGCTCGGCGGGATCACCGCAACCGCCGTCGCCGGCGAGCAGCCCGTTTACCTTTACATGGACAGGGGCGGCCAGACCGTATACTGCGCCAATTATAAGAGCAAGAGCGTTACGAGAATTAACGCGCTGACCGGAGCCGTTCTCGATAGTTTTGACACCGGCACTGAACCTCACTCGATCGTGCAGACCTCCAATGGAAAATACACATTCATAGCGAATTTCGGCGGGGCGAGCGTCACGATGTACGAAAACGCGTCCGGCGGAGTAAAAGAGACATTCGCCGACGGCAAAATGCCCAGAGCGCTGGAACTGTCTTCCGACGGCCGCGAACTTTTCGTGATAGACTACGAGGATCACGCCGTCAATATTTACGCCATAAGAAAATAACGCGTGAATTTAGTTGCGGCGTTGCGCCGCGTCGATCCGGTTGTACATGAACGCGCCCGCTGTAATGCGGGCGTTTATATTTTAATTGGAGAATTTGCGGGTGTGGTTGAACGTTACGACGTGATCGCGTTTGGTGCGGTGGTTTTTCTGGTCGCGGTACTGCGATTCGAATGAGAACGTTATGATGTCGCCGATATACTCGGTGGTCGCGCCGCCTGATTGAGCAAGACCTATGTGGTCGCGCCGCACGTCGCGCAGGTTGACCATGACGTTGTATTTGGCGAGGACGTCTTTGAAATGAACTTTGAACGCAGCGTTATCCTTGAAATCATGGCCGGCGGCGTTCGGCGCGCTAGCGTCGGTCAAAAGATATTGCAGCATGTGGTTCCAGTGCGCCTCCCAGGCGTCGGAAGGGTTACCGCCCACGAGCGCGTCGGCGGCCCAGGCGTCGGAAGCGCCCGTGTTTAATGCGCTTTTTTTGACGACGAAGTCCTGGAAGAAATAAGTGTGCGGCCCTTCGTTCGCCGAGCCGCCGTATGCGAGATAAATATCGTCCCACGGCTTCTGATTCTGCTTTTCCATGAATTCTATCAGCTTCATGGTGTCGCGGAATTCTTCAGGAAATTCCTTCACCTTGAGTTTCAATATTTCCGCCATGCCGAAAGCCGTGTAGTCGGCGAACGCCGAACGGTCGAGGATATCGACGAGCGGCCTCTGGTTGAGATTGAAAAGATAGAAGATCGTGGCCATCGTGAAAAACGAGCCGAGAAAAACGATGACCATCGGCAGCGCGAAGCCGCTGTGCCGGCCTATAAAATTTTTGAAATATAATAACTTCATTTTCATTCCTTTTCATTTCATGCTTTTTGCGGACAAAAGAAGATCAGTGGTAGGTCGGCTGGCCCCACTGCCAGATGTCCGCCGTGGTGCCTTCGGTAAGGTCGGATTTGAACGTCACCAGCGAATAATCGAGCTGCTTGCCGACGCCCTGCCATTTAACGGTGACGGTTATGCCCTTTAATTTAGAACTGATGCAGTAATGGTTGGTGACCCCTCCGCCGGTGCGGTTGGAACGGTAGATCGAGCAGAGCGGAACCAGGTCGTGCACTTTGCAGGACACTATAAAATCTACGCCTTTTATCTTTTCGGTGTGCGGAAACATCGATGAAGAATTTTTATCGATTATGAGGTTATCGCCGCGGGCGATATTAGCGAAGGGCAGCGCGAGCACTATGTCTATATTGTTTTTGGCGACCTCGCGCGCCTGCGTCCAGCTCGATGAGTGCAGCGAATCTTTGATGCCCTGCTGGAACAGCTTAATTATCGGGAAAAAAGCCGTAGCGCCGATTATCAGCGCTATAAGTATCTCGACGAGACTCATCGCGCGGCAGCTGCGGGCTATATTTATTTTAACCCGAAAGTATTTAAAAGGTAACATCATGGCTCCCGTCAGCGCCGCGGGACCGGCGGCGCGGTTTATTTAAAATTATCCCTTCTACATATAATTTTACCAAATTTTCAGGCAAAATTAAAGCGAAATGAAAAAATGAGCGTTTTTTTATCGTCCGGACACGTATCGGACCTTATGTAATCTCTATGAAAGCATGGTATAAAGTAGAAATATAAACCTTGACATTGAATTTTTTATAATGTAAAATAAATAAAACTTAAAAATAATTTTCGAAGCAAACGAGGTCAAAATATAATGATATTCGAATATACTATCAAATACGCGGCGGCCGTTCTATTATTGTCCGCGGCGATTTCTTTTTTTCCGGCCGGCGTTTCCGCCCAGACCCAGGAAGGCTCCACGCTCGACGAATATTTCAAACTAGGCGTCGAATACGTGCAGAGCGCGAAATTCGAGGACGCTGAAAAGATGTTCAAAAAGGTCATAGAGTTCGATCCGTTTTATGTCGACGCATATAACAATCTCGGAAATATCTACATGCTCAGAAATAATTTCGACCTTGCGTTAGAGCAGTTCACCAGGGTCATCAATCTGGCGCCCTCTAACGACAGCGCCTACTCGAATATCGGCCTTATATACATGAAATCCGGCTCGCTGAGCAAGGCGATAGAAATGTTCCAGAAGGCTTCTGAACTCAATCCGAAATCCGTTGAGGCGTTCTATAACCTGGCCAGCTGCTATCTGCTCTTCAACTCGCCGCAGAACGCCGAAACCGCCATCAAAAAAGCCCTCGAAATAAAGCCCGACGATTACGAGTCTAAAAGCGTTCTCGCCAAAGCGTACTCGATGGGCAAAAAATACGACGAGGCCCGCAAACTGTTCGAAGAGGTCATCGGCGCCGACAGCTCTAATTTCGACGCGCTGAACGAGCTGGGGCTCATATGCCTTTATCAGAAGGAATATAAAAAAGCGAATGAATATTTCGAAAAAATAAAGGGCAACAAGAACATCGAAAAGTCTTCGAAGGTTTACTACAACATGGCGATCTGCCACGAAAAGCTCAAGAACGTCACCGAAGCGCGCGACGCCTACGCAGAATCGATCAAGCGCAATCCTAATTACGCCGCGGTCCGCAACGATTACGGCTCATTTCTGTTCAGCCAGAACAAGCTCGAAGAGGCCCAGTTCCAGTTCAAAGAGGCCGTCACCATCGATTCTGGATACGTCAACGCGGCCGTTAACCTCGCTAAAACCTATTACATACAGCAGCGTTTCGACGAAGCCGCCAACGTGCTCACCGTGTTTCTGGCGAAACGGCCCAAGGAGGCCCTTATCTACGATCAGCTCGGCCTCGTCTATTACGGCCGCAAAGAATTCGAAAAAGCAAAGACCGCTTTCGACCTTGCAATAGAATACGAGCCCACGCTCGCCTCCGCGCACTACAACCTCGGCGTGCTTTACGACGAAGTCAAAAAATATGACAACGCCATTTCAGAATATAAACTGGCTCTTCTTTTCGACAAAGAGCACATCCTGGCGATGAACAATCTCGGTTATCTGTACCTGAATCTTAGAAAGTTCAAAGAGGCCGTCGATATCCTTAAAAAAGCGATCGCCATAAACCCTGAGTTCACCTGGGCGCATTACAATCTGGCGCTGGCCTATTATAACAACGGCAGGCGCAACGACGCCCTCAACCATCTTGAAAAAGTCATAGAATTCGAAGAAAAAGATTCCGCCCTCACGGGGGCCGCCGAAAAGGCGATAAGTTCGATAAAGGGCCAGAAATAAGCCGGGCGGATTGAAAGCCGCCGGGAAACGGTAGCGATGATATGCAGGATAACAATAAACAGCAAAAGATCAAAGGCATCTTGAAAAAACTTGTCGATGCGTCCCCGGACGTGCGGCAGGAAGGGCTCAAAGAGGCCACATACTGCGCGGATATGAGCGTTCTGGAGGCCGTTAAAAACCTTCTGAACGATGTCAACCCGGCGGTCCGTTATTACGCGAAGAAGGCGTTCGGTTCGGTTTCGGCGCAGATATCCACAAGGGCTATGATCGAGGCCGAAGAGCAGAAGTCGCGCGAGGCCCTCGAGGCCTATAACGAGCCGATGTCCGAGGCGGGCGGAGGCGCGAAACAGGATTTCATATCATCCGACGTGCGCGAGAAAATAAAATCGATACAGGCCGTAGCCGATGTTCCGGACGAACTTCAGGCCAATTTTCTGGTTTCAGAACTCAATCTTACCGAAGACAAATATATCATGGCCACCATAATAAAAAAAATGGGAAAGGTCGGCTCTAAAAACCACGAAAGCTACCTGATCCCTTTTTTATCGCATAACGACGCTCGCGTCATAGCCAACGCCGTAGAGGCCCTCGACGAACTCGGAAGCGAGAACGGCATCTCCGAAATGCTCAAACTGCTTTCGCACGACGACAACCGCATCAAAGGCAATATCACGAAAGCTTTATATAAATATCTCGAAAAAGACACGGTGTCGAAGTCGCTCATACTCGACAAACTCAAAAACATGCTTAACTCGAAAGAGCCGTGGACACAGGATTCGGCGATATTCGCCCTTTCGTCCATAGCCAACGCCCAGGCCCTCGAAATACTCGAATCTTATTCGGGCGGCGGCGATTCGTCTATTAAATCCAAAATAGACGCGGCCGTGAACGAGTTGAAAAGAAAACTGGTTCCCGATTTCATCGAAAACGACAAAAAGGCGCGCGAAACGGCCGAAAAAACCATCAAAGGCATAGACGGCGCCATAAAAGACAATAAGAACATGGCGGCGCGCGCCGCAGTGGAAGACGCCGGCGGTTTTTTGAGAACGTTAAAGGGAAAAATATGGCGCGAAGGCGACGGCGCTGGCAGCAACGCGCTGAGGGTCTCGGCGGCGGCCGTAGGCGGGCTCAGCGTTCTATTCATTGCCGCGGTTTTTGTTAATATCTTATATTACCTAACTTTCGGGCGTCCCGGCGCGGGGCCGGAAGGTCAGTCAGGGCAGGCGTCTTCCGCGTCGTCCGGACAGTCGAAACCCGCTTCCGGCGACGTTTACTCTATCGTAAAAGGCCTCGCCGAAGCCGCTAAATACGATTCAGCCCTCGACGCGGTGCGCTCCCTGAAGAAAGACGGAGTGTATAACGCCGAGCAGATAGGCATGGTGGAACTCATCTACTCGAAAAAGGTCCACGGCCTTATATCTAAAGGCGGTTTCGACGAATCGCTGAGCGCGATCACCGCGTGGCAGTCCGAAAATTCGTCGTCTACGCTGGCATGCGTTTTGAAAGGACAGATAGAACTCAAGCATTTCAACCGCCCCGCCGAGGCGAAGGCGGCCTTCGCGATAGCGGCCACTCTTGAAAGCGACTGCATAGAAGCCATTCTCGGCCTCGGCGACTGTTCTTTTTACGAAGGCGATTTCACCGCCGCGCTCGCTAACTACAACAAGGCGCTGGAATTTGGCAACAGATCGTCCGAATCGAGATATTACGCCTTCTTCGGCACGGCCAACTCGAAAGCCGCCATGGGCGATTACGGCGCGGCGATCGCTTCCTACCGTGAGTCGCTGGCGCTCAATCCGGAACATTACATAAGCTACATCGGGCTCGCCCGGGCCTGCAGGCAGGTTAAAAAATATGACGATTCGCTCGCGGCGGCCGAAAAAGCGCTGGCTTTCGACCCGCAGCTTCCGAGGGCGAATTTTGAATACGCCGAAACCCTCCGTGAAACTGACAGGCGGCACGAGGCGCTGAAATATTACAAAACGGCTCTGGACGCCGAGCCCGACAACCTTTACTACGTGCTGCCGTATATCGACGTGCTCTTCGGTCTTCAAATCTACCAGGGCCTCGACGAGATCATCAGGACGGCCATCAGGAGCGCTTCTCAGCAGCAGGCCAAAGCGCTGTACGAAAAGCTCGGCATGGTCGAATATAACCTCCATTACTCTGATAATGCCCGCAAGACCTTCGAAAAGATCAACTCGCTCTATGGCGAAAACGACGTCGCGTGCTATTACCTGGCCATGCTGTACGAAGAAGGCGAAGAATTCGACCGCGCGATCGAATACTACCAGAAGGCCCTGAGCGTAAACAACAAGCACCTTCCCTCATATATGAACCTTTCGAATATTTATCTCAATGTTAAAAAGAATTACGCTCAACTCGACATTACGGTCGAAATGGGCATTACCAGCTGCGGCAACGATCCGGGCCTGCTTTACAACAAGGCGCTCGGCAAATATTTCGATAAAAAGCCGGCCGAGGCCCTTATTCTGCTTCGCGCCGTGATCAACTCGAACGACGCGTTCATCTCGTCGCTGGCGCGCAAGCTCGATTCCGACATACGCGAAAAACTAGCGCCGCCGAAAAAAGAGTCGGTTAAACAGGTGAATAAAAAATAAGATGAATTGCGGCTAGTCTTTTCCGCTTACCATGGGTACGAACATTACGTAGGTTATAAAATCCCTTATATACTTATCGCCGTTTCTCTTGATCAAAACCAGCTGCTGGGTTGAGCCCGCTTCGCCTACCGGTATTATCATCCGTCCGCCGTCCGGGTTGAGCTGCTCTAAAAGCGCCTGTGGAGCGTCTTCGGGCGCGCAGGTGACTATTATCCTGTCGAAAGGGGCTTTTTCGGGCCAGCCTTTATACCCGTCGCCGATTTTCACGAATATGTTTTTATAGCCGAGCTCTTTAAGCAGCGTTTCGGCTTGTTTGCCAAGGGATTCTATTATTTCAATCGTGTAAACCTCATACGAGAGCTCGCCGAGGATGGCGGCCTGGTATCCCGACCCGGTGCCGATCTCGAGGATCTTGAGTTTATCCGGCGCGGCGGGCTCCGCCGTTTTTAAATGCGTTTCGCCGCTTATGTTCGAGCTGGTGATCAGTTCGGTCATGAGGGCCACGATATAGGGTTGTGATATCGTTTGTCCGGAGCCGATCGGCAGAGGATGGTCGGTATAACTCAGATGCCTCATCACGGCCGGCACGAACTTATGCCGCTCGATCTTGAGCATCGCGTCTATAACGCTTTTATCGCTGATGCCGCGCTCCCTGATCTGCCCGGTCACCATTTCGCGTCTCGCCGCCGCGTAATCATTTGAAAGGCACATAAAACCCTCCTGATAGGCAAACAATATAAAAAAAAGCGATAATACTATTAAAAACAAAGCCGATTTGAAGTTTTTCATGGCGACCGCCTCCGGCTTATTATTTGTTCCCTACTATATTTTATCAGATAAACGATTAAAAATCAAACCGCGGTAACCGAGCTAATAAAATTATAAATAAGATGACTGATAAATAAGATGAGTTGATTATAAAATTAAAATATGATAAAATAATTAAAAAATAAAAACTTAAACATGCAGAGGGGAAAAAAATGCAAAAATCCAGACTTTTAAGCGTTTTGTTGATCGTATTTTATTTTATGGCTATCGCGGGCGTTTCTCACGTAAGCGCTGCGCCGGATTCTTTCAAACTGTGTCCCGCCGGCTGCGATGCCGTAATGTATTTCGACGTTAAAGCCTTGAGCGGTTTCATCACAAAAAACAATATGGCGGCCCAATTCAAAGATCAGGTCGAAAAGATAAAAGCGGCCGCTTCGGTCGATATTTTTAAGGATATTAACTCGTTCACCGCGGTTCTTACGAATATAGCGAATTATAAAATGGGCAAAAATCCCGAGGGCGCATTTTTATTCGAAGGCTATTTCAGGAGTGAAGAGATCGCCAAAAAACTTACGGAAGCAGGCCTCAAATTTGAAACCATAGAGAATACGAAGATGTTCAAGCTCGACGAGGACGTATATCTGGCCATGCCGTCGGAAAAATACCTCGTTTACGGCAATCTTTCAGAAATAAAGGCTATATGCCTGCTTATAGCGGCAAAAGAAAAAAACAACATCGAAACCGATGAATTTTTCAAAAAAGAGATCAATATGGCCGATGTCGCCGGAAAAAATTTTACGCTGACCGTAAAACTGCCCAAAATTTTATCCGATCTCGCCACTTCGATAGCCAAAATTAATAAGGACCAGGCGGTTTTTTCTAGCCTCGAAGGTTTCGTGGCGGCCGCTTCCGGCACCGACCTTTTTTTCAAATATATGTATCTGAGCAAAGAAGACGCAGATAAGGGCGTTGCAAGCGCCAAAGAATTCATGGAAAACGGCTTCAAACAGATATCTTCCAACGCGAAAAAAATGACGGAAGGCGCCGCCGACACGACAAAAGTCGCCGTAGAACGCTTCAATTTCGTCAAAAGCGGCCTCGTTCTGATGCTCAAACTCCAGCAGACCATGAAGATCGAGCAGAAGGAAAAAAGCGTATATATCAATTTCAGCCTGGCCCAGGCCGAAAAGGAAACCGCCGATTTCATACATTCGCTTTTCGAGGCCTTCATCGCCACGCTCGCTAAAAGCGACGCGAAAGCGCCCGCGGCCGCGACGGGAAATTAATTCAGAGAACAGAGAAAAGAGAATAGAGAATAGATAAGGAATTCTGACGGAGTTAAAGAAGGGTTAATTTAAATTTTAAAATAATAAAAAAGTCCACAACTATTCACTGTTCACTATTCACTATACACTGAAAAAACTATCCGGCGGAACCGCCGGATAGTTTTTTATTAAAAGCGCTTTATCTTTTCAAAGTTATTCCGATATTTTATACAAGTTGAAATTTGTTTTCATAAAGACATTAATTTTAGAATTTATTATATATTATCGGAGGGAAATATGTATCAAAGCTCCAGGACCTATGTTTTAAGCGTGGCTGCGCTGCTTCTTATCGGAGGCGCGCTGATGTTCGCGAGCGTCGGCTGCGGCAATTCCTACGGCACGCCCTACAGTTACTCGAACCTCGTGCCCAACGACGGCGCTATCGTCATCAAAATGATCAATACCACATCGATCGCGGGCGGCCTTCACAGCCCGAAATCGCTCGCGCCCGACCGCGCCACGGCGACGACCGTAACGACTACCACGTCGAATACGACCGCTTCCGGCACGCTTATTAAGATCAGGCCCGACGACGTTTACGTGAGCATCTCCGACATGTCGATCTACTCTACCGACGGCAAGGAATACGTTCTTTTCACCGAGCCCAAGGAAATTAACCTTTTAAACCTTATCAAGGACGGCGAGGTCGTGGCGATGGCCTCCGACGTGCCGGTCGGCTCCTATAACAGAATGAAATTCAACATCAACTATATGAGGATATTGTACGAAGGCGAAAAACAGAGGATCGCGCTCGATCAGACGGTTTATCTTTCTACGAGCGACGCCAACCTCACGCAGTTCGCTCTCGAATCGTCAAACCGCGCGAGCGTAAAACTCAATTTCGACATCAACGACAAGGTTTTCAAGGACAGGAACGGCAACTATCAGGTTTTCCCGTCGCTTTTCCTTATCTACGACGGCTCCGAAGCGATCCAGCAGTATAATTAATACTTCCGGCGCGCGGCCGTTAACGAAGGCCGGCCCGCCGTGAAAAGATAAATCAATAAAGATCCCGAAACGCCCCGCTCGAAAAAAGCGCGGCGTTTCTTTTTTTACAGTTCGGATTTTTTGGGACGAAGTTGACAAACCGTCGAAAATATGTTAAAATGAAGATATATAATATATTAGAATAATATAGAATACTTAAATATAAAATACTTATATTGACGAAAGGAAGGCGGATACTATGAATTACAAAGTCGTACTTGCGATGCTTGCCGGCGGAGCAGCCGGATATATCATGAGCCTGCTGTCGCAGCAGGCGGGAGGCGGCTGAGCCATGACATGCAATCCGTACGTATCGGTCGTTATGGGCGTGATATTCGGGTTGCTGATGGTCTTAGGTTAAGGCCTCCACTTATAATTTTGATTGACTGGCGCGGCGGCTTGTGTTATAATTTTGGCGATGTTTCTGAAGAGTTTAAAACCCATCCACAAATACTTGAACCAGTACAAGTACCGCATTTTAGCCGGCGCGCTGGCCCTCATAGTCACCGACGCCTTCGGGCTCGCGATACCATGGATAATTAAGGACGCCATCGACGCGATCCCCGCGTATAAGACCGCCGGGAGCGAAAAAACGCTGGCCGTAGTTTTGAATTATTCGCTTCTCATCATCGGCGCCGCCGTTTTTCAGGGCGTTTTCCGCTATTTCTGGCGCGTCAATCTCTTCGCGGTCGCCCGTCGCATCGAATATCACCTAAGAAACGATTACTTTTCGCACCTTCTGAAACTCGAACCGGGCTTTTACTTTAAAAATCAGACCGGCGACATCATATCGCGCGGCACCAACGACCTCAACGCAGTGCGCGATCTGGTCGGGCCCGGCGCCCTCATCTTCGTCGATACCATAACGCTGATTTCGATAAGCCTTTCGCTTATGCTTTACATCGACTGGAAGCTCACGCTGTACTGCCTTATACCCATGCCGCTTCTGACCGTAGTCATCTACTTCGTCGGCGACATGATCGAGCGCACCTACGAACGAATGCAGCAGAAACTTTCCGAACTCACGACGCGCGTGCAGGAAAACATCACCGGCATCAGGACCATACAGGCGTTCCGCCAGGAAGACAACGAGATACGCCGCTTTTCGAAGATGGCCCGCGACTACGTAAAATACAACGTTCTTATGGCGAAGGTCAACGGCGTCGAGGAGCCCATAATATTCTTCATTTCTGGAACGTCGATGAACGTGCTGCTTTATTTCGGCGGCCTTGGCGTCATGAAAGGCACGAATTCCCTTGGCGAGCTGGTCGCGCTTTCCGGATACCTTATGCTGCTGGCCTGGCCGCTTTTCGGCCTGGGCTGGCTCGTGAACATGTACAAGCGCGGCATAGCCTCCATGGGGCGCATAAACGAAATTCTCGAAGTGCAGCCCGAAATACGCGACGGCGAAAACGCATCTCCCGACCAGCGTCCGCTCAAGGGCGATATCGAGTTCCGCAACGTGTCTTTCACCTTCGCGAAGAAGAACATTCCCGCGCTCAGCGATATATCCTTCAAGGTCGGCGCCGGAAAGACCCTGGCGATAACCGGCCCGCTTGGCTCCGGCAAGAGCACCATCTGCAACCTCATTCCGCGCTTTTTAGACGCGACGGCCGGCGAGGTTTTGATCGACGGCGTGAACGTGCGCGACCTGCCGCTCGCATTCCTCAGGCGGTCCATCGGATATATCAGGCAGGAGCCGTTCCTGTTTTCCGACACGATCGTAGAAAACCTTAAATTCGGCGACGCCTCCGCTTCCGATAAGACCATACGCGATTTCTGCGATATATCCAGGATATCCGACGACATAGACGATTTTCCCGCGAAGTACGAAACGCTCCTCGGGGAGCGTGGAATTACGGTTTCGGGCGGCCAGAAGCAGAGGCTCGCCATATCCCGTGCTTTATTAAAAAAACCTAATATACTGATATTCGACGACACGCTGTCGGCGGTCGATAACCGCACCGAAGAGGCCATAATGGCCGGCCTCGAAAATTTCATGAAAAATTCGACGACCATAATCGTGTCGCACCGCATCTCGTCGATAATGAACGCCGACGAAATAATAGTGGTCGACGGCGGCTCGATAGTCGAGCGCGGCAGCCACCAGAGCCTGATCGTAGGCGACGGAATTTACGCCAGGACCTATCAGAAACAGAAACTGAAATTCGAATTAGAAAGCATGCAGGACGAAATATGAGCCAGTTCCACGACGAATTGATAACCGGCAAAGCGTACGACGGGAAGCTCGTTAAAAGG
>MGFH01000231.1:0-8193 GCA_001791795.1 Candidatus Wallbacteria bacterium GWC2_49_35
CGCGAACCACTGAAATAAAGCTACCAGCCGCCGCGCTCCATTTATAAAGGCCTTTGATGAACGTAAAAGACGTCATTAATTGATTGAAAGTGGTCGAGGCAGGAAGTTTCGAAAATCCGACCAGATTGAAGCCGCTTTTAAGGCTGATATTACCGACCGTCGAAAGCGCGCTGCCGCTTACGGATACGCTTATATTCGACGAGGCGGAGCTTTTAACGATATATCCTTTGCCGGCCGCAAGCGCCGTAAGAGTGCCTTCATTCGCGCTCAAAAAACTGCCGGCAGCCGCGCTGAAGAGATAAACGTCCTCGATCGATGCGTTTAACGCCTTAAACGACGACGGAGTTAAAGAAATAGACGCCGTAAAACTAACGAAGTTAAAACCGGGCTTCAGCGTGAGCGTCTGCGAAGTCTGCGCAAAAACGCTCGACGAAAAAAGAATTACAATAACCAGAACCAAAGCAGTTAAAAGTTTTTTAACCATGATAGATCTCCTCTTAAATTTAATTATCTATTTTTTAATATTTTTAATATTTTTCTTTAAAATACCTTTAAAAACTTACCGCGCAAAATAAAAAAAATACCGACATGGATTTTTTCGCACAGTCAGTATTTTATATATTTATCATCGAAGCATATTTACCTTTTATTTTCTTATTAATTTCAATTTAAACCGCGCTCCCATGCGCTACCCAAAGAACAATAACTTTGATTTTTTCATCTCATTTAACTTTATATATACTCTATCAATTTAATAAAAAAATGTCAATTTATTTTTCTTTTAATTATAATCAAGTTTTTTTGAGAATGACTAACCCGAAACAATAAAGAGGCCGCCTTTTCAGACAGCCTCTTTATTGTTTATTGTTTGTTATTGTATTTTGTTTTATAACCGAAAGCGTTTTTCCGCTTCTAGTAGTTCGAGTCGCCGATGACCCATGTAACGATCTGCGTGACCGAAGTGTAAGGCGGCTCTTTAGGCGGCACGTTGAGTTCTTTGGCCTTTTTAGCGTGCGCCACGGCGCGTTCGAGATCGCCGACGTAATTATAGAGCGCGGCCATCAGCGCATGCGCCTTCGCGTTATTGAGCCCGACGTCATGGACCGGCTGGTACACATAATCGGGGGCGTTCAGGCCGATGGTGGTCAGAAGGTCGATCGCCTTCTGCATATTTTCCTTCTGCGCGGTCGAAAGCCAGTAGCCGGCCATGCCGATCTTCGCGTCTTTATCGAAGTCTTTCGCCTTTTCGAAGTGCTCCTTCGCATCGGTTATGCCGGTCAGCCTGGTTTTAGAGTAACCGAGACCGACGTGCGCGTCGACTTCCTGTTCGGTAGTGTGCTGATAGGCCAGAACGTTGTTGAACGACTCGATGGCGTTGGTGTAGCGGCCGAGTTTGAACTCTTCCCAGCCCTGCTGGAGCGCCACGTACGCCGGTGTATATTCGCGCTGGTAGCCGGTCGTGCCTATCACGCCGCCGCCGCAGCCGTTTATAGCGAATATGGCCATCAAAAAGAATAACAGATACAGGTTTTTCATTTTAGCGCCTTTTTTCTTTTCTTTTTCATTAAATCTCAATACAACCACCCTCTATAGGCTTTTTATTACCTTAACACGGCTATCTTACCATACTTTTCTACACTCTTATCGGCACAATTTACCTTTATTTTATAAAAATATACGCCGTTGGCCACAATTTCTCCGTCGTCGTTGACCATGCCGGCCCATATCGCCCTGAAATTGTTTCCGGCCTGCATGGGCGTAAGTTCGGTAACGCGGTTCGCGTTGATGTCGTAAATGTATATTTTAGCGTCGACCGTATTTCCAAGAGAGCCGCTGACGGTGAATGTGATAGAAGGATTCGAGCCGCGGCGCGCGGGGTTCGGGTAAGATATGGCGTTAATTATGTCAGGATCGGCCGCGGGAGCTATTACCTGTACCGCCTGGCGCGAAATATTGCCTGAATGATCGACCGCTTCGAAAACTATCTCGTGGTTTCCGGCTTTGAGACCTTCTTCTACGCAGTACGATATCTTCGATTCTTTTTCATTGTAACTCGCTTTATAAGGCACGCCGTCGATTCTGACGATAACGCCGTCCGCGTCGATGCCCGAGCCGAAATCCGATACGTACGCGAATAATTCGGGCCTCGTCGAATCAAGATTGGTCCTGCCGTCAAGCGCCTGCTTCGAAAACATCGGTTCCTTGTTGTCGGTGAATACGCCGTAAACGCCCGTGGCTTTCATTTCAGCCTCAAACTTCGAGCCGTCGAAGTTGCCGCCGACCCTTTCCCAGAGTATTCCGTCGCTGGAATAATAAACGCCCATTTTAGAAAGGTCGGCTTTCTGAGCGTCGGTCAGGACGCAGTCGATTGCGATCTTTCCGCTCGTTCTAAGCCCGCGCGAAGGCGATATGTCGAAAAACGACGATACCTGTTCCAGTTCGGCTTTCGGCTGAACCTGCTTTTCGCCTTTGACTTCCGCGGCGGCGCCTTCCACTTTAACTTCGGCCTGGCCGTTTCCGCTATAACTTACCATCATCATCTTTCCGTTGCTCGTTTTAACGCGCATGGTTTCGCCCGATGCCTTCAAGCCTTCCGCGGCCGCCATACGTGCGGGGGATTTCGGCACGCTCTGGCTGACCTTTGCCAGATAATCATTTCCTACATATTCAAGCCTGTACGGGAAAACATAAATGTTCGCGTCGCGGCTGATGGCGCGCTTCGGTATCTCGACGCTGACGCCCATGTCGCGCGATCCGATTACGCTTTCCTTGCCCGGGCTATACTGCGCCATAAGGAATTTTCCTTCTTTGATAACGTCGGCGGTGGGCCAGTAACCGATATTGTTGCGCGTGTCGAGACCCGATATCCTGATGTTGTTCTCGCCGACAGTGCCGGTGGTCGAAACCGCGTATAAATTTTTAGCCATTATGTAAACGGGCCGCTGGTCGACGTCGCCATTCGCCACGGTGATGTAGCACGCGGGCGAGAAAAGCATCGTTTCGGACGCCTGTATGTTTATCAATACGTTCTTTTCATCGACGGGATTCAGGAATGTCTTGACCACGAATCCCGGCGCGGTGTCTATTTCGAAATACTTGTAATATGTGACGCTTCCGCCGTCCATGGTGTTCCATGACGCGTCCATGAAGCCGGTGACGATAACGTCGGCCATGCCGTCGAACTGCGCGCCCTGGCCATAAGGGATACTTGCGTAGCCAGTAACAGATTTACCGCTGACTGCGAGGTCGGTCAGTTCGATGGGCGACGTGCCGTCGGCCGATTTCGGATCGAATTTGATCGAAGGCGCGGCCGTATAGTCGCTCAGAGGAAGCATATCGATCGGAGTATTGAACTGCACCTCGAATTTGACCTTGCCCGAAGTTATATAACCGTTCGAGTTGGGCGAAGGATCGGTCAATATTATGGTGTTTATCTTCGGTATCTTTCTGTTGACGTATACGCGGGCCTGCTCGCACTGCGGCGACATGTTGCCGGCGCGGTCTAAAACATAAGCCACTACTCTGTATTCGCCGTCCTGATCGGGGAAGGTTATATCCACTTCATTGGTGTCGTAGCCGTGAACATCGGTCTTTTCGCCGAGTTCGATATATTTGGTGTCGGTGCCGTTGATTATCTGCAGGTAGCCGACCGAGATCGTGTATCCCACGGTGCTCGGCGCGCCCTCGTAGAGCAGAACCTTTACCCTTACGCGGCGCTGCTTGACGTAGGTCGTATTGACCGTCGGCGCGGCATTTTCGTGCTTCGGGTTGAGGCCGAGATAATCTATAACGCCGACAATTTTAGGCATCTGAGGCGCGAGATTATCGACGGTGAACTGTCTTCTTTCTGAAGTGCCGTACACCTGGCCGGAAGAATTGAGAGCCGATACCTGCCAGTAGTAGATCTTACCATGCTCCATGAGCGAGGTCTGAAGAGTATCGTCTGTGAACGACGTAGAGGTCGTGTCGTATTTATAGGTATCGGTGAATGACAGATTGCCGGAGATCTCGAGGCGGTACATCGTCGCGCCGTGAAGAGCTCTCCACATGAAAGCGAAATCCTTGTCAATAACGTTAACGAAAGCGTCGTTCTCGGGAGAAACCAGAAGCACGACGTCGGAAGTGCTCGCCGCCGTCAGCGTCCAGCTGAAAGGTGCGGTGGCGGCGCTGTTAGCCGCTTTGCCCAGTCCGTTGCCGGCTTTATCGGCCGTGCCGGTCGGGGTTCCGACCGCGGTCGGCGGAATTACGGTGAACTGATAGTTATGGCCGGCCGTATAAGGCGTTCCGGTCCTGAATATCAGGTCCTGGTTGTTTCCGTCATATACTAAATTTACCGGCGTCGAATCGGTTCCGTACGTGCCAAGGAGCGTTCCGTTGTCGCGTACTTCGAGAGACGCGCGGGCTATGCCCGAGTAATTATCCGAAAGTTTGCATTTTACCATGCCGTTACTCAGGTCATAGATTATTCCGCCGTCAGCGGGAGTAGGGCTCACGGCCACGGGACCGACGTTATCGTAGAGGAATGAAAGGTCCACCGGCGCGTTCTGGAGGGCACGGCCGGTCCTGTCGCTGGCGGCGCGCAGCGAAACGCTGTTGGTGCCCTGTTTTATAAGCGTAGTTTCGTTCTGGAGATTGACGATCAGAATTTCATTGGTCGTGCCCGTCTGCCAGCTCACCTGGGCGTCGCCGTCGCGGAAAGTCCTGCCGTTGATGTCGATTAACAGCGAAGAGTGATTTATCAGGTCGTCATCGACTAAAGTGGTTCTGATGATCAAAGGTTCGATATTAGTATAATTGAATTCGGTAGCCGAGGTCGGCGGTTTCGGGGTCGATTCGCCGAAAGAAACCACGGGACCGGCTGAAGTCGATATTGAAAACGACCACTGGTACGATGCGGCCAGAACGTTAGGCAGCGGCGCGGTGCCGGCCGGCGGAGATACCGCGCGGTCGCGGGCGGTAACGAGTATGACCTCGACCGAACCGACGCCTAGAGTGAAGTTGTTGGCCATGGTCGGGTTGAAAGAAAGCGTTTTTGTCGAAGCGTTGTAGGTCAGGCCGGGGTCGGTCGCGCTGTCAATGGTGAATTCGCGCGAAAAACTACTCGCGGGATTAGCGAGCGCTATGTAGTTGATCCTGAGCCTTACTGAATCGGTCGAAGTGTCGAGACCGGCTCCCGCGTCATCGAGTTTGCCGGATATAACAGGGGTTGCCGAAGTGACCACTGTGTTATTCGCCGGAACCGGATTCGAGGCGACAGGCGGCGTCGTGTCAACGTAAAATGTCCACGGATAGGGAGTCATCGCGTTTCCGATGCGGTCTTTCGCGCTGACGGTAACCGATACCGTGCCGTCTACGAAATCCATCGGCGGAGTGAGAGTCAGAACCGAATCGGTGCCGCCGGCTGCCGCGTCCGTTAAAACAAGGCTGCTGCCGACGTTGAAGGTCATATATGAAGAGCCGTTGGATATATTCATAACGACCGAACTTCTGTCGATCAGATCGGAGTCGTCTAAATGTAACGAGATCGTGGGCCTTTTAGCGTTATAGTAAAAACCGGCGGCCGGCTGCGCCTGATTTGCCGAGGGCGCGTCAGCGTTGGTGTTTACGACGAAAGACCATGTGGCGGGGCTGCCCGGAGATCCTGCGGTGCCGCCGAGAGGATTTCCGACCATGTCGTTCGCGGTAACCGAAACGGTGACCGTGCCGCGCGGGTATTTAAGGCCTATGAGCTGGGGCCTGAATATAAGCTGGTATGTGCCGGGAGTTCCCGTGGTGACGCAGCTTACCGCCGGGCTCGCATTGGGCGCGCTGGTGCCGCCTACGCCGTAAGGAGTGCCGTTAACGGTTATCACCGCTGTATTTCTGTCGATACCTGAGGTCAGGTCCTGTATACTGCAAATGATTTCGGTCTGGTCGGTGCCGTTGGCGAAGCCGGACGGCGGGACCTGCGATCCGCCCACAAGATTGGGGCCTATAGTATCTACTATAATTGAATCTTTTGCCGATGTAGAAACATTTCCAAGATTGTCCTGCGCTTTAACATAAATTTCCCAGGTGCCTTCACCGGTCACCGATAGCGAACCTGTGCCGCCGCCGTTAGCGCCCGCGCCGCCGTCTTTCCATAAATTGGTGTCGGAGGTGTCGGCATTCGCCGGAGGCGTCTGCGCCGCGATATACCAGAATTTGGTGAGTTTGTCGACACCCAGCGCGTGCGTGAAGCCCTGCCAGGTAAAGTTCAGCGTCCTGCTGTTGCTGTACTGCGCATCGCTTGCAATCGATACTTTCGCGCCTGACGCGCTCGGACCGCTCGTGCTGATGGAGAAAGAATCACCGGAAGTTACTACCGTGCCTATGTTATGGGCCTTGTCAGTAGCGCTTAAAAATAGTTTGAAGGCTCCGTCTATGGTCGGGGTGCCGTTCACCGAAGCGGTGCTTCCGGTTTTCGTAATGGCTATGTCGGCCGTGAAAGTTCTGGTGCTTCCCGTCGGGAAAGGCACCGGCGTAAACGTTACGTCTTTACCGTCCGGAGATATAAGCCTTGGCACCACGCCGGCTTCGAGGTCTTCGGTCGCCGTGATCGTAGCTTTTATAGGATTGGCGCCGGTCAGGCCGAACGGGGACGTCGAGGAATATACGACCGAAAAAGTCGGAGCTATGGTATCGACGGTAATGTTATAAGTCGTGGTCGTTCCTATGGCGTTTCTGGCGGCGATGGATGTCGCGCCTTCCGCGGCGACTACCACCGGAAATGACCATGCGCCGCTCGGCTCGGCGATCGCTATACCCTGAGAGACCCCGCCGAGCAAAACTTCGAGTGTCGTGTTGGGATCGGCGGTTCCGGTTACAACTATCCTTCTGCTGTTGGAATACATCATATTGGCCGATACGCCCACGCCGTTAAGAGCTGATATTTGCGGAGGATTGGTCGGCGTAGGACCGGAGTTTGAAATGACTGTTATGGGACTGCCGCTTACCGCCTGGTTGAGCTGGTTCTGGGGCGGAGCGCTGTTCATGGTGGCATTGAAAGTGGCCGTATAAGAAGCGCCCGCTACCGCGTTAATGTTTACAGTGGCGATGCCGGACGACGAAAATGCCGGTACCGTGATGGTGCCGGTGCCTCCGCCCGATACGTTGACCGATATGTTTACTTCCTCAGTGGACGTATCGGTCCTGCTGGCTATAAAAGTAATTGTCGCTGATCCCACGGGAACCGCCGATGGCGTTAGCGTAACGCTGACCGCGGCCCACGCGTCCCCAATCAATGTCATCATTAAAACGAAGATACAAAAAGCCAGAACTCCTGTCTTTAGAATGTTTCTCATTACCTTCACCTTCCGTAAATGTATATAAAATAATACTAAAATTCGAAAAAAACTTTTAATATAAGCAACTTATCGGAAAAAAGATAAAAATATTTATCGTTAATTTCATCATTAACGGGAATCGTCCCGGAATCAACGAAAATTATAGAGAATAAGTTATATCGCGAGCTCACAGTAAACAGTTTTACCTTGGCCTTGAAGCACTCATTACCATCCGGGACTTTCCCCCAAAAATTAAAAATTATCAATAAAAAGTAAATCGCAGCCCTTAAAAATTGGAAAAAAGTTTTTTTTATGGTATAATTAGTATAAGGCAAGAAAATTTTTCGTGAATTTATTTTTATTATAAAAATATTAATAAAGGGGGGACAATCAAAATGAAACTAAATTTAACAATTTTTTTAATCATTTTCATTCTTTGTATCCTTACGCCTTCTAGTTATGTTTCGGCGCAGACGCAGGAACAGTTAAAAGACTGGGCAAAAAGGCGCGCAGTTCCTGCCAATAAGGTTAGTCCCGGCTCGTCTTCAACGGAAGACCAGTTAAAGGATTGGACAAACAGACGTCTGCCGCCCAAACCACCTGTAGTGCCCACTGCCAAGCCTGTGGTACCTAACGCATCCTGCACCGGTGAAGTTTCATCTACAACTACGTCGGGTATCAATTCGATTTCTAACACCTGCAACAATGGTAACATTTCAACCACGAATACAACGGGCGGCAACGGCAGTGCTTCAACCACGACCACGACTGGCGGCAATTCAGTTTCGGCAACTAACGGCTCCAGCGAAGTAAATATCACAAACACTTCCGGTACGAATGAGGTTTCAGCCACAAACGGTTCCAGCGAAGTAAACATCACAAACAACAC
>MGFH01000231.1:8212-18465 GCA_001791795.1 Candidatus Wallbacteria bacterium GWC2_49_35
TTCCGGTACGAGTGAAGTTACGACTACTACGGACTCCGGCACCAGCGAAGTAATTACCGCCGAGCAGCATGCGGCAAACCTGAAATACGTCAAAGACACATATAAAAGCCTCGTAAACAAAGATCCCGAAGAAAAATTGCTGAATTTTCTGACCAACTCCCTAGACTGCGGCGCATTCACGAAAGAGCAGGTCGTTATGGCGATAAAGGCCTCCGACGAATACCACGAAGCGCACCAGGGGTTAAGAATGGAATAATCAAGGCTGAATTAAAAATAAAACTAACGGTCTGCGACCCAAAACAGGCCGGCTGTAATTCCATAACTGAAGATTTTAAAGGGCCGTTCAAAATTAAATTTTGACGGCCCTTTAATTTTTTCAATTTAAATTTTAAACCTGTTTTTAAATAAATTTTTATTATTTTCAAATCTATAGATTTCAATATTCTATGATCTCGCCCTTCAGAACGAAATTGAATCCTTCGGTGATTTTCACCCTCACGAAGCGGCCTGTGAAATTTTCGGAAGGGACCGGCGATTCCGCTATCACCACGTGATTATCGTAAGTCCTTATGCTCAGTTCCTTTTTGCTTTTCGGCGCGAGGCTTTCAACTATTCCTTCATGGATCTCGCCGGTCATGGACCTGTTTATGTCGAAAGTGATGTCCATCTGGAGTTTTACCAGCCGCTCCAGGCGTTCGAGCCTCGTTTTAAGCGGAACCGCGCCTTCGATGGCCATCGCCGCCGTGCCCTCACGCTCCGAGTAAAAGAACAGGAACGCCGAGTCGAAGCGGACGAGATTCAAAAGCGAAACGGTATCGTTGAAATCTTCTTCAGTTTCCTGGGCAAATCCGGCGATAACGTCCGTCGTAAGGGTCACCCCGGGTATTTTTGATTTTATTTTATCTATGAGGCCGATATAATGTTGCCTGCTGTATTTTCTGTTCATCAGCTCAAGAATGCGCGTAGAGCCGGACTGGAAGGGTAGATGAACGTGCGGGGCGATGTGGCGCGCGTGCGCCATTACGTCAATAAGTCTGTCGGAAAGGTCTTTCGGGTGCGAGGTCATGAAGCGCACGAAAAACTTCCCTTCGATCGCATCGATGCGCTCGAGCAGGTCGGCGAATGTCTCGCCCCCGGCGCCTTTATATGAGTTAACGTTCTGGCCGAGAAGAGTTATCTCCTTATAGCCGGAGCGGACCAATTCTTCGGCCTCGCTGATTATAACATCGAACGGGCGTGATTTTTCGCGCCCGCGCGTATAGGGGACGATGCAGTACGAGCAGAAATTATTGCAGCCACGCATTATGGTTATATACGCCTTGAAATCGGATTCGCGCGCGACGTCCTTTTCGGGAAGATTATCGCCGGCGCTTTCGAAATCGCCGTATATGCGGGCGCCTTTAAGTTTGCGCTTCATTTTGAGGTCGGCCTTTTCGTTACCCTGAGGCTTCATCTGGCTCAACATTATAAGTTTCTTCGCGACGGCCTTACTGGCGAGCGCGAGCAGCCCGGGCAGCTCGCCGATCGACTGCGGCCCGAAAACCAGGTCGACATAAGGAAAGCGCTTAAGTATATTTTCGCGTTCCTTCTGCGCCACGCAGCCGCATATTCCGATTATCAGCGACGGATTGGTGTCCTTCAGTTTCATCAGCTCGCCCAGGTGGCTGTAAACCTTGGCCTCAGGCTTGGTGCGAACGGCGCACGTGTTGATCAGCACCAGATCGGCGTTTTTCTTCAAATCAGTTTTTTCGTAGCCAAGCTTCATCAGCGCGCCCGACATCATCTCGCTGTCGGCGACGTTCATCTGGCAGCCGAAAGTTATAATGTGAAATTTAAGTTTCTTTTCGTTCATCGTTCTTCCTTGTTCTTCAATGTTCTACACTATTGTTCGTTTTCATAGTCTTTAAAATTATTTATAACGGAAAATATTTTCTTCGTCACGTTCGAATTTGCTGAAATTATCTCCAGCAGAAGGCGGCTGGCATATTCGAGTTCCGCTTTTTTCTCCGGGTCGAAAACCGCTACCACAGCCTCGTTCAATTCGCGCGCGCCGGCTGCCATGAATACGTTGGGCGATCTCATCAGCGCGGACGCGGCGTCCCTGAAATTTCTGACGTTTTTGCCGAATATGACGGGTATCGCGAATGCGGCCGGCTCTATTATGTTATGGCCGCCGATATCGGCGGATGAAAGCGTTCCGCCGACAAAAGCCGCGTCGGCGAACGAATACGCGGCCGTGAGATATCCCATGACGCCTATTATCAATACGTCGATCATACCCGGACCGCCGGCCGCGGGCCCCGAGTGTTCACGCAACCCCGAACCGGCATGAGGACCCCCGGCGCCGTCAAAGACCGCAACTTTGTTCAGCGGGGCTTTCCGGCTAATCAATTCAAAAATATCTTTCGCCCGTTCGGTTTTGCGGGGCGCTATCACAAGAAGCGCGCGGCCGGTTTTCCCGATGCCGGAAAATAATCCCATGGCTGCGGCGGCCGCGTCGAAAATCATCGTTTCCTCGTCGGGATGGGTCGAACCGGCGCAGAGCGTGACGTCGTAGCCGGCGCCGCCGAAAGCGGACGCGATAAAATCTTTCAGTTCGGCTATTTTAACGGGCGCGGCCGCGGATACCGCCGTGTCGAACTTCATATTTCCGGCCGCGACCGCCCGGCCTTCCTGCGCACCCAGGCTTATGACCCTGTCCCTGTCCGCTTCCGACTGCATGAAACAAATGTCGATGAGCGAAAAAAGCGAGCGCGAGAACGCGGGCATCATGGAATAAAAATTATATGTTTTATCCGATATCCGGCCGTTAAGAAGATATACGGGAACCTTCCGGCAGGCGGAGGCTATAATGAAATTCGGCCACAGGTCGACCTCTAAAATGTAAATTTCAACCGGAGAAACGCATCTGAAAAAAAGCGATATGAAAACAGGAATGTCCAGCGGAAAATAAAACGGCAAAACCCTTTCGCGCGGCTCTATTTTACCGGCGGCGCCGACGCTGTCGGGCGATGTGGAGCTCAAAACGAAATAAGCCGCCGGATCGCGTTTCAAAATTTCTTCCATCACGGGGCCGGCCAGCTTGATCTCGCCGACCGATACTCCGTGGATCATATAGACGCGCCCGCCGCGCTCTCTGACGCCCGCTATGAATTCACGCTGGGCGCGGCCGGGAAGGCCGAAATAATTCCAGAACCCCTGCCTGAAGCGCTTTACGAACGGAAGCGCCGCCGTAATGAACGGAAGCGCCGCCAGAAATACCGAATGAAGAACGAAATTATATATGAAAAGAATGAAATTGTCCATAAATACCGCGATACCGCCGTCGTTTCTAACCAGGCGGCGCGCGTACGGCCGCGCGGCGCCCTCTGTGCTATTCAGCCGCGTTTTCCGACGCTCCGGCGGCGGCGCCTGCTTCTTTAAGATAAGCCGCCACGTGCCGGCGATCTTTCCAGCGGTCGTACATCCACAGCCACTGCTCGGGATATTGCCTTATGATCTTTTCGTAGATGCTCAGAAAACGGACGGTGTAATTTTTAATGTCAGCTTCCTTGCTCTTCGTTTTATCGAGAATTATCGGTTTCTGCATTATCATCGTATATGTGTCGTCGCCGTTTCTGACCAGAAAATTAGGGAGTATCGTGGCGCCGGTGTTACGCGCCAGGGCCGCAGGACCCCGGGGCGCCGAGACGATCCTGCCGAAAAACTCCGTATAGACGCCGTTTTCTCCGCCGTCCTGATCGGCTATCACGCCGAGCATGGCGTTTTCTTTAAGACACTGCACCGACTTTTTGAGTTCGGCGCGCGGTATCAGTTTAATGCCGCGCGATTCACGCAGGTCGTTGAGGATCTTTCCGATAGCGTCGATGCGGGCGTCTAAAAAGAACGAATAAACCCTGTGTCCCAGCAGCCCCCACACCGCGCCGAGAAGCTCCCAGTTGCCGACATGGGCTACAAGCAGGATCACTCCACGGCCGCGCGCCAGCGCGCTCTTTAAATTTTCGAGCCCTTCGAACCTTATCTTGCTTTCAATATCGCGCTTTTTAAGCGAAGGATAGCGCATCAGCTCGACCAGGTTTTTGCTCTGGTTGATAAAAGCCGCCCTGGCCATCTTCTCCGCTTCGGCATCGCCGAGCCCCGGGAAAACCACGCGGATCGATTCAAGCGTCGCCTCGCGCGTTTTCGTTCCCAGGCAATAAAACGCCCGCCCCATTAGTTCGGCGGCCTTGAGCGCATTTTTCTCGCCGATCGAATTAAGCAATTTTATTAAAGACCGCAGCGCGAACACCGATATTTTTTTTACCGCGTCGACGCTTAAAATTTTATAGGCAAGTGTCGGTTTACTCATAAAACCAGCTTTCTATCTGAACAGGACTATTTGACAGGATTATTATCAAGAGATTTGAGGTCTATAAGCGTGTTCGTCCCGCTCGGAACGACCATAACCTTTATATTTTCAACGAGTTTATTAACCTTGAGATATTCGAGGTAACTGGAATTCTGCGCCAGCGCTTCGTTTATTATCTTGATCGATTTCGACTGACCTTCGGCCTCGATAACCTTTCTTTCAGCCTCGCGCTGCTCTTTTTCAAGCACGAATTTCATCCGCTCCGCCGTCTGCTGAGCGACCTGCTTTTCTTCTATGGATTTGGTAAATTCCGAAGGAAAGCGGACGTCGCGCAGGAGAAGTTCTTCGACGATTATGTTGTCTTTGGCCATAGCGGTCCTGAGTTTTTCAAAGATATCTTTTTGTATCAGCGTGCGCTTTTCGGAATAAACGTCCACTATCGAATAGCCCGCGATGACCGAGCGCAGCACAGAACGGATGGAAGGCTTTACGGTCGTGTCGGCGTAACGTATGCCAAGGGTCTGGTGAAGAATATGAAGTTTGGCGGGATCCACCTTGAACCAGCAGGTGACGTCGAGGCCGACCTGGAGGCCTTCGCGAGTCGGCGACCACATCGAACCGTCGTCGGTTTCTCTCACGTCACCATGTTTCGCGCCGGATATGGTATATTCGAGCCTTCTGATGTCATATAAAAAGACCCTGTTGATAACCGGAACGACGACGTGAATGCCTTCGCCGAGAACGTTGGACGAAATGCCCGTAAATATGTTGAAGACAACGCCGCGTTCACCGGGATTGATCACAATGACGCCCGTGGCGATTATCACGGCGATCGCGAAAATCAGGACGCTTACGCCTATTATCGAAACCGCTTTTCCCGTCTGCACGTCGAATGAAGGCACTATCGTTTCAACACCCATTGAATTGGTGACGATCTTGGATTTTTTTTCCGAAGCATAATTCTGGATCAGAAAACTGTCTACTATCACCAGAAGGACTATCAATATTAAATAGAATAATTCCATTAACTGCACCCCTGTCTTTTTATTTTCGCGTATTTTATCATTTTTTTCAAAATATATCAAGCGGATAGGTAAATTTAAATTCAGTTTTATTTAAACGCCGACAGGCGCAGGTCTTAAAATTAATCGGCCGGACAGTTAATTAATAAGTTAAATTTAATTGACTATTATAAAAAAATGCTGTAAAATCACTTTTTATGCTGCACGCTCTTAATCCGATAGAAAAGACCATCTGCAAAAAGATCATACTGACGGCGGTCCTGCTGTTCGTTCTTCTCGTGTTGCCGCTTTTCTTCTTTTATGAAAATATATCGAAACTCGGCGCCGTCGCGCGCGTTTTAATTCCGTTTTTCGCCTGCGCCGCATTTCTTGCGATCCTGGCGCGGCGCATCAAAAAAATAGTTTCGCGTCATGTAAGTAAGCCTCTGGACGAGCTTTCAAAACTTACCGACGAGGTCGCCGCCGGAAATTATTACGCTCACGCGTCGGTATTTTCGGACACCGAGGTCGGAAGCCTGGCCAAAAACCTTAATTTCATGGTTGAAATGACGTCGAAACATACCGCCGGTCTGGAAGAAACGCTTTCAGCGGCCGCCGGAGAGAACGAAAAATTTAGAGCGGAAATCGAAAAATTAAAGATCGAACTGACCGCGTTTCAAAAAAAACGACGCGATTTCGACGCGCTCGTCTCGATCGATCTTAAAACGCCGCTTAACGCGCTTATCAACCATCTTGAAGCGGTCTGCTTCAACGGCCCCGAATTTAAAGACAAGTGCCTGGCGCCTCTGAACACTCTCGCCTCGGCCGTCAGGAACGCCTACCTCGACTTCCATGCGGCCTCGATGGCCGGAATCGGCGACTGCGACGACGACGGCCTTATCATAAACCGCGGACGTGCGTCATTCGGCGCGATCGTCGACAGAGCTATAGAATATTATCTGCCGGTGATCGAAATTAAAGGCCTGACAATAAAAAAGGAGATCGCCGCCGAACTTTCAGCCGCGAATATCGACGCAGTCAAGGTCGGTTCCGCCGTCAACAATCTCGTATCCAACGCCGTTAAATTCAGCCCCGCCGAACAGATCATAACCATAAACGCCTGCTTCGAAGGCGACAGTCTCTTTTTTTCGATTGCCGACAAAGGATGCGGCGTAAGCGAAGACATCCAGGAAAAGATCTTTTTAAGCGACTTTTGCGTCTCCATGCCCGGCACTTTTAAAGAAAGCGGCTTCGGAACCGGGCTGAAACTGTGCAAATCTCTAATCGAAGCCCACGGCGGCTCGTTCTGGTTCGAACCGGGGCGGGACTGCGGGTCGGTTTTTTATTTCAAAGTGCCCGCCGGCAGGCCGCCGGGCAGGCAGTAAAGCGGCGCTTTACCGCCGCGGAAAGGCGACATGAATTTCATAACCATTCTTTTTATGGCGGTAGGCCTCGCCATGGACGCTTTCGCGGTATCGATAGCGACGAGCCTGAGCCTGGTGAACGTATCGAAGCGCCAGATATTCAGGCTTTCCTTCCACACCGGACTTTTCCAGTTCATGATGCCGGTTATCGGATGGTACCTCGGCTTTTCTTTTTCCGCATATATCTCCGACTACGACCACTGGATAGCTTTCACGCTGCTTTCAATAATAGGCGGAAAGATGATCCACGAATCTTTCAAAGAAGATGAGCCGCCCGCCGGCGGAGAGCAAGCGGCGGCCGCGGTCAAAAAAGATCCCACGCGCGGGTTTTCGCTGATGTTCATCGCGGTTGCGACGAGCATCGACGCGCTCGCGGTCGGCGTGAGCCTGGCCATGCTGAACGTGAATATCTGGTATCCTTCCGCCGTTATCGGCGTGGTGACCATGAGTTTAAGCGTTCTGGGAATGAAGATCGGCGAAAGGCTCGGCTCGCATTTCGGCAGCCGCATGGAACAGATCGGCGGCCTGATACTTATCGCCATAGGCCTTAAAATTCTCATCGAACATATGTATTTTTCTTAATAAACAGACAAGAAAGAAAAAAAATGCTTGGCCTGCGTGCCTTTTAATCAGCGGCCCCCGCCTGAAACGCTCTTCGCGAAACGCGCCGAGATCTCGTCCGGCGAAGCTTTCAGCGCCGCTTCGAAATTATTTATTCTCTCGAGCGCTCTAAAGTCCGGCGCTTCTATCAAAGCCCCATGCTGGATATATTTTCTGCCGCTCAACACGAACGCCGCGTCAAGTTCGGCGCAGTATTTTTTATAGGAAAATTCGAGATAAGGAAGATCGTCGGTCACGCAGCCGAAGCCTTCCGATTTTTTCAATATCGAATCGCCGTCGCCTTTTATAAGCGATACCAGATAAAACGGATTCGAAATATATTCGCGGACGCCCGGTCCGGCGAACTCCGCAATATCCGCCGCGATCATTGGTTTTTTAAACGCCGAGGCGAATTTATTCATATCGATCTTCAATTTTCCCGCTCCCTTGCGCCCGAGCATCAGAACGCCCACGTTTTCGGGAACCGACCACGCCAGACATTCGGGAAATTCAGCTGCGAAACTTTTAAGCGCCATCAGATAGGTCTTCGAATCGGTCTGGAACGGGAACCACTGACATATGACGCCGCCTTCGTTAAGTATGTGCCGCGCGCGGGCGTAAAACTCGCGCGTGTGGAAGTTTATGGCGCCGCTGCCGTAAAGCGGCGGGGGCGGATCGATGGTTATCACGTCGTATTTATCCCGGCAGAACTGCACGAACCCGCGGCCGTCGTCCTCGATCAGAGTAAAACCTTTCTTGAGCGGCGCGCCGGCCGAAAAAATCGTCTTGTACGCTTCTATAACCCCGCCGGAAAGCTCCACCGCGTCGCATTTTAAATTTTCATGCAGCATGGCCGATTTTAAAGTCATTCCCTCGCCGAGGCAAATTATCAGCATGCGCGAATTATTTTCCGCCAGCGCCAGCGGAAGATGCGCCATCAGCTTGAGCACCGACACCTTTATGGTCATGGGCCTCGCGTCGACGAACAGCGCCCCGTTCTTAGAGACGCCAACGCTCGCGACGGCGTCGTCCTTATAGTAAATGAACTCGCCGTCCGGATAAATTTCGCGCAGGCGGCTGTCGGCGATCAGAAACGAAGTGTCGGCGAGGCCGAAGGCGCCGGCCAGAACGGCGATATTCACCAGAAGCAGGGCCGCCTTCCGGCCGCCGGAACTGAAATTAACGTAAAAAGACAGAACCAGGTTCACCGCCGCAGAAAATGCCAGAAAAAACGATAGAGCCCCGTTGATGCCCGCCCGCGGGATAATGTAAAATCCGGTCGCGGCCGTACCGAGGATCGCGCCCAGAGTGTTGAGCGAATATAATTTCGCCGCAACGGAACTTGCGGCCGAAGCCGGCGCGCCGTGCGCGAAACGCGTGATGATAAGCTCTATGGCGGCCGGAAGCGTCATGCCCATGAAGAACGCCGCCGGAAAAACGGCCGTCATACTCGATTTAAAAATAGCCCAGAGATAGCCGCTGTAGAGCGCGCCGTAGGAAGCCGAGTCGGAGCCGGCTTCGTATATGTCGTACAAAAATACATAACCCGCGTAGACCGAAACTATCGAAGCGAGATTGATCAGAGTGAAGTATAATTTCTTTCCGTCTTCAGCGACCGATTCCGTCAGCCTCGAATAAACCAGCGCGCCCGCGCCGACCGCAGCAAGATATGAAGCGACGACCGCCGCGAAGGCGTGCGGCGCGTTCTTTAAGAACATCGAAAAAACCCTGGCCCATATAATTTCGTAGCCGAGCGAGACGAATCCCGAAACGAAAACGAACGCGACAAGCCACGCCTCGAACCCGCCGCGCACGCCGGAACTACCCGCAGCAGCCGGTGCCGGGGTTTCATCTTTAACGGCCGTTTCCATAACCGCGCCCGAACCGCCGCCATTATCATCGCTCGCGGCGGTCTCCGTTCTGAATGACACTGCGTAAGCAGCTACGGCGGCAGCGATATTAATAAGCGCCGCGATTCTTATGGCGCCGCTTACTCCCGCATACGCCATCAGAAAAAATCCGCCCGCGACGGAGCCGGCGAACGCGCCGAGAGTGTTCACGCCATATAAAATTCCAAGCGCACGGCCGCGGCCCATATCGCGCGAAAAAAGAAAAAAGGACAGCACCGGAAGCGTCGTGCCCATCAGAAAAGTGGGAACTATAAAAACCGCGAAGCAAAGCAGGAAACGCACCGCGACCCACGCGGAAGACGCCGTGCTTATATCAGGATAATTGAATATTATTGACCTGGAAACCGAATCGATGGCCCCGGCCAGCTCCGGGGTGAAAAAGCCGTAGCAGCCGACGGCGAACTCGATGGCCGCGTAAAAGGCCAGCGGGCGAGAAATGCGTGAAACTATCCTCGCGGCGGCGATGTTGCCCGCAAAAAGACCCGCCATGAAGGAGATCACCACCGTCGAAACCGCGAAAAGCGTGACACCGAAGATCAGGTGCAGCAGACGGCTCCAGGCGATCTGATAGACCAGCCCGGAAAATCCGGTCATAAAAAATGCGGCGTATATGACTGAATAAATTAATTTTTTTTTCATTTTTTCATTTTTCTCTTGTTATTTCTTATTTTATCATGTATTATCTTGCATGTCAATTGAATATAAATTCATGAATACCTGATTTATTTATAATCCTATATTTATTTGATTTAGTTTTATTCGTTAAATTTAGTAATAACAGAACACGGCCTTACTGGAAGTCGAATGAGCAGTTTTTTCAACGCCAACATTTTAACGTTGCTTTTATTGAGCGGTTTTCTGGCTTACGTCGGCGACTATCTCGGCCGGCGCCTCGGAAAGCTGCGTATCGCCATACCCGGAATGCGGCCGAAAACCACCGCCATCGTCATTTCCGTCATAACCGGAATGA
>MGFH01000232.1 GCA_001791795.1 Candidatus Wallbacteria bacterium GWC2_49_35
GACCAGGTCCACCCTCAGGCCGCCTGTAATATTCACCCGGTCGCCCTTTTTAATGCCTGAAATGCCGGTCATCGACATCGCGTAAACGTAAAAACCCACGTCGCAGACGTACCAATTGTCCCTGACGTCGACGATCTTTGCCGTCATCCTGATAACGCCGCGGTACTGATTTTTTTCTATCTTCGCGGAGCCGCATTCTTTTTCCTCCCTCGCTATTACACCAAAAGTCGAGAAGAAAGCCTCGTATTCCCCTCCGATAGCGAACAGGTCGAGATGATCGCCGCAATCGACGTCGCAGCATAAAAGCTCTTCGCCCGTTTTATTTTCCTGGACGAGCAGCGAGCCTTCGTTAGAGGGCGAATCGAGATCGTATAAAATTTCGAGCAGTTTAACTTTAGACAGATAGTTCAAATTTTTATAACACCTCTGCTGCGGCGGGCATGTCTATTTAACCTTCATCTGAAGAACGTTTTTACCGTATTTGCCGCGGTTGCCCTGCGAGTCTTTCTGTCCGGGATAATCGGTCTCGGGCGGCTTATCGGAATCGCTTCTGACTGAAATTATGCTGTTTTCAGTAGTAGTCGCGAACCACCACTGGTTCACCTGGGCCACGTTCGATTGTTCGGTTATTCTGTATATCCTCATAAAATTATCGCCCTCGAAACTCGAAGAATTGACGCGATTGACCGCCACGCGCCAGCCTACGTTGAGCTTTTCGTCGCGGTCCACTTCCAGCATCGGAGCGTCGAATTCCTGCCTTAAATAAACCGACCTTTCGTCCATCCTAGTTCTCTGAAAAGTAGAGCTGTTGCGCAGCGCCGCCACCAGTTTTTTCTGGACATCTTCAGAAGACGTCCTTTCGTCTATTTCGGAGAAATTGGAGTCCGAGACGAAATCGGGATTACTTTTCGCCATATCGAGCGCCTTTCGCATCTGCGAAAGCCTTGAATCGAGTTCGTGCTCTCGCGCACGCCTGTTTTCGGTGCTGAAAAGCGTGAACCCCTTGAAATAAACTATTCCGAGTATCGCAATGACCATTATAATGCCGAACAGCAGAACGCCCCGGCGGCCGTTTTCATGGCTCAGCAATTTAATTCCGTTATATGTTTTCATAATATCCACTCCGCGATTATCAGTTAAGAGTCGGAGTGTGGAGAGCTGAGAACAAGGAACTTTTTAACAATTTCTAAAAGTCTTCATTCGCACAAAAACTTTTTTATTTTGTAAAAAAATCCTTAACTCTCCACTCTACACTATCCACTCTCAACTATTATTATACACTATCTCATCTGATATGGCAAGAGTTCGTTCAACGGTTTCACCACGTCGATGATCTTTCCGTCCGTGCCGGTTTCGGTCAACGGGCCGAGTATCAGAGTCTTATCGGGCGTGTAGCGCGAAACGTATTTCGAACGCTGCAGCTGCAAGCCGTCAAAGTAAACGGCGAGCCCTGACGAAGCGCCCTGTTTCGGATACATGTAAAGTATATAGCGCTTGCCTTTGATGAGCCCGTTCGCGCCTCCGACAGGCGGATAGAAGTGTATGAACACGCGTTTCCACCTGTTGAGATTTTTGCCTCTCGCGCCGCTCGCCTGGACCGTTTCGCCCGGCTTTATAGTGAAGTTTTTGAACTTCGGATGCACGCGCGGCGTGGACGAAGTTTCGTAATGGCCCGTATCGGTGATCTCGAAGTTCGTAGCCTTATATTCGGCGTTCAGCACCGGCGTTATGCCGCTCTGGTAAGAGTATACGTTGCCGAGCAGGTCGATGCCCGCCGCGAACTTCGTTTCGCTTCCAAGCGGATCGCCGTTGAGATCGTATTGCTCGAAGGCAATTTCAGCCCTGTTCAAGCACACTTCCGATGTGCATACCAGATGCGTCGCGTGTTTCGGATCGGGATTGTGAGACTTGTCGCAATACTCTTCGAAGTTGAAATCCGAGCCTACCTTTATCCAGCCCGAAAGCACGAATCCCGGATGCTTTTCCTTCACTGTAACGCCGGCCGTGTTGCACGCGTCAATATAATCGTGTATTATCGCCTTGTCGAGTTCCTGATAGAAATAGGTCTCGGCCACGCCGCCCCACAGCCTGGGTTCTATCAGACCCACGCTGACCTCTATGGTGCCCGTCGGATAATACGTCTGGGACTCGTGAGCTATTTCGCCCTGATAGGTCAGTTTCAGCACAACGCCGCTTGTTTCAACGTTGAGGAACTGCCGCGCGACGCCTTCCGAGAATCCGGAAGGATATATATCGGTTATCGCATAAGGCACTTCGCCCGTGGGCGGGATCTGCGCGGCTGTCATAGGCGTTCTGTAGCCGCCGTCAACCTCGCTGTCCTTGATCTCGACGACGGGGTAGGCAGCGGGTATGAGGCCGACAGTGTCGGTGCCTTCGCCCACGTGATCGCAGAGATTGCCGAATTTATCCATGAGGCTTACGGTCATGGTTTCGTCTATCATGCCTTCGAGCCTGTTAAGCGAGTTGTGAACTTCGTCGCTTATCTCGAGCCAGTAAGAGCTGTAATCGCTCTTATTGGCGCTGACGGTCACTTCCAACGAATCGTTGTCGAAACCGGCCGTAAGACGATTATCCACTACCTCAATAACGGTTTTGGTCGATTTGGCCTTGTCGTACTTTCTATCATAGGTAAGGTTATGAGATGCGACCATGTCCTGATAATAGAAATCCGCCATGCCGTCGTCGATCTTGATAGAGTTGACGGAGGTGCCCAGGGTATTGTAGAAATGGAAACCCGAAACGCTCTTGTCTTCATAGTATATCGTCATTCTGTTAGCGACGTCGGAGTCTTTCGGGTACGATTTCAGCGCCGCCATGAACGCTCCTGTATTTCTCATCGGGTTGGCCCATCTGTCGGTGGCGTCTATATGGTACTTGGTGAACAGGCCAGCCTGAGGTCCGCCCGTGACGGGGTCGCCGCCGATCGTCTTGTAGGTGCTGAGTTCGGTGAGCCTGAGTCCGCCGGGCGCCGAAGAGTGTTCGACCTCGATCTCGACGTACTGCTGGGGTTTATCTACATTGAACTTCGACTCGGTCGTGTCGAAACCGTAAATATAAGCTGTCAGTTTGGTTTCGCCGGTAGCCAGGGTGTCGTTATACCATAAAGACGACTTCCTGCCGCTGAGTATGAACTGGTGCTTATTATAGCGGTCCGGACGGCCGGGATCGGTTGATATCAGTTTGATCCTCTGCAGGCCGTCGACGAAGTAGGTAGTTTTCGTAGTGTTTGTAATAGAATAATCGGCGCCTTCGATCTTGAACACGTGACCGTCAGTCAGGTTGCCCGAGCTTCCGAGCGCGATACCGACCGGCTCCGTTTCGGCCGAAGCGACTTCCCACGGGAACCAGCCTTCATCGTCAACCGCCTTTTCCGACGAATTGACGCCTGATTTCGAATTCCAGTATAGTTTTCCGTTGTTGTGATGATAGTTATACCTGCTCGCGACGTCGCCGTCGATAGTGAAGGTGTGCTCGTTTATGAAGTTGACGGCCACGGCCTCGGTGTCGGCGGACGAATAAATAAGATTATCGAATTCGTCGCGCCTGTCGAAACCTATCAATACGCCTTCGTCGGCCTTGAACTTGTAAGCTGTCTTAACTTCAGTGTACGGCGGCTCGTTATCGAATTTGAGGTGGTGGAACACGTTCGGCCTTATTTCGATATCGGCCATGGCGTTTTGCGAGAACGAAGGCGAGCTGACTATTATCTGCATATCGGTACGCCCGTCTTCCGTATTTATATCACGCGTTTCGTAATAGACAACCGTTATCATACCCTTCGACCACATGGAGTTGACGCCTATAGCGGCAGGCTCTACCGTGGCCATTTTCGTGACATCGGTAAGTTTAAGGGCTTCCGTCGTCGTCGGACCGGTTTCGAGGCCCTGGTAGATCCTCACGCTGGCCATCGGGTTACAATCGTTCTTGACGGCGTTGGACGTGTCGAACCTGACGAAGCCGGAGTCGTTGTCGGTGGTCACTATGTCGAAATCCTTATCGGCAGATACGACGTAGAACTTCTTGGTCTCGCCCGCCCTCATAAAAGGTGCCCTGTAGTTGGTATCGCGCGTTAGCGGAGTATAGTCGACGAGCTTGCCGAGCACGTCGAAGCGCAGCGAAGATTCATCCGCGAAGACCAGTTTATAAGGATCGGACGCGATTACCTGATATGTCTGCCATGCGTAGCTGGTGTTGAAGTTTCCGTCCTTGTCATACGCTCTTACCAGGATCCTGTAAGTGCCGGCGCGGACGAATTTGTTACGCGTCGGGTACCACGGGGCCTTCGTGACTATTTCGCGGTTGCAATTCAGGCTTATCGACTCAGAACCGTTGAAGTAGTTTATCGTGTGGAAGTCCTGGTTCGACGGCCAGTCCCAGGTCTGCTTGCCGTCCCTGATCTCGAAGAACCATTCGGCTTTTACGACGCCCGACGAAGGGATCGCGTCGCTTATGGAGAATTTATCCCAGATATCGGTAGCGAGCTCCGATTTTGTTATGACGACCGAGTAATCCGAAGCGAATCCGTAGCCGAAATCGACGACGGGCGCCATCGTATCGCGCGCCTTTACCACCTTGGAAACGCCGCCGGTGCTCGATATATTTCCCTGAGCGTCCACGGCGGTGACCCTGAACTTATAGAAGAATCCGCAGGGCCCGCGGGCCACGGTGGCGAAATAGTTTTGAGCGTCGTCCACGCCGGCGTTCTTGGCCAGTATATTGGTGAAAGTGGATATATTGTAAATGTTCTTGAGAGCTTCCTTATCGATACCGTCGACGATTATCTTCGTCAGATACCTTATGAAACCCTTCGTTGGATAGTTATCGTCATAGGTCGCAAGCCACGAATAAGCCCTGAGCGCGTCCGACGTGTAGGCGGCGCGGACGTCGAGCATGCGCACGCCGTTATCGGTTATTTCAGGCTGCAGCGTCACTCCGAGCCTTGCTACATAATCGGAAAAGTTCGGGCCGGAAAGTATTCGCTGCGAAACAACGTTCAGTATGTTATCCGACAGAATACTTCCATTGTTCTTATAGTCGGCTATGTTGTTATAGGTCCACTCGAGCGGATAGTCGCCGAGCCAGGTCACGGTGCCGCCCTTGTTCAGGTACTTCCTCAGGATAGTGTTGGCGTATCCGCCCGAAGGATCCACGAGGTTGTACGGCATGGTGCCGAACGGCAGCAGTATCAGCGTGTCTTTACAATTATTCGCCAGTACGGAGGCGTTCATGACGGAGGCGATATCGACGTAATTGTTCACCTGAGTGAATCCGCGGGACTTGAAGTATTCTCCGAGATAACTTCCTTTCGAAACGTATCTCCATTTGTCCGTCCATTTTAACGCGTCGGCTCCGGTTTCAGGATAGAATATGTACTTGTACTTCAACGCGTAGTAGTCCGTGGCATAAATTTTTCCCGTGACCGACGGAACCATGCCGTACAAAGACTGAGCTTCGGTTTTTATCAGGACGCTTTCGGTTATGGAACAATTATTTCCGAATTCGTACGGAACAACGCTCAGCCTTCGCCAATCTTCCTTATTAGCCGCGTCGGTTATGGAGACGTCGACGTTATAGCGGTGCGACTTTGAATGGCCGTCCTTTACGCCGAGCCACTGGCATACGACCTCGATGCTGTCGCCGGAGTTGAGGCCGCCGTCACTCATATAAATATCGACAACGGGCGGCGGCGGTTCGGTTCTGTCGGGCGTTATGACGGTTTTGGAGTTGATGCCGTAGTTGCCGCGCGCGTCGTATCTGACAAGTATTATTTCGTGGGTCGTATTGTCGGATATATTCGAAAGCGTGAACGTCTTGTTCGCTCCCGAAAGATCGAGCGTGGGCGAGGGCGAATTGAGGGCCGCCGCGGTGAACGCTATCCAGTCGACCCATATAGCCATGTTCTTGTTAAGCAGCGAAACGTTGCTCGTCGTGTCCTGCAGTTCGATCGTCAGCAGGCTGAGCCTTTCATTGACGGGCAATTTCATCATAACAACCTCTTCGGTAGTATTGATGGGCTTCAACTGCACCGAGTTCCTGAAAGGAACCGTCCTGTAGGTCCTGCCGCTTTCGGTCTGTACGAGCACCCTGTAATCGCCTATGGGAGGCAATACCGCATCGGCTTTGTCGCCGCGCAGCCTTATGAACATATTCTTGTAGTAATTCGTGTTGATAACGGGATCGAGTTTCTTGCACATCGCCATCCTGTCGGTTCCGGCGGTCGAAGTACCCTTCAGGCGGGCGTATCCGGCGTTCAATCCTGTGCCTATCTCTATGGTGGCGTCGACTATGCCGACAGAGTTGGTGCCTATGAAGAACGCTTCGTTAGTGCCGCTGAAGGCGAATACGGAATTATCCTTCGACGAGTCGATATCGAAAACGTCATAGCCGCCGGCGTCGTCTTCGCCGAAGCTGGTGTCACCGGAAAGATCTATCGTTATCGAAGCTTTTTTGGAGTTGACGACGTAGCCTTTAGCGGTAACGCTGAATTCGGGGATCGTCGGAGGAATAGTATCAAGAAAGACTTCCTTGGTCTTTTGATATTCGGCGTTACCGTAGTAATCGATACTATATTCGTAAAGCGTTAGTTTACCTTCAGCCTTCACGGGGCGCACCAGCTTGCCGCCCGAAAGGATCGGCGGCGTCGACTGGGTGGTCGGATCCACCGACGGCGTTACGAACGGCGCGTACGCGAGGTTGGCGCCGGTCTGAACGATGACGTCGGAAGCGGGCAGCGGCTTCCAGTCGTAGTAGGTGATAGCTTCCTTGTCCGCGAACATCGTCATTCTCGGCGGGTTTAAATACCAGCCGTTGATGGGGCCCTTGTAATCGTTGAGGTAATTCGGATTGACGAGGCCGCCGCCCGAAGCGGTGAAGCTCGAGGGGCTGTCACCCGAACGGATGAAATTGAGTATGACCTTATACATGTTGGGCGTTATAGTCTTATTCCTGGTGACTATGGTCGCCTTATACTGAATGTACTGGTTCTCGAAAAGATTCGGAGACATGCCGCTGTATTCTTCGTTCATCTGAATATCGACGTTAGGCGTCTTATAGTTCGAAGACCATTGCGACCAGGAGCCGGTATCGGGGTTTCCGTAGCCATCGTCCGGGCAGAGCCTGGTGTTAAGGTATATGTAAGTCGATTTTTTAGCCTGGGTGTCGTCGACCCAGGATATCTTGCCGAACTCACTGACATGGGTTCCGAGATTAACGATCTGCGAGGTGTACACGCCTTTGAGCTGGTATATCGAAACGTCGGTGAATCTCGCGCAGTAAACGTCGCGGTCGGAGTCGCTCTTCGACGAATCGCGCCATGACGCGAAGGTTATCAAACCGTCGGGCGTGGAATAGATCGAAGGTTTTGTCTGGGCGCGGCTCTGCACCTTAGTGTTGATTCTGGTGCTCGCTTCGAATATGCCGGAAGACGACTTGGTGAAGTAAATGTCCTCGTCGTTGAAAGTAAGGTTGGAGGTGGATTCCCACACTACCATCGCGACGTCCTTTCCAAATTCGTCGAGACCGACGGTAAGCGAAGGATTCTTCTGGTAACCGACTTTCAGGGTATTGATCGTTTTGACGTTTTCGAAGTTGGTGCCGGCGTCAATGGAAGCGACGTATTTGATATCGGTCTGCATATCCAGGCCGGTCCAGACTATATAGAGCTGATTAGCCGCGCCCGTTGCTACTTTAGGACTCATAACGCTGTCGCTGGCTCCACTTTCGAACGTCTTTTTGTCGGTGATGGTTGAGAACGAGTCGCCGCGGCCGTATTTGACCGTGCTGAAACCGTCTTTGGTGACTATCCACACGGCGTGGACCGTCGTCGTTTCGCGGGCCGATGCGAGTGAAACCTGGCTGTAAACGCCGTCGGCTATGCAGTCGAACTGCTTGATGTTCGCGCCGGCGAATAAGGACGGGCTCGTGGCGTTAGCTTCCTGGTTTACCGGCAGGGTCGAGCGGTTATAACTTATTTTGCCCGCGCTTTCCCACGCGATACATATGAAATTGTCCTTATCGACCGTTATGGAGGGATTTGAGCAGCCTATATAGGTGCCGCTGGCTAAAACCGGCGAAGTGAATGTCTTTCCGGTGGAGGTCGTCGAGAATTTGATCTGGCCGCTGTCGGCGTAGGCGACATAAATATTGGCGCCTTTCGACGCGAGCGCGTGCTGAGTACCGTTAAAGTCGGATACCTGCAGATCGAAAACCGTGGCGTCCTCGTCTTTGGCCATACGATGGTAGATCACGCCGCTCTTTTCGTACATGACCAGAGGCAGGCTGACGGCGGCGTCCTCGTTGGTTATCAGGCCGAGCGAATGGTTCGAATGGCCGACATCGGAGTCGTCGGAAGAGTTTTCGACGCCGATTTCGCCGGCGAACTTCGATATGCCGCTCTTTACGATCCTGTGCTTGCCGCTTTCGGAGGAGAGGCAGTACTGGCCGAACGAAGCGATACCGGTAGGATTGCTGAGCGCTCCCGGATCGGGATACTTGGCGATGAAGTTGAGGTTCAGATCGAGCTTGACTATGTTGTTATAAACGCCGCCGTTGGTGAAGTAAATGAAATCGGGGCTGAGTGAGATATACTTCGGGCCGGTGACGCTCTGCGAGTACTGCGATACGTAAACCAGCTTGTGGTTGCCGGGAATGGATTTGTCGATCTTGAATTTGATCACCCTGTTATTGCCGGTATCACAAACAAACACGTCGACGCCGTTAGTAACAAGGCCCGTCGGCGCATTAAGCGTGGCGGGAGTCACCAGGCCCGTTATCGTAATGGCGGGCTTTATGTCGTTCAAAGTGATGCCGTTTATCCATCTGATCGTATTAAGCCTCGTAACGAGCAGGTTTATACTGTCGTATCCGCAGACGCCCTTGAGGCTCGTTAACGCGCGGTTGACGGACTTGCTCTGCACTTCATTGGTCGATAAACTCAATCCGTTGGTATCAATGGCGTAAAGGCCCGTTTCGTTGTAATAAAGGTCCGTCGGCGCCGTGTACAGTCCGGCCGGCGAGCACTTGTAATAAGCGAGTTCCTGGTCGAGCATTACGATACGGTTATTGCCTCTGTCGGCGACGTAAAAATACGCGCCCGAATTGGTGATGCCCATCGGAGAATTCAAATGCGAGCTGTCGTTGGCCGCGACGCTTGTCACGCCGAACTGCGCGAGTTCGTTCCACTCGACCTTTTTAGCGACATCGCCGGTCATTATTATCCTGTTCTTGCCTGTTTCGCAGAAGTAGGTATAATAACCGTCGGTGGCCACGCCGTTGATCTCGGTGAGATCCGACAGAACGACCTTGCCCGGATCGGCCTTGCCGGTGCCCATGAACTGGTCTTTGAACGACAGACTGCCGTTCTCTTCTATGTTGAGTCTTATAACGCGGTGATTGCCATTGTCGGTAACGTAAGCGTAGCTGCTGTCAGTCGATATGTCGCGCGGATCGGTGAACTGGTCCTGACCCGTTCCGACGCTTCCATAGGACGATTTATAAATCAGCGCCGTGGTCAACTGCAATATCTTCGATGCCGCGCAGTCGAGCAGATAAACGTTGTTGCCGTCAGTACTGACCCTGAGCTTGTCGGACAGCGTATGCCCGCCTATGGCGGTCGGCGATTCCGACGTGTATACGAGCATTTTGTTCAGCACGACCACGCGCTTCTTCTTATCGGTAAAATATACCCTCTGGCTGTCCACGGCAATCGAATTCGGCGAATCAATTCCGTCGGGTATAGCCGAAGACAGGCACTCGGCGTATATCTTCGACAGCGCCAGATCTATCTTCAATATCCTGTCGTTGCCCGTATCGGCGATGTAAACGAACTGACCGTCGGTTGCCAGGCCCTGAGCTCCGGAAGTCACGCTGCTGAGCGTGCTTACGGCCGTCATGCTGGACGTCAGCCGGAATACCTTGCTTGCGTTGATGTCGGAAAGGTAAACGTAATTGCCGTCCGTCGCCAGGGCGTAAGGTTTGCTGTATGCGGTCGGCGTTCCGGTTCCCTGCGCCAGGCCGCCCCATTCAGCGTTCGTGCGCAGCCTTACCAGACCCTTGGTTCCGCTTCGCTCGACGCTGACCTCTTTGAGCTTGCCTTTGGCGAAGTCCTGGCGGCTGACGTTGACTATCTGCTGATTGCGCGTGTTGGGCGCGCCGCCGTAGATCTGCAGCGTCAGGGCCGGTTTCGAGTTCGCGTAGCCGTAGGCGAAGTTTTCGTCTTCGTTACCCGCGGGGTCTTTTACCGACACGTAAACCTGGAAGTCGGAGCCTTCCTGAACGT
>MGFH01000233.1:0-20566 GCA_001791795.1 Candidatus Wallbacteria bacterium GWC2_49_35
GGTCAGTCCGCTCTTTACGCGCCATTCGGGAGGTGCGGTCACTTCGGCCCAGTATTCGCTCAATTCGGAAATAAGGCCTTCCGTGAGCTTGAAGAATGAGACAGCCCTGAAAAACATGGGTTCAGGCCTGCCCTCGAAATTCGATTCGACGAGAATAACTGAAATTACGGTGTCACCGGCGGAAACGATATTATCGAGCGTTATTTTATGAGCGCCCGGATAGTCTCTGTTGACTTTAATGAAGTTTTCGAAATCGTCGAATACCTCATTGGTGCAGGGCCAGTATATTTTCGCGCCGCGTTCGAAAAGCGCGCCGGCTTTTTCATACTCGGCCGCTATGAAGAATTTCCAGAATTTTTTGACGGCCGCTTCGGGCGCGCCGGTTTTATGTTTTGGTTTGGCAGATATGGACATCGCATCGCCTTCGTACTTTTACGTTAGTCAATAAAAAGTTTATCCCTTATAAACCGGCTTCGTCGGATAATAGGCCCTGTCGTCGAGTTCGTAGATTTCCATCTCGATAGATGCAGGATATTCGATCACGAAATCGACTTCTTTCGGGTGCGAGCGTGAAACCAGTATGCGGTGGCTGTCCATGCCGTCTTTGGAAGGCTCGGATTCTCGCTTTGTGGAGCCGCCTGTGAAATTGCGCGTTATGACCGCTTCGAATGGCAGGCGCGAGGGATTGTTGAACTGCAGGTGGAGAAGATAAAATTCAGGCGTCCATTTGTATCTGTATGATTTCATAATTAGCCGCGAACTCCTTATTCTATTTCTTCAGGCCGGCGGGCGGCGGGATCGATGTGAACGACGGGCGTCTGGCAGCCGCATTTAACGCATCTGCCGTCGTCGCCGATGGCCGGTTTGATGTAGGTGTTCAGGCCGTAGCGCCTGATGAGAAGCTCGCCGCATGACGGGCAGTAAGTGTTCAGCCCGTCGCATTCGAATGCGTTGCCGACGTACGGATATTTAATGCCGGCGGCGCGCGCGCGGTCGCAGGCGTTCATTACATCCGCCAGCGGGGTTTTTTCGCTCGCCATGTATTTGTAGTCGGGATGAAAACGCGTGAAATGGATCGCAGTTTCGGGCGAAAGGTCGCGCAGTATGAAATTGATCATTTTATCGTAATTATCGTTGTTATTCGTCAGATCGGTCACGACGAGATTGCTGAGCTCGTAATGGATTCCGGAACGGTGGACGCGCCTGGTGTTTTCGAGCACGGGCGGCAGCCAGCCCTTGGTGAATTTTTTATAATAATCTTCGTCCATGGCCTTGATCGAAATGGCGAAAACGTCGATGACCTTGATGAGCTCGTCGACCGCTTCGCTGGTAAGGAAAAACGCTGATTTAAATAGGTTTTTCAGCCCGTGTTTTTTAGATTCGCGCGCAGTGTCTATTACGAATTCAAACCAGACGGCGGGATCGTTATAGGTCCATGAAAGCATTTTAATGTTGTCGGCGAGCGCCATGTCGACGACCTGCCTCGCGGAATAATCGTGGATATGCTCAGGGGAGGAGTATTCGAACTGCGAATACATCCAGTTCTGGCAGTAGTCGCAGTCGAGGTTGCATCCGAAATTGCCCAGGGAAAGTATTTTTCCGCCCGGATTATAATGATGAACGGCCTCGGTCTCGATGCGTTCGACCGTCACGTGAGTGGCTTTACCGTATGACTGGGCGTACAGTGTGCCGCCTATATTTTTTCGGACCTTGCAGAAGCCGGTTTTGCCTTCGGCTATTACGCAGAGCCTGGGGCAAAGAAGGCAGCGGACTTTTCCGCTGGACTGCTTTTCATATAAATAAGCTTCTTTTGATGTATCGTTCCAGGAAAGGTGAAGATTGTGTTTTTGGGCTTCGGGCGTCCAGACATGGCTCACGGCCGTGCTCCTTTCGGACTGATAGAATGAAGGATTAATTTCGCAGTTATTATACATTAATCACGGCGCGATGTCAAGAATTTTAACGCCGGGCTTCCCGAGCCGGTCGCAATTTTCCTGCCGGTCCGCGTCGCTTAAAGCAGATAGTTAAAATTGACAGAACTTATGTTTTTTGATATAATTGCTCTGTGTTATATATACAGTGAGCGAAATTACTTAATTTACATCAGGAAGGCCGGCAAAATTAATTTATGTCTCTTACTATAGTTGGAAAATATCAGTGAAAAAAGAAAAACGGATAGTTAAGAATAAAAATAAAAACTGAAAAACAACTTGAAAAATAAAAACTGGAACAATAATTAATTAAATCAAGTATTAAATTATGAAAAAATTATTTTTAATTTTTTAATCGGGAGGCGTTATCTTTATGAGTAAAAACATTTATAATAAAATAACCGTTTCAATTATCTGCGTTTTTATACTTTCGTTATTTATGTCGTCGGCGGGCGTATCCAGAACTTATGCCGGAGGCATCGAAGACCTGAATCAGAGCGTCAATAAACTTGAAATTTCAAACGATAATACTCAGACGGCCACCGGCAATCAGTCACAGGCGGCCGCTGGCGACGGCGTTCAGGCTACGACTGAAAGCGTCGCAAGCGGCGTCGAATCGATCAAAAAAGGTTTCAAAGGCCTTTTTGAAGGTTTTAAAGACATATTCAAAGGCATAATCGATCTTTTCAAGCAGCTTATAAATGAATTTAAAAAACTGTTCTCGTCGGCTGAAAACGACATTAAACAGGCCGGCGAAGAGATCGGCAGCGCCGCGAATCAGGCGGCGAACGATATCAGCGGCGCGGCCACCGAAGGCGCGAACGCCGTAGAAGGCGCTACTCAGGGAGTTGGCGTCGAAGTGAACAATAACGGCGCTGAAAACCAGAACCAGCCCGCCGGCGGCGACGCGGTGCCGCCCGCCTCTACTGACGAGTCCGGCGCTTCGGCTCCGGCCGTCTCCGATAGTTCGGCTTCAGCCGCTCAAAGCGGAACCGTTATAGACGAAGACCCGAACGGCCTCAACATCCGCACCGGCCCGTGGGGCGAAATAATCGGCACTCTCCAGAAAGGCACCAAAATAGAAATAACCGGCAAAGAAGGCGAATGGTATAAAATAAAATTCAACGGAAAAGACGCTTACGTCTATGCCGACCTTGTAGCTGCCGACGCTCCCGCCGCTCAGGCGGACGCTAACGCGAACGTTAATGAAACCGAAACCGAAGGCGCCAACCCCGAGTCCGATAATTCCGCGGCTAACGCTGACGCTAATAATACCGATGCTGTTCCTGCTGTCGCCAATAACGAAGCGGCCGATACCGAAAATAAACAGCCGGCTGAACCCGCCGCCGCAGAAAAGAAAGCCGACGCGTCCACGCCTTACTTCAATCAGTACGACAACGATTTTTTCTCGGCATCCACATGCCAGAATACATCGCTGGCTATGGTCCTGGCTAAATACGGATGGAACGGCACTCCCGACCAGGTAACCAAAACATTCGGCAAAGATATGGCGCAGACTCCCGCGGGCCTCGAAAATGTTTTCAATGGGCTCGCGCAGGACGCCGGCCTCAGTGTGCGCATCAAATCGCACACCGATGCAACGATGGAGTTCGTCAATAAACTCCTCGCCGAAGGCAAACCCGTTATAGCCCACGGCTGGTTCACTCCGAGCGGCCACGTGGTCACCATAACCGGATTCGACGGTCAGAATTATACAGTGAACGATCCCGCCGGCCAGTGGAACGGTAAGTTCAAGGGCGGATATTCCGGCGGCAGCGGCAAAGGCGTTAAATACAGCAAAGAAGCCCTCACCGAAGCTCTCGTCGAAGACGGCGAAGTGTGGTGCCATGAAGTGATCAATACCGGCGATAAAGTTGCCGGATTATAATAATTTTCACATTTAGCGGCTTCATTAATTACAGCGACTTAATTTCTGAACTTAAATAGTTAATAAACTATAAAAAACAAGAACAATAAAAAGGTCCTTCGAATATCGAGGGGCCTTTTATTTTTTTCGGATACACTCGCCGCTGCGGGGCCATTTAATTAAGTGCCTGAAACATAAAAAACATCACTATAAGACAATGAATAAAATGGCGAAAAAGGCGCAAAAAATGTTGACATACTTTTCGGTATATGTTATATTTTTAAAAATAAATTTAAGTTAAATTTAATGTCAATTAATTTTCGACTTCTGTTTTCGTCGGTAATAATTTATTTTAAATTAAATTTAATAAATACTTTGGTAATGATCTTATTTAAATATCGTAAATTCAAATTTTTAAGGGGGAAGTAAAACAATGAAAAAGCAAATCATTGCAACACTTATAGTTATTATTGCCGTTGCGGCAATAATAGCGTCGGGAGTTCCGGTATTATATGCTCAGACTGATGTTCAGACGCTGAGTTTAAAGTCGGGTTTTAATTTCGTAAGTTTTACGGTAAGTCCGGCCCTTACACCGGGCGAACTTCAGCAGGCAAACTCGACGCTCATTGAAGATATATACCTGTATAGCTCTGCCGCAGGCTCGTTTCTGAGCCTTTCGGAAGGAACGCTTTCTTCGGTTGCGGCCGGCAAGGGTTATATCGTCAAATCGAAGGCGGCGGGAACCGTAACGGTGCAGGGTCCGGCAGTAACTTCCGTTCCCGATATTTCAATGAAAGCCGGCTTTAATCTTGTCGGAATTTCGGTGTCCGTCACTTCGGTAGCATTTTCTGAGCTTCTTAAAGGGAATTCGGCGTTGAAGGGGCTATATAAATGGAGCGCGGCGGCCGGCTCGTTCATTTCCGTCGTCAAGGATTCAGGCGGTACTCCGCAGGCGCTCGACGGCGTCGATCCCAAATTTAATTATGGCGAATCCTACTTTATGAACCTCATTGCGGACACCGTCTTAAGTTTTGCGGGCGGCGCGATAAGTTTTAACGGCGGGTCCGTTCCCGCCGCGGTTGAAGCTCCCGTGATAACTCCTGCCGGCGGGTCTTATACCGAAACTCAGAGCGTGACGATCACATGCGCGACGGCGGGCGCGGCCATCCACTATACTCATACCGGCGAAGAACCGACGGGCTCGAGCGCGGTATACAGTACGCCCCTGAATATTTCGGCTGACACGACCATAAAAGCGATAGCGATAAAATCAGGCATGACCGATTCCGCCGTTACAAGCGCAGTCTTTACGGTTAATATCGCGCCCCCGCCCGCGGTTGAAGCTCCCGTGATAACTCCTGCCGGCGGGACTTATACCACGGCGCAGAGCGTGACGATCACATGCACGACGGCGGGCGCGGTCATCCACTATACTGCCGACGGCACGACGCCGTCATCCGCGAGCGCCTTATACGGCGGCGCGATAACCGTTTCATCGACTCAGACGATCAAAGCTGTAGCGGTGAAGAGCGGTATGACCGATTCTACCGTTACAATCGCTGCCTATACGATAAATTTGGCGACTCCCGGCGCCGGCGGAACGTTAACGGTCGACCTGGGCGGCGGCGTGACGATCGAAATGGTCAGGATAACGGCCGGCACTTTTCAGATGGGCAGTCCCGATACCGAGAAAGACCGGAACACGAATGAAGGCCCGGTTCACGGCGTAACGCTGTCACGTGATTTTTATATTGGAAAATACGAGTTTACGCAGGCGCAGTGGCTTAAAATATACGGAAGCTGGCCGGGAACGAGCTCGCCCACGGCGACTTACGGCCTTGGCGATAATTATCCCGCCTATTTTATTTCATGGAATGATATATGCGGTACCGGCGGCTTTCTGGAAAAGATAAATACATTAAAACCCTCGGGTTACGCCGATTTCAGACTGCCTACCGAGGCCGAGTGGGAATGCGCGGCTCGCGGCGGAACGCGGACGGCGTTTTACTGGGGAGAAGATTCCGCCTACTCCGCTATAGGCGATTACGCATGGTATTCCGGCAATTCAAATTCGGCCGAGAAGCCCGACGGTTACGTACATCCGTCCGGCTCCGCGGCCGCCAACGCCTTCGGTTTATATGACATGGCGGGCAACGCCACGGAATTGTGCAGCGACCGCTGGCTGAGAAGTTATACAAGTTCCGCCGTGACCGATCCGGTCGGTCCTCTGACAGGCACTTCAATTATGTTGCGCGGCGGCTCGTATATTAATGGAGCAAAATACTGTCGGTCCGCCAGCCGTGGATATGATTTTCCATCGACGCGCGCCCGCGCGCTCGGATTCCGTCTGGCGCTCTCGGCGGGACAGTGAGCCCTGCCGTCAAATGACTTATAAAATAACTGGTTAAGGCCGGTTAAAAATAACCGGCGCCTGATTAATAGTAATGACTATCCTGCCCTCAGTGGTGTAATTCACCGGCTGGGGCAGGTTTTTTATATATTCGATAACGACGTCGTTTGTTTTAAGCATGGCGCCGAGGTCCGGATTTTTACCCGCGTATCTGGAGTGACCGTCGCCGCCGCCCGCTATATAATCGCTGGTTGCGAGTTTGTATGTCTTCAAAGGGTCTATGGCGGCGCCGTTCAGCGTGGCGGAAATCAGCGCGCCGTTTTCGGAGGCGATCCTGACGCCGCGCGAAACCTGAAGGAATCCGCCCCAGATGCCGTCGGCGCGCGCGAAGGTCATTTTGAGGTCTTCGAGAATGTCCTCGCCGCTGACGTTTATGGTGGCGACGACGCTGTCGTAGGGGGAGGCGTTCAATACGCTCTCGACCGATATTTCAGGGCCGGTTATCGACTGGCGGAAGGTTCCGCCGTTTACGATCGCGAGCTCCGCGCCGGTGCTTTCGAGGAGGGCGTCGGCGTAAAGGTTGCCCAGATTGCATTCACGGCTGCGCGCGATATCTTTGGTTCCGACGAGCTCGACGGCCGTGTGCGCTATGACCTTTTTGACCTCCTGGCCGATCTGGCCGCTGTATTTTTGTACTATGGCATCCACCGCGGCATCCGGCGTTATGGATTGATCAATCGGCGTCAGGCCGCCCGTCTCGAAAATGAAACGCGCCGCGCCAGGGCGGACAAACTCTTTAGGCGCCACGCCGAGTTTCAGCCAGCCGAGATATTTCATATACGCGCCCGCCTGGGCAACGTAACAGACGCCGCCCTTGCCGGCTACGGCGACCGGGCGTTCGACCGCGGTGTGCGAGTGCCCGCCGATTATTATGTCGAGTCCTTCCGCTTCCGCGGCGAGTTTCAGGTCGACGTCGTGGCCGATATGCGTCAGCGCCACCACCAGATCGACGCCGCCGCGAAGTTCGGCGGCGAGTTTTTTAACCGCCTCCGAAGGGTCGTCGACTGCGATGTCGGTTCCGAGCTTCGGAGAGTCATCTATCAGCTCGTGCGTGTCGGCGCCGATCACGGCTATTTTAAGCCCATTCTTTTCGATCACGGCGTAAGGTTTTATAAGCGCGGCGAGCGAAGGGCTCGTCTTGAAAACTATATTCGAGCATAGAAGGGGAAAGGCCGTCTTTGAAAAATAAGATTCGAGCTGGGCCGTGCCGCCGTCGAATTCATGGTTTCCCAGGCAGGCCGCGTCGACGCCCATGGCGTTGAAAACTTCCACTTCGGCCGCGCCGTGAAAAAAATTGTAGTACAGCGTGCCCTGGACGAAATCGCCCGCCGCGAGAAATATTGATTTATTCCGGTTCGCCCCGTTAAGAAGAGTTTTAAGCCTTGACGCGCCGCCGTAATAAATTCCGTCGGCCGGGTCTTTCAGCGGGTCCAGGTGCGAATGGGGGTCGTTGATGTGATAAATAGTGAGCTCGCGATATGCGCTTGAAGGGTCGGGTTCGCCATCTGTGAAAATGCACGAGGACAGGATTGGCAGTAATAAAAGCAGAAAGGCGGTCAGCGCCATAGCCCTTATTTTAAAAGGGCGCCCGTCCCGACCCGACCTGATATACTCATTCATCGATCGTCATCCTTTCGGAATATATAATTAGGTTATGCGTTACTATAGTAAGCGAAATTAGTTAGTTTACATCAGCAAGGCCGGCAATAATTTTTCGGAGCGAAGCCTCCGCAGGCGCCGTAGGCGCCGAGACAGAGCGCTTTGCCATCCGTGGCGCGCTCTGCACTAGTGCTTCCTTGCCCGTCGGACCGCGAGCGGAGAAAAGATTATTGCCGGCCAGCAAAATTAATTTATGTCTTTTACAATAAATAAACATTATCAAGATCAAAATCAAGTGTTAATAATGAATTTCCGCGCCGTCAATAAATTTTAATATTCGAGCTGCCGTCATTATTTTTGATGAGTTCGATGCGCGTGTCGATGCGCTCTTTGACCTGCTGGATATGGCTTATTATGCCTATCTTCCGGCCTGTATCGTTAAGCCGCGATATCATGTCCAGCACGTCTTCGAGCGTGCCCGTGTCCAGAACGCCAAAACCCTCGTCAAGGAACATGAACTCTATCCTGCCCTCGCCCGAACTCACCTGGCTCAGTCCGAGCGCAAGAGACAGACTCGCCATGAATCCCTCGCCGCCCGACACAGTGTTTATTTCACGCTCCCTGCCCTCGTTGAAGTAGTCCCTGATGAAAATAGCGTTCGACGAGTCCAGATCGAACATCAGTTCGTAACGGCCGCCGGTGAGCGTTTTCAGATACTGGTTCGACAGCAGCAGCAGGTTTTTAAGGTAAAATGCCAGAACGAAATCGCGGAACTGGTTGTCTTTTGTCCGAAGATATAACTGCTCGAGCGTTTCATGCTCCGCGTTATTTTTTTCGAATTTGGCCGTCTCGGCTTCATAGTCGGCAAGGGCCTCCGCGTGCTTTTTCAGATCGGCCGCTATCCCGCCGGCCTCGCGGTTCAGCAGTTCTACGGCTTCCGAGCTGCGGCGCTGCTCTTCGGCGAGTCCGGCGAGCGCGCTTTCGCAGAAGACCCTTCCGCCGATCTTTTCGGATAGTCCGGCCGCGCGGCCTTCGACGACGCTTTTCGCCGTCATCTTTTCGTTATAACCGGCTTCCATGGCGCTTAGTTCTTTTATGTGCCCGTGCTTTTGCAGAGCGGTCCTCTCGTCCATGGCGCTTTCGCGGAGAGCGGCCTCGAAAGCGGCCCGGGCGGCGAGTGAACTTTCTTTAAGTGCAGCTATCTCGGTTTCGATATTTTCGATCAGATGCTTTTTGGCCGCTATGGCTGAATTTAATGAATTAAATACGCTTTCGGCCGCCTCGAAACGCTTTTCCAGAGAACTTTTGGCGGCTTCGAGACCGGCCAGTATGGATTCGGGAGTTTCGCCGCCCGTGATATTTTTAATTTCCGATTCGAGCCCGTCTTTGTGTTTTTTCAGAGCCCCGGCTTCCGCGGCGGCATCTTCGAGCGACTCTTTCAAACGCCCGATATTAGCGGCGGCGTTCGTCATGTCGTTGACGCTCAGGGCGAGTTTTTTTTCGACGGCGGCCATATTGTCTTTATGCCCCGCCAGAAATTTTATCGCGGCAGCCCATCTTTCGGCAGCCTCATCGTATTTATCGTCTTCGAGCGCGAACGGAGCCGTGAGGGAGAATTTCAACGAATTCAACTCGCCCGCCGCCTCGCCGTATGCCTCCGTTAAAATAATATCGCTGGCGGTCTTCGAGTCGAGCGCCGCCGCCAGCGCCTCTATGGTCGCCCGATCGGCCGCGCCCGAAGCCTCTAACGCCCTCAGTCCCGCCTCGCATGTTTTTATTTTAGCCTCGAAATTTTTTATTTCAGATTTGATCTTTTTCGCGTCGCGCGCGAGCGGGAATTCCTTCGCGGCGTCGGGATGCTCGCGGCTGCCGCACACCGGGCATTTTTCGCCGGAGACGAGCCTTTCTCTCAGCGCCGCGGCAGTCTCGCCGGCCGCGCATAATTCGTATTCGGCTTCCAGCGCCGCTTTTGACTTTTCGGCCGCCGTGTTTTCTTCGGTCAGCAGCCCCGCCTCAGCGGAATTTTTCAGGATTTTATTCCGCAGCTCTTCGATCCGCGCGCCTTCGGCCTTCATGGCCGATCCGTTCTTTTTGATCTCGGCCCCGCTTTTTTCGAGTTCCGCCTTCAGGGCTTTTATTCTTTCGATATTCGATCTGAACTCGTAAAACGCTTCTTCGCTGTTTTCATACCCGGGCCCGTAAAGCGTCCGTCCGTCTTCGAGCGCCTTTTTTTCGGTTTCGGCGGCCTTTATGGATTTACGGATCTTTTCGGCCGCCGCTTCCGATTCCGCTGCGCTCTTTTTCAATTCGGCTATCTTCGCGAGGGCGGCGGCGTGATTACGGGAGGCTTCCCCGAAAGGACCTGCCAGAGAACGCGCGGCCGATACTCCGGCGCTCTTTTTCGAGTAAGCCGCATCGAATTCGGCGCGCTCTTTTTTTATGGCGGCATACGCCCCGGCGGCCGAGGATATTTCTTTTTCAAGTTTGCCGAGCCTCGTCTTTTCTTCAACGGCGGCGGCGTTTTTCGATTCGAGCCGGCCGGCGATATTTTTCATTTCAGGGATCATCGCTCCGAATTTATCGCGGACGGTCCTCAGCAACGCGATCTCAGCGAGCATGGCGGCAAAATTACAGCCGGCGTTGATCTTTACAAGTTCATCGTTCGCGGCGGCAAGTTCCGCGTGAAGCGCTTTAAGCGTTTCATACCCGTTTTTATTTTTAGCGGCCGCGGCCGCCGCTTTTTTTTCGATTTCAAGCAGTGATAGTTTTTCGGCCAGAAGCCTTTTCAGCGCTTCAGGGTCGGCCGAGCCGGCGAGCGCTTTAAGCGTTTCGACTTTCTGCTTCATCGCCAGGTACTGCTGCCCGAAGGCGTCGTATTCGTCCTTTATCCTTTTTTTGATCTCTTCGAGAACCGTGTTATCGGTTATTGATTCGATGATCCTGCGGCGTTCGTCGGGCCTGGATTTGATGAATTCGTCGAATTTGTTCTGCGCCAGAACGATGGTCTTTACGAACGTGTCGAAGTCCGCTCCTATTATTTCGAAGGTCTTCTCTGCGAGCGCGCTTATTTTCAGACCGCTTACGAGTTCGCCGTCCTTGTAAACGCTTATCTTTTTATTATCTTTTTTGTCGACCTGCCAGACGTTTTTATAGCGCTCTCCCCTGACGGTATAGCAAAGCTCTATCATGGCCGATTCCGCGCTCTGGCTTTTGAGAGCCCTTGTCGTTTTGCTGTTCAGGCGCGGAGTTCTGTCGTAAAGCGCGGCCGTGACGGCGTCGAGTATGGTGGTCTTGCCGCTTCCGGTGGGCCCGGTGATGAGAAACATGGCGCAATCCGCCAGCGGCGGCGCGGAAAAATCGATGAAATGTTCGCCCTTGAGCGAATTTATATTTCGGAGCCTCAGCGAATCGAGTTTCATATGCCGCCGTCCCCGCTTTTGCCCCGGCCGCATTCTGAGGCGATCGCGTCGAATTTTTCGACGAGCCGGGCGTCGCTCACGCCTTCCGCCCTGAGATATTCTTCGAAAAGGCGTGTCATCGACATTTTCAGATATGCATCGGATGCATCCGCGTCCGCGCCGCCGTCAGCCTCGCCTGCGCGGCGCTTTATGTCGAAGCCCTGGGAAACTATCCTGATGTTGTTGTCGCGGGCGGTCTTCAGCAGAAGGTCCTGCCGTTGCAGACTCAGCGCCTCGGTGAAAACGGCCGAAATATAAGCGTCATTTAAAATTTTCAATTCGGAATATACCGCGTCGAACCCGCCGGCGAGGTTTTTATATGCCGAGAAAGCGGGGAGCTCTATAGATTTTATTCTATCGTCAGCCTTCGCGGCGCCGGTGTCGATGAGTATCATTTTTTTCGGGTGTACGGCCTCGTCTATCGAAACCGGTATTATCGAGCCGCTGTAGTAAGCGTTTTCAGTTATTTTCTGGAAGCGGTGCAGATGGCCGAATGCGCAGTATAAAAAATCGCCCGCGGCGGGCGAGGCGTCCACCAGAAGGCTGTTGCCCCGCTGAATATTCCTTTCGCTGCCGCAGTTGACGGCGCCCGCGAAAAATGCGTGTGCGACGAGTATTTTATTTTCTGACGCGCACATTTGCGCGCAGCGCTTTGTTATCGCGTTATAAGCTTCTGAATACGCTTTCGCCGCTGCGGTTTCGCCGCCGTCGATCGAGGCCGCCGGGTCGATTATCTGTGCGTCGTAAACATAAGGAACGGCGGCTATGGATATTTTTTCGCCGTCGATGGCGAGTTCGAACGGGGCGTAGAAGTTTTGCGCGTTATTGACCGCCACCATGATGTTATGGCGCTTCAAAAACTTCGCAGGCGCGTAAAGCCTTTCATGATTGTCGTGATTGCCTGCTATTATTACCGCGCTGATGCCTGCGGAACTCGCTTCGTTTAAAAAGTTGTAATATATGTCCTCCGATTCGGCCGACGGATTGTACGAATCGAAAATATCGCCGGCCGCGATCAATAGCCTCACATGTTCGCAAACGCAGAAATCGACAATCCGCGCGAGGCATTTTCTGATGTCGTCGTTCTGGCTGTAGCGGCCGAGTTTGGCGCCTATATGAATGTCGGAAATGTGCAGTATCTTCATATTCGATGATTTTATAATTATTCGCCGCATTTGTCAATTACATTTTCCCCGTTTTATTACTCAACTATTTTATTTTTACAATTATGAGATTATTATGAGATTATTTTTGACAAACGGCGTTTTTTTTAGTAAAATATTGTTACTAAAAATATTAACGATTTAATTCTTAAAAAAACTTATTCGGCTCTTTATATTTGCATCGCTTTTAAAAATCGATCTTCCATGAAAATAAAACCAAAATAAAGACAGGGGGCGCTTCAAGTAGTATGAACTATGTATATATCTCACCTCATTTCCCGCCTAATTTCTATAATTTTTGCGTCAGGTTAAAAGAGGCGGGCGCCAACGTATTAGGGCTCGCGGACGAGCATTATGACAATCTAAAGCCCGAACTCAAATGGTCCCTTAAAGAATATTACAGAGTCAAGAACATGCACAGCTACGAGCAGCTCGTTTCGGCCTGCGGCTATTTCACTCATCGCTACGGAAAGATCGACCGCATCGATTCGCACAACGAATACTGGCTTCAGACAGAGGCGGCCCTCAGGACCGACTTCAACGTATTCGGCGTTAAGAACGACACGATCCTCGATATGAAATGCAAATCGCGCATGAAGAAAAAATTCATCGAAGCCGGAGTCGAAGTCGCCCGCGGCGTGCTCATCAACCGTACACAGGACGCTTTCGATTTCATTAAAGAGGTCGGCTATCCCGTCGTTGCCAAGCCCGATAACGGCGTTGGCGCAGCGGACACATACAAGATACACAACAAGGAAGAACTCGAAATGTTCTTAAATACCCGCCACCAGACGGTATATATTATGGAAGAGTTCATAGTTGGAAAAATATTCACCTTCGACGGCCTCGTCGATAAGAGCGGCAACCTCGTGTTCTTTACTTCACATACTTACAGCGACGGCATCATGGAAGCGGTCAACGACGATTCGCACGTGTTCTATTACTCGCTGCGCGACATTCCTAAAGACCTCGAAGAGGCCGGCCGCAACACTTTAAAAGTGTTCGGCGTAAAAGAAAAGATATTCCATTTCGAATTTTTTAGAAGGCAGAAAGACAATAAGATAGTCGCGCTCGAAGTCAACATGCGCCCGCCCGGCGGCCTTACCACCGATATGTTCAACTTCGCAAACGACATCGACATATACCGCGAATGGGCCAATGTAGTACTTTATAACGAGTTCCGCACTCATTATGAAAGAAAATACCACTGCTGCTATATCGGCCGCAAAAACAGCAAGAACTACGCTTACTCGCACGACGCCATAATGTGCGAATTTGGCGATAATATCGCCCACCACGAGCAGATATTCTCTGTATTCAGCGCCGCCCTCGGCGACTACGGCTATCTGGCCCGCGCTGAATCGCTCGACAAGATCAAAGAAATCGTGCACTTCGCCCACCAGCTGAAGTAAAACCAGATACATTCCAACGCACATAAACATAAAGAAAACAGGGGCCTCCATCCGGGCGCCCCTGTTTTTTTATCGATTTTTATTATAGCGTATTCGCGTTAATATTTGAAGAACGAATTTTTGCTTTCGTTTTCCGTGGTCGTGGCCGCGTTTACTGAATTTTCGGAGGTTTTGGCTTCCGGCGGGGCGGCTGGAGCGCTCTGAACGGCGCTTTTATTTTCAGGGGCCGCGGGCGCCTGGTCGGGCGCGGTAACGGTAGTTTTGATGTCGTCCGTTCCGGCTTTTCTTTCGGCGCTTTTAATATATTCGTCGATGCCGGGGAATTTCGGGTCGCGTTTTTTGATGTCGGACCAGAGTTCGCGGGCTCTGTCGAAATTACCCGTTCTGAAATGGCACGCGCCGAGGTTATAGATGGTGCGAAGGTTGTCGGGTTCGAGTTTCGTCAGTTTTTCGAAGAACGTGGCGGCCACCTGGTAGTTTTTCTTTTCGTCGAAGTATATTCGCCCGATCTCTTCGTTGATCTTTATGTTTTCGGGGTATTTTTCAAGCCCGCGCCCGAGGTCGATAAGCGCGCGATCGTAATTTTTCTGCGCGGCGTAAAGCCTGCCTATCTCGTAGAAATACTCCGCGGTGTCTTTCGAAGGATTGCGCAGATTGACTATTTCGAGCGCCCTGTCGAGCATATTGAGCCTCTGGCAGACGGTCAGCAGGCTCGCGTAAACTTCTTTGTCGCCGGGATTTTCGCGCGCCGCGTCCTCGAGGCAAGGAAGCGCTTCCTCGTATTTATGAGCTTTAAGCAGCAGGCCGCCCAGGTATTTGCTCACTCCGCGAACTCCGCGCTTGTGCGCCTGTCCCATAAGGTATATGGCCTCCGTGTCGTCTTTTATATAATAGGCCGATATGCCGGCGAATTTATACGCTTCTGCGGCGAGGCCCTCGTTGTTATCCCATTTGATGGCTTCTTTGAAGTAGGCGATGGCCTCCTTGAAATTGCCCGCGTGGAATTCATGATAGCCCAGGTGGAAAAGCGGCTGCGGAAAGTTGGGGTTGATCTCGATCGCGCGTTTCCAGTCGTTTTTAGCCTGTTCCATGAACTCGGGCTTGCCTTCCATCTTGAATTTTTCGAAGAAGGCCGTGCCGCGCGAATAAAACACGTGCTTGGTGCTTGTGTACTGAAGCGCCTGATTGAATTTGGCGATGGCGTCGTCGTAGCGGCCGAGCAGCTTGAGTGTGTCGCCCCACCAGAATATCGCCTCGGAATTGTAGGGCACGCGCGCCACGGAACGTTCCAGGTAACGCAGACCTTCCATTACGATCACCCTGAATTTTTCTTCTTCGTTGCGCACCATCTGCGCCTGCGAGATGAAGGTGTGGCCGGATTTCAGATCGACGTTGCCGACCACGTAGCGCGCCGGGAAGTAATTTAATACGAGCACCGAAACCGATATGACCGCGTAGAACGAGAGGTTCTGTTTGAGATGCTCTCGCCTGTCGCGCGGCATAGAGGAGAGCGCGAGATGGTCGTCGTAAAGCGGCTCGTCGCTTATATTATCTTTTGGATTGTAATTATATGCTCGCGCCTGCTGCTGGAGGGCGGCTTCGGAATCCGGCCCTTCCGGCGAGGCGGCCAGTTTCGCGTAACTTTCGATCTGCTCGCCGAAAATGCGCCTGCCGTTGAATATCATGGCGAAGCCGACGGAGGCTATGAGGATCGGCATTATGCGCTGGAAAGGGAAATTGGCGATAGACTCGACGAGCATCGCGGTCACGGCGCATAAATAGCCTATTATAATGACGCGGTCAGGCGAATTTTTAAGTTTGTTCAGAAGCGATCCGCCCTTGCGGAAATAATCGAAGAACGCGTACAGAAAGAGGAAAAGAGCGAAAATGCCCAGATCGGCCCATATCTGCAGATATTCGTTGTGCACGTGCGAGAAGCCGGCCGAAAGCCAGTAATAATCTTTGGGATTGACCGACATTAAATTTTCGTCGACGCCCAGGTATGATTTCGAGACGGTCAAAAATTTCAGGAAAACCAGCAGGACAGGCAGCGTTATCAACAGCAGATAAGCAGTGACGGCCGCCTTGAGCTGGGCCGCGTGCCGGGCCAGGATGTGTTTATAATAGATTATCAGTAGCATCCCGCCGAGAACGAATATGACGAAATAGCAGATCATCAGTACCTGGAAAAAACGCGAGGTTGTAACTTTTTCAAAGCTCCACACAACGAAATTGATCGATTTGTTAGGCAGCGCTTTTTTGAACAACGAGTTGATCCCGTCGATAAGATAGCGGAACTCGCCCTTGTAGAATTTCGCCTGATGCTCGGGATAGAACTTGCCGTAGGTGCCGAAGCCGTGTCCGAACAACGGATTGAGCCTGATTATGTTAAGCGTTATGTCGTAGAGCATTATTCGCTGCAGTACCGTGAACGAAGACGTGAAGCGGCCGGCGATCGACTCGGTGCCCGTGTTGAGCTGGTTCGGCTTGAAGTACATCACGGTGAGCAGTATCGTCGCGAGAATGACCACTATGGTGAAGGAAAGTATCCATTTGCGGTAAGCGTATATAAGATCGTGCGCGTAAATGAGAATAAATATCGCGAAGAAGAAAAGTGAGGCTGCGGTCGCGATCCAGGCCGTACGCGTGAATGTGACGAATATGCACACGAATATGGCCAGAAACGAGAAAAGCCCGTTTGCGAGCCGGTATATCTGCTTTTCGTGTTCCTGCCAGTACGGGACCGCCTGGTAAAGAAAGAACGCGCCGAAAAGAAGGCACGAGAAGACGACCGGCGCGATTATGAAAGAAGTGGATCCGGCGGAGGTTATGAGATCGGACACTTTGGCGTCGCTTACGGCGGGGCCGCCCGGCATTTTCGAGGCTTCGATGAGCGAGTTGACCGACGAATTGGCCAGGCCCATAAAGACGAAGCAGTAGACGATGGCGAAAGTGAGCAGGATCACCTGCGAGCGCAGCAGGAATTTTTCATATTTATGCGCCCAGCGAGCGCCGGCCGCGAACGAGGAGAAGAACATGGCGAATGCTATGGGCAGCGCCGCGTCAAGATAAACCCCGAGAAAGACGGGATTTCCAAAAAACGAAAAAACCCTTTTGCGGTCGGTGTTGCCGATGACCTCGCCGACGCCGAAGAGCGGATCGTAATTATGGTTGGTGCCGGCGACCCTGTAATATTGAAGTATGCCGTACATAGACGCGATGGCGGCCGCCGTTATGAGTATGTCTGAGATCGTGTAGAACTGCCACGGCTTTCTTAAAGCATCGGTGGTCACTATATAAAACACCAGATACGAGGCCAGGATCATCGAATAGTGGAATGTCATGAATTTAGAGGAGGACCACAGGATCGATAGGGCGGCAAAGGCGGTGAAGGCGTAAAAATGCCACGGCACGCGCCTGAGTGCGTCATAGAAAGAGCCGGTGGCAAGTTTTCTGAAAAGAAAGATCGCAAACATCGAGATCAGAAACAGCCTGAGCGTGGTTTCTTTGACCAGCAGAAAATTTTCCTTCGTATCGCGCGAATAGGCGAACGGAAGTATTAAAAATATGGCTATAAGCAGCCAGAAGTTGATCTCGGATATTATGCGCCTTGGATACAGAACGACGGCGGCCGTGACTATAAGGCCCGCGCCGATTATAAGGGCGTAAAAAAGGGAGAGCGAGGCGTCGGCCGGAAGCCTGTTGCCTGCGAACATCGTGACCATCGCCGGAAGCTGGATCGGTATGATCGAATCCGGTATCAGGGTAAGCACTATGATCAGAAGCCCGACGTAAAAAATGACCGCCGTGCAGAATCTATTCAGATAATTTTCATAGTTTAAAAAGTCCACTTCACATCTTCCTTTTTATATTTGTAGTTTTATTCCCGGCAAGGGGATAGATCAAATTACAATTTACACAGTTGATAATTTTTGCAAAAAGATATTAACATGATTTTCACAAAAAGTAAATATCTAAATTTGTAATTCCGAATTTGAATTTATGCAGCCCGGAAAAAATAAAATGACGAAAAGAAAAAAACAATTTGACAAGACGGTAAAATAATGTTAATATATCGGAACTATAATCTTCGGCTTCGACCAGGGTTATTTTTATTGTCAATATTCATTGAAAAATCCAACATTTATAGTAAAGGAGTTTGGTTTAATGAACATCAGGTTTAAGGTCATGTTCATTTTCGTATTGGTTCTATTTGCACTGTGGAGTATCTATCCTATGCACAAAAAGATCAATCTCGGCCTCGACTTAAGAGGCGGAATCGATCTTATCTACGAGGTAGATACAGACGAACTGTTTAAAAACATGCTCGGCAACAAGGTCGAACAGCTTAAGCAGTCCCTCGAGAAAAACAACGTGGTCGGCGCTACGTTCAAAAGCGAAGACAACGGTAACGCCTTCACCATAACGATCGCTGAAACCTCGGCCGAAAATATGAAACGCGCCGATATTTCACTCGAAGTGGCCGCTCCCACGATACTGGCCAAAAGCGGAAACAGCTGGCGCCTTACCATCGATAGAGAAAAGTCGAAACAGTCCGTGAGCGACGCCGCAGCCAAAGCGGTCGAGATCATCAGAAACCGTATCGACCAGTTCGGCGTTAAAGAGCCTCTTATTTCCACGATGGGCGAAAGCCGCATCAGAATACAGCTCCCCGGCGAAAAAGACATCCAGAAAGCCATCGATGTCATCGGTTCGACCGCGCAGCTGCAGTTCCGTCACATGAAAAGAATCGCGTCCTCGCTTAACGACAAGATAGACGAGGCCACCGAAGAGATCATGCCCGGAACTAAAGAAGACCCCAGGGCCGATTCGGTCCCCCTTTACGTTCTCGATAAAACCGTCCTGCTGACGGGCGATTACGTAGTAGATGCGCGCCCTTCTTTCGACGAATCGCAGAGAATATGCGTATCTATGGAATTCAACGCCGAAGGCGCTAAAAAATTCGCCGACATAACCGGCAAATACCTGCACCAGAACATAGCCATCGTCCTCGACGGCAAAGTTCAGACCGCCCCGACCGTTCAGTCGGTAATTCCCAACGGCCGCGCCCAGATAACCGGCAGCTTCAGCGACGAAATAGCCCAGAAATATTCGATCGTTTTAAGAGCCGGCTCGCTTCCCGCGCCCGTCAGAAAAGCCAGCGCAACCCTCGTCGGGCCGTCGCTCGGCAGCGACTCGATACATAAAGGCGTCGTTTCCTCTTTATTCGGAGCGGGCCTTGTATTCGTATTCATGATAATATACTACAAATTCTGCGGATTGATCGCGTCATTCGCGCTCACCCTTAATATACTGTTCCTGTTCGCCATAATGGCGCTTTTAAACAGCACGCTTACCCTGCCAGGCATCGCCGGTATCGCCCTTACCCTCGGCGTCGCAGTTGACGCGAACGTTCTTATATACGAACGCATCAAAGAAGAACTGCGCGCGGGCAAAACCGTACGCGCCGCCATCGAGTCCGGATTCGACAGGGCCTTCACGGCTATCTGGGATTCGAACTTAACGACCCTGATATCGGCCCTCGCGCTTTATTATTATGGCACCGGCCCGATCAAAGGCTTCGCGATAACTCTTTCGTCCGGTATCATCATATCGATGTTCACGGCGATATTCGTCGTTAAAGTAACGCTCGATCTACTGCTCGCTGGCAGAAAAGCTAAAACCATCAGTATCTAATTTTTTTAAAAGGGTGATAGTAAGTGAAAAAATTTGATTTTTTATCGCAGAGATATGTCGGATATACGATCTCAGCCGCATTATTCGTTCTGACTATTGTGCTTTATTTTACCCCCGCTTTCTCGTTAAAGTACGGCGTCGATTTCAAGGGCGGCACCGAACTCCACTTTAAATTCAATAAACCGGTCGCCGACGACAAGATTCGTCAGATACTTAAAGACGACTGCGGCCTCAGCGGCGTCGTGCAGTCTACTTATACCGGCGATATGCCGGGCGGCGAAACCGTTCTTTTAAGGGGCGAATCGAGAGAAAAAATAATTAAAACCGACTTCCTCGCCAACGAAGCTTATAAAGACAAAACTACAGGCCTCGAAGTAAAATCGCTTAAAGACATGCGCGAAAAATTCGAAGCCGGCCTGGCTAAACTCGACAAAGATCTCAAGATCGAAGATACGCTCCGCGAAACCTCGGTAGGCCCTGCGGTCGGCTCCGAGCTCAGAACCCAGGCTGTTTTCGCGGTTATGGTAGCGCTCATAGGCATTCTGCTTTACATAACCTACACTTTCGAGTTCAAATTCGCCATTCCCGCCATTTTAGCGTTGTTCCACGACGTTATAATAGTGCTCGGCGTTATAATGCTCGCCAGAATCGAGTTCGATATGTCGCAGCTCGCGGTTTTACTGACCGTCGTCGGTTATTCGATCAACGACACGATCATCATTTGCGACCGTATCCGCGAAAACTTCAAAATAATGAGAAAGACCAGTTATTACGATATGGTCAACGAAAGCCTCGCTCAGGTGTTTTCGAGAACCGTTATCACGGTTTTGACCACGCTGCTCCCGCTTATCTCGATATTCTTCTTCGGCGGCGAAGTGCTGTCGGGATTCGCGCTTACAATGATGTGCGGCATGATAGTCGGCTGCTACTCTTCGATATTCGTAGTATCGCCCATTATCGTGATCTGGAAAACCTACGAGGAAAAGGCGGTGGCGTAATAAATGAGTTCTTCATCGAAATCAAAGAAAC
>MGFH01000233.1:20582-20768 GCA_001791795.1 Candidatus Wallbacteria bacterium GWC2_49_35
CGGTGAAACCCCAGCCGAAAGGCGTTCCGTTCAAACCGGCCGTTAAAGTTCAGCCCGCTCCGGCGGCGAACAAGGCTAAAGCTCCGGTTAAAAATCAGCCGGCGCCTCAGAAAAACGCTCAGCATTCGAACAGGCCGCAACCGAAACCGATACAGCCGAAACAGCCCGTGAAACCTCAGGCGAAAG
>MGFH01000233.1:20869-21619 GCA_001791795.1 Candidatus Wallbacteria bacterium GWC2_49_35
GCAGGCGAAAGCCCCCGCGAAACCCCAGTCGAAAGGCGTCCCTTTCAAAGCGGTTCAGCATTCGAACCGTCCTCAGCCGAAACCCGCGCAGCCTCAGCAGCACGCGAAACCTCAGCCGAAGGGCGTTCCGTTCAAGGCCGTTGCTCAGCAGAACCGTCCGCAGCCGAAGCCGGCTCAGCAGCCCGTAAAAGCTCAGCCGCCGAAACAGCCTGTGAAACCGGCCGTTATGCCGAATAAAAACGTGTTCCAGCCTAAGCCTCAGCAGCACGCGAAACCCCAGCCGAAGGGCGTTCCGTTCAAAGCCGTAGCGCAGCCGAACAGGCCCCAGCAGCCCGTGAAAGCTCAGCAGCCTCAGCCGAGGCCCCAGCCGCAGAAAGAAAACATAAAAAACATACAGAACCAGCCGAAAGCTAAAACGGCTACAGTCCCTGGAAAGGCCACGATGACACCCGATAAGAACAAAACACCCCAGAAGGTCCAGGCGCCGGTTAAACCTCAGGCGCCCCAGCAGGCTAAAACTCAGCCGGCACAGTCCGCCGAGTTCAGCCGCGAAACCCTCGCGATCCTTTTCAAAGCGGCCAAAAAAGCCAGCGAACATGCTTACGCGCCCTATTCGCGCTTCAAGGTCGGCGCGGTCCTTTTACTCGAGGACGGCCGCGGCGAAGCCAGCCAGATATCAGCCTATACCGGCTGTAACGTCGAAAACGCATCTTACGGCCTGACCTGTTGCGCCGAAAGAATAGCCATATA
>MGFH01000234.1 GCA_001791795.1 Candidatus Wallbacteria bacterium GWC2_49_35
GAAAACTGAGAATATTTTAACACATTGTTTAAATAAAATAAAGCTTTTATTATATCTTTTTTTTCGAACGCCCTGACCGCCAGGTCGTAATTTTCTATCACTTTCGGGGCGGCTGCGGGATCGGGATGGTACCTGTCGAAAAAATAATTGCCGGGTTTTTTCAGGTCGATAGCCGCTCCTGAAGCGGCCGGCAGGAGCCAGGCACAGCATAAAGCGGTTATAAACAGCGCGGCCGCGGCCGCACGAAAAATTTTTTTTTCACGTAAACAATGATCGCTCAATTTTCGCTCTCCGATCTTTTTTTGATCACTTCGATCCTTTTCATCGCCTCGCGCGCGGAGGCCGCCGCGGCCGATGACGAATCGAGTCCTATTATTTTCAGGTACTGCGCGCGCGCTTGTTCATATCTGCCCTGCTTTAAATAAATGTAGGCCAGCGTCGTGTATGCCTGTTTCAGTGCGCCGGCGTTCCCGCCGCTTTTATCGGAAGAAATCAGCGAAATATATTTCTGAAGGGAACCCGACGCGCGCTCGGGCTTTTCTATCTGGTTGAAGCAAAGCGCCATATACCAGTAGCATATCGCCTCGTCGGGGTTTTCGACGAGCAGCCTTTCAAAAAAAGATATGCTTTTGAGATAATTTTTCGCTTCGAACTCCCGAACGCCTTCTGTTATGTCCGTCTTCATCTGCGGCGTAGCCGTTTTAGAATATCTGACGGACGGTTTTTCAGGCGCGGCCGCTCCGGAAGCTGAAACCGGACCGGCGGAATTTTCCGGGGGCTCGGTTCCGCTAAGAGCAACGCGGGCGTAGGCTTTCGCCGCCCTTTCATGGTCGCCGTTCTTAGTATGGCATTCGCCTATCATAAAAAAAAGCTGCATTAGCCTCTCCTGGCTTGACTCCGTTTTCGCGAGCGACTCGTAATATCTGAGAGCGAGCAGGTACTGCGCGTCTCCAAAAAGAAGGTCGGCAAGCACGCTTTTTATTTCGTTGATAAGCACAGGATCTTTAGCATATATAAGCGCGGCCGAATCGAACCTTATGGCGGCCTTGACGTCGTTTTCGGACAGATAGCACCCCGCGAGCATGTAAAAAGCGTTGGGATACCACGCCGAGTTTTTATATTTTATAATGAGTTTCTGATAGCACCATCTGGCCTTGCCGTAATTTTTTATTTCGTGAAATTTCAGGCCGTCGCGGTACAATTTGAGGTCTTCGCCGCCGTAATCGACGGGTTCGTATTCGCGCCGCCCGCTTATATATGAGTCGATTCCGAGACGGCCGAAGTCGATTATTTCTTCGGGCCCGGCGACGGCGGAAGGAGACGCTGCTTTTTTAGCGCCGGGACTTAATTCGACGGCGTCCTCCTCGATCTTTCTCGATGAATACGCGGGGGCGCTTTCGCCGGCGCCGGCGGTGTTATATTTCAAAAACGCTCGCGCCTCTTCGGCCCAGAAAGAATCCGGGTATGAGCCGAGCAGTTTTTTATAATATTTTATCGCTTCGCCGGACATTCCTTTTTTTTTGTAGATGCCGGCGACGGTATGGACGGCGTCGGCGCATAGGCTCGATGACGGGCATTTTTCGAGAAGATAAAGATAATATTCGATGGATTCGTCAGGCTTGCCCATTTTTACGTTCGCCTCGCCGCAGAGGTATACCGCCATATCGTAATATAGCGAGGAAGGCCTCTTTTCCTTGATATATTTGAAATACTCAAAGGCCCTTGCGTATTCGGAATTTTCGTAAAATGAAAGCCCTTTTTTATATATAAAAACGTCGTCGGCTATGACCTCGGCGCCGGCCAAATGGTTCGACGCGGCCTTTCCGGCGGAACGTTTCGTCTTCTTTTTCGCGGCGAAACCGGCCGCGTTATCCAGGCGCCAGAAAGGTTCGAAAGCACAGAGGCACGCGGCGGCGATAAATAAAGTTATTAAGGCGGGGGCGATCGCCTTTTTTTTAGAAAATGGTCTGTCAGGGATCATTTTGCAATAAGGCGCCGTCACGATAGTACGATCTCGGGCAAGTCGGCATACTTTTCATCGATGTGAAGGGGTTTTACCGGCGTGTTGGGCGACGCGCCCGTTTTAAACATTTCATATGCGGGCTTGAGATCGCGCTTGAGCGAAGGCAGCGCAAACAGCGGCAGGCCGTGCCTGAACCGCATCACGCTTATTTTATGGTTGTCGATCGAAGGATTGAACACGGCTTTGTTCTGGTCCCTGAGATATTTCGTGAACTCCGCCCGGCACTCCTCGATGATCGAAACGATGGCGATCTCGTCTATCTGTGTTCCGGAGGGCATTTCCACGGTCGAATAAGACCACATGGGCGCGGCGGAACGCATGAGATCGTCTATGACGTCAGGCGCGCTTCCGTCATCGACTATAAGGCGCAGCAGGGACACGTCGTCGATCGGCGCGAAAAAAGACTGGCAGTACTCGAAAATTTTAGACGACATTTCTTCTTTTTTCGAGATGTTCCACATGTTCACCGGGCCCGAAACCGTACTTAAAAATTTATTTATGACCTCGTCGATATTTTCGGGGCAATATTTTTCATAGATCTTCTGCACGTCTGCCGCGGAGCCTTTGATGCGTTTTTCGGTGAGTATTTCGGCGTTGGAACGAGGATTTAAAAGTTCCCGGGCTTTTTTCTCGAATTCTTTTTCGCAGGCCCCGATGAAATTCTTGAGCGAACCCACCTGGGCGGCCGAGATCTCCGAGATGCGCGCGCAGACGCGGTTATAAAAAGATATGGCTAGCTCGCGGATGTAAATTTCGATATCGAAATTCACGTCCTTGACCATTTCATAGATCAGCTCGTCGCGGGCCTCGGTGATCTTCGAGCGGTAAATGATGTAGGACAGGAAAGATCCGAGAAGTTCGGTGACCTTGTTGACCTTTATGGCGATCATAAGTTGTTTTTTCTGGTCGCGGATCTTCTGCGCTTCCGCGGCGAGCATATCGGAAAACGCTCGCAGGGAGATATCGAGCGAGCTCAAGAACTGCTCCGCGTAATTGATGCCGAGCTCGCGCCCGGAAAGTATATTCTCTATTTCTTTTTCGATATTTTTAACGACCGCCGCCGAAAGTTTTTCGAGGTTCTGGTCCATCAGCTTGTATTTTTCAGGCATATAAATGTTTTTGATCTCGGAATACCATTTTTGTATCTCGGCGAGCATCTGGTCCATCGAAAATACGTCGAATTCGGATGGATTTTTAAATATTTTTACGGGCGCCCTTCCGTCGGAGCGCATATAGGTGATAACGTCGTCGGTGACTTCTTCGTTGAGTTTATTCAGCCTGACGAACTCGTTGACGCTGTTTTTCACGCTCTTTTTATCGCATATTTTTATGAATTTCGAGCTGAATTCCTCGGCGAGTATCGCGGCGCATGATTTTTTGACCTTCGCGCCGTCGAAAAAGACGCTCGAAAGCCCGAAACTCGAATAAGCCGAGGAGCGCTCGCATATTTTATTGCCGAGTTTATATTTAACGTTATCGATAACGCTTCTGTGACGCTTTCCGGCCACGGTCATGAAGTCGTAGAAGGCGACATTCGCGGCGATCTCGCTCAGGCAGTCGACGCCTTCGATGTGAAGCGACGATTCCGTCCACGAATCTATCAGGTAACACCTGTCGAACGGACGCGTTTTAAAAGTTCTCGGCTCGTACTGCGGACCCATATCGAGCGTGAAATTCTGTTCACTCATAAGGTAATCGAGTTCCTTCAGCGCGGCGTAGGCGTTCGCATCGATGCTCGACTGCTGCTCGATCTGAAATATTGAAGGCATTACCGAATACGAATTTATTTCGCAGTTTTCGATCAGGTTCTGCACGATATATCCCATGTCTAAAAACATTCCGGAGCCGGAGCCGCCGCAGAGCGAGCTCATAATATACACCGAAAGACCTTCCTGCACGTCATATCCGCGTTCGCTGGCGGCCGTCTTGTTTTTGATCGACGAGACCTCTTTCTTTACGCGGCCTATGGCGTCTATCACCTGGGATATGTTCCAGTAAAGCGCCAGACGGCCTATTATGCGAACCTGGTTCGCGCCGTTGGATATATCTTTGAGTTCGAGGTTTTTAGGGAACCACGAAAATATGTGAGGATGTTTTTCTGCGTTTTTGATGATGCCTTCGACGTCGCGGACGGTAAGATGGTAAAATTCGTTGGGAGTGAAGGTGGATTTGATCTGGTTGTGGGCGACGGTTTCGCTGGCGGCGTTAGTCTTAACGCCCATAATGTCCATCACGTCGGTGTCGAAGATCAGGAATTTAACGAGCGGAAAATCGTTTCCGGCTTTTTCGGCGAGCAGTTTTTTGAGTTTGAGGCATATTTCAGTGCCCGTGCCGCCGAGGCCTATTATGATAGAAGGCCTAACACAATATCTTTCACTGCGCCGGCCTTCGTTTTGCTGAAATATTGTCATAAATTATGTACCCGAAAAAAGTGTCTTAATTTAAAAATAGGCACGAGCGGATTTGAACCGCTGACCCCTACCGTGTCGAGGTAGTGCTCTAGCCAACTGAGCTACGTGCCTATGGTGATTATATTCTATAACATTTCGTGGAAAAAGTCAAGATATTTTTATATTATTTATGTTTTTTTTTCGGTCCGCGTCAGTCGGTTATTCTGACTTTGACTTCGCCCGTGGAGGTCGGTGTCTGACGCAATTCAGATTCGGAGGTGGCCGCGGCAGGCGATATTCGCAGACTGGTTTCGGTCGTACCCGCGGCGTCCGTGGAACGAAGTTCGTCAATATTTACCAGCGGCGATTTCGGAGCTTTCGCCAGATTCACTTTGCTTTTATCGGCCATCTCGAGTATGCTTTTATCGAGCTCGCGCGTCTTGAGTATTTCGTCGTATATCATCATGGCTTTTTCCGGCTCGGCGTTGTATTCGTACGATGCGGCTTTGCCGAGCATAGCCTGCGCGCGCTGGGAGATCGTCAGTTCTTTTATTTTTAGAAGGTTTTCGAATTTTTCCAGGGCTTTTTTCGTGTTGTAGTTTCTCAGATACTCGTTGGCGCTCATGAATAAAACCGGTATTATTTCAGGTTTTCCGGCGAAAAGTATCTCGGCCTCGGCCAGTTTTTTATACATTTCATCTATGTTTTTGCGCTTTTTCATGATCTGCGCGCTCTTATAAAGCGCCGTTATATTTTCGCTATATTCCGGATACCCCGAAGACAGCGAATTCAATATCTCGATCTCGTCGGATTCCCTTTTCTCCTGCGAATAGATCGACGCCAGCTCCAGGCAGGCTTTTGGGGCCAGATAGTGTTTCGGGTAGGCCTGAATGAGCTTTTTAAAAGATTCCTCGGAGTTTCTTGCTTCGCCTGAATTTTTATATTTCTGCGCAAGGCAGTAAAGCGCGAGCGGCGATTTCTGGTCTATCGAATCGGCGGCGGCTATATCTTTGAGTTTTACAATATCGAACGAGGAAATTTCCTGTTCGGTGTATATTTTCGGCGACGCCGCTTCCGCAGTGGCGTCCGGGACGTCGTTTTGCGCAAAAGCATAACCGGCCGGAGCGAAGGCCGACAAAACGACCGCCGCGGCAGAGGCTATAAGCAATTTATCGATGAAAAAAACTCTCGCATATTTCAGCATATAATATACCCCCGTTATTTCGTTAGAAAAATAAGGATATATTAAATCTTGAAAATTTACAAGAGTTTTTTTATTTTTAATATAAAAATTATCTCTATCAGATAAGCGAATATCCCTGCTGCGCGAAAAGTTTCGAGAGCCGCCTGATCGGAAGCCCGACCACGTTGAAGTAGCAGCCTTCGATCTCCTCGACGAAAAGCGAAGCGGCGCCCTGGATGCCGTAAGCTCCGGCCTTGTCGAGCGGCTCTTTCGTCGCGATATATCTGTCTATTTCGTACGCGCTGAGCGGCTTGAAATAAACCAGAGTGCTTTCGAAAGCGCTGCGGACCGTCTTCATGCCGTCCTTCATACTTATGAGCGCGACCCCGGTTATGACCTGATTTGCCGCACCCGAGAGCATATTGAGCATGCGGCGCGCGTCGGCCTCGTCCTCGGGCTGTCCCATAATCCCGCCGTCGGCAACGACTATAGTGTCGGCGCCGATGATAAGATACTCGACGCCGTCTTCAGCGCTGACGGCGGAGGCCACGGCTTCAGCCTTGCGACAGGCAAGTTCTTCCGCATACTGATGCGGCGGAATGCCTTCGCACGCGACGCTTTTTTCGTCGAAGTTCGACACGAGCACCTCGAATTTAAGGCCGATGTTCTTTAAAAGTTCCTGCCGCCGGGGCGACTTGGAAGCCAGCAGCACCCTGGTTTTAGAGTTTTCATCCTTAATGCTTTTAAGATCGTTCATAAATTTCGTCTCATTTCCAGTTTCTTTTGGTTTTTAATTTCTTTATATCCTTCGTCTTTTTTCACTTCACCGATTTCAACGCGTTCCTGGTTTTTGCGCTGATATTGACTTCCAGCGTGGTCCTTTTCGAGGAGGCGAGGCCGATCTCGCCGGTTTTTAAGGCGGCGGCGGTGACGGCGTCCTGCTTTCGCGGCTCGTAGCCGAGGTCGTATATTTCGTTGAGGCTGACGAATTTATAACCCGCCTTTTTGAGCAAGGGTACCAGCTCCGCGATGAGTTTCACGGTGTTGGCGTGTATGTCGTGAAAAAGCATGACGTCGCCGCTTTTGACGCGCTTGAGCGCCTTGTCGAGCATATAATCGACGGAATGGCCCTGGTAATCCTTTGAATCGTACGACCACATGACGATATGAAACCCGTCTTCCTCGGCTTTTTTGATAACGTATTTGGGAAGGGCGCCGTAAGGCGGCCTCAGAAGTTTCACTTCCCTGTATTTAGTTAATTTTTTTATCGCTTCGTCGGTCCGCGATATTTCTCTATCTATCTTTTCCTGCTTGGATTTACTGTAAAAAGGATGGGTGTAACTGTGGTTTCCGATTTCATGGCCTTCCGCATGCACTCTGGCGGCTATTTTCGAATATTCTTTTATCCTGCTGCCGAGCATGAAAAAAGCGGCTTTGACGTCATTGTCTTTAAGTATTTTAAGAAGTTTCGGCGTGTGCGTGGGATGCGGGCCGTCGTCGAATGTGAGGGCGATCATCTTTCCCTGGCGCTTGCCGCGCCTGAGAATGGTCTGGCCTTCGAAAGAATAGGTTTCGTCGCCGGACTCTATGTCAACGAAATATTCCTTGATCTCGGCGGGCTCTTTTAGTTCGCCGGCATCTCCCCATTTTTCGTCGTCTTCGCCGTATTCGCTTTCGGCCGCGTCCCTGCCGCCCGCCTCGCCCTGATTTTTGCCTTCGGCGGTTTTGACCGCCTGAACGCTTTCGCCCTTCGGCTCGGAAACCAGGTCGAAATATTCGCCTTCGCGAAGCCCCACGGTCTCTTTCGGGAATGTGAAAAAACCGTAATCCCTGCGGAAGAAGCGCACCCTTTTAACGCCTTTTTTTCCGGCGGAAAATTTCGAATTGCGCGCCGGAGCGACTATGCGTTCGTCGGAAAGCGGTATGGGACCGAATGAAATGGATTCGTTAGACGGTTTATTAAGAGCCGTCTTGGCGTTCGCGATCATCGAGTCTATCTCCGCGCCCGGTTTGAGGCGGCGCGCCTTGAAGTAGCAAAGCAGCGCGTTAGCGTGCTGGCCCTTTTCCATGTGCATGTGGGCGTTGTGGACCCAGCTTTCATAATCGGTTTCAAAACCGGCTTTCGGCTGCGATGCCGTAGCGGCAAGCGGTCCGCCGGCAAGCAATGCCAGCGCGATCATCAACGCAAGTAAGGTTTTATTTATGTGCAGTTCGTCTATTTTCATCGGGCCCACGCTCCATGTTCTTTGTGAAAAATCTTCCGTTATTTTGCGGTTATTATCGCGAATTCAGCTCAAAAATATAACGGCTCATCTAATTAATTCGTCAAAAAAATAATTTTAATTAGATTTAATTAGACGATTAATGATTTTTAAATCAGCCCTCGACGATCTTGACGTAAAATTCGCGCATGCGCGGCCCGTCGAATTCGCAGAAATAAACGCCCTGCCATGTTCCGAGCAGCAGCTCGCCCTGATCGATTATAATGGTAAGCGAGGGGCCGAAAAGAGTTGATTTTATATGCGCGGCGGAGTTGCCTTCGCCGTGCGCGTAATTGTCGTTAAAAGGCACCGACTTGTTTATGTGGCCTATCATATCGCTCACGACGTCGGGATCGGCGTTTTCGTTGATAGTGACGCCCGCGGTCGTGTGCGGAACGAATATGGTCATGGTGCCGGCGGCCGTCCTGCTTTCGGCGAGAGTTTTTTTCAGGTGGCCGGTAATGTTTATGAATTCTACTCTTCTGGATGTTTTGATCGAAAACGCTTTAAGCATAAACACCTCTTGTTTTATAAAAACGGCGCGCCGCGAAGTGAATCAGCGGCACGCCCTTTGGAGTGTATAGTGCAGAGTGGAGAGTGGAGAGTTGTGGACTTTTGACAAATAAAATAAAACACTTTTAAAAGCAATATTTTATTACAATTATCAAAATTCCTTTAGTTCTCCACTCTCCGTTCTCAACTCTCAACTATTATTAGAAGCGGTCCCAGAGGGCTTTAGCCAGTTTCTGGGCTTCGTGCGCTATTTTTTCCTCGTCGATATCGAGTTTTAAAATTTTGTTCTGCATGAGAACTTTTCCGCTCGCGATGGTCGTGTCGACGCTGGAGGCCCCGATGCCGAAGCACAGATGCCCCAGGAAATTGTTTTCGTCGAGCGGCGTGAACGGGTTATAGTCGATGCAGACGACGTCGGCCGCGTTTCCGGCCTTGAGTTCGCCGAGGCCGAGGCCGTTGAAATGGCGGTTGGCGATCTTCGGATTATTGAACGGAAGAAGCGTGGTGACTTCCATAAAGCCGCAGGACGGATCTTTGTCGGCGAGGTGGCGTATCCACATGGCCGATCTCATCTCTTCGAGCATGTTCACCGTCATCGCATCGGTGCCGAGGCCCACCAGTATGCCTTTTTTGCGCATAGCTATAAGGTCGGCGACGCCCACCGCGTTATTCATGTTCGACTGCGGGTTGTGGACGACGACCGTGTCGGTTTCCTTTAAAATATCCATTTCGTGCTCGTTTATGTGGACACAGTGCGCGCAGATCGTTTTCGGGCCGAGTATGCCGAATTTCTGGAATCTTTGAACGACGCGGGTGCCGAAATGCTTTATGTTGTAGTCCTGGTCGGATTTCGCTTCGGCCGTGTGGACGTGATATCCGCAGTTCAGGCCTTCGGCGGCCTTGACCGCGTTATGCATCGTCTTATCGTTTATGGTAAACGATGCATGCAGTCCGAAAAGGGCGCTCAGCTGAGGGTCTTTTTCTTTATTGCAGCGTTTTATGAAATTGACGTTTTCTTCGATGCCTTCCTGAGCTATCTTTTCGCCGTCGCGGTCTGAAAGCTCGTAGCAGAGAGAGGCGCGAAGCCCGGTTTCTTTTACGGCTTTCGCGATCACATCGAGTGAGCCGGTTATCGCGAACGGGCTCGCGTGATGATCTATAAGCGTCGTAGTTCCGCGTTTTATAGCGGCTATCATCGGAAGCAGCGCGCTGTAATAGCAGTCGTCGAGGACGAGCTTTTTATCGAGGCGCCACCAGAGGTTTTTGAGCACTTCGTTGAAGTCTTTCGAGGGATCGGCCTTGCCTAGGCCGCACACGAGCGTCGAGTAAAAGTGCATGTGCGCGTTTATGAAGCCCGGCATTACCACTTTACCGCGGGCGTCTACGACGGTGTCGTATTTGCCGTTGAATTCGGCCTCGGGGGCTATTTTCTTTATTTTATCGCCTTCGATTAAAAGCGCGTGGCCGTGCAGTATTTTATTGTGGTCTCCCAGTGTAATTATAATGCCGTTTTTGATCAGTATGCTTGACATTTATTATTTCTCCTTCTATCTATCTGTTTTCAATCCTGGTCTTTTTTTATTTTCTGCCGTTCCGGCTAGCATTCTTTGAGGGCAGCGAGTTCTTTTTTCGTGCGGGTTCTCATCGTGATCGCACCCGCAAAGCACTTCTGAGAGCAGATGCTGCAGCCGACGCATTTTTCGGGATCGGTGACGGGGAAGCCGTCTTTTGCGTAGGAAATCGCAAGGTACGGGCAGCGTTTGCAGTTGCCGCACTGCATGCAGAGGTCTTTATTGGAATCGGATATCTTTTTAACGGGGGTGAGTTCCATGAAGCCTGTCACGGGATTCGGAAGAGCGCGGCCT
>MGFH01000235.1 GCA_001791795.1 Candidatus Wallbacteria bacterium GWC2_49_35
GCATGAAGTTGGTTATCATTTCGGAAACCTTCGCCAGATCGAATAAAGGTTTCTGGGAAATATTCGAAATATCGGACAGGTCGAACTTGAAAGTGACCAGCGATGAACGGTCGAAGTTCGCCAGCGCCTTAAGCGCGCTCTGGACGAATTTATAAAAGATATTTTCGTTGTTGCCGTCGAGCGCTTTCTTAAAATACTCGCCGAATTCGCTGAATTCACTGAAAGCGAAAAAATCCCGCCCGTCGGATATTATCTTTTTAGGGATATAAACGAGCCTGGAGATGGCCTCTTCGTTGGCGCCCTTTTTTTTGCCGAAAGATTCTATAAGCGAATTGACCGCCGACTGGTTGAAGTAACGGTCCTGCATTATGAAATATTTATAGTTGTTCTCGCCTATCACCGAAAGCAGTTCTTTTGAAAAGCTGTCCTGCGAGAATACGAAACCCTTGGCGAGGCGGTCGAACACCTGCTTTATATACTGGCGGTGCGAGGCGACCTGCTCTATGACGACCTCTTTATCGACGACGCCGAGCGCGCAGTTCGAAAAACTGCTTCCCAGAAGTTCTATCTTTCCGGAGGCGACCATCGCTACCATCTTTTCGACGAATTTATAATTGTGCCACAAAAGCGAAGAAAGCGATGCGCCGCTTATTTTGAAATTGATCGATATGTCCGGGTTCTTGTCCGCGTATTCTATTATCGGGAAAAGAACGCGGTTGAGATCTTCGCGGATCTCCGGCTTGAAAAAACTGTCGTAGCAGAACAAAATGGCTACGTTCAACGGCATTGAAGCCGATTTATCCATATTCAACATTTTTTTTATTAAAGAAAACACTTAACTTATAACCTCTTAATCTTTCTTTATCGCCCCAGCCGGAACCGTTCGGAACGTTTCAGCCTTCGCGCTTATTTCAGTTCTACATAAAAATCGATATTCGCCGCGAGTTTTTCAATCGAGCGGATCTCTCTGATGAATTTTTCGGAAAAATTTATCTTTTTATTAGTGGCGATGGTCAATTCTCCAATTTTTATATAAAGCGGTATTTCGCCGGGGTAGCGCTCCGTGAGACGCTTTATCATCATCATGTCGCCCTTTTCGAAATCGGCCCCGCCGACCTTGATCACGGCGGAAAAATTATAACTGGCCTCCAGGTAGGAAACAATATCTTTCAGCACGAAGATCGAACCGAGCGAACCGTCGGCGGCTCCCGGCCCGGCGTCACCCGGCGAACCTATCGGGACGCGCTTTTGGGCGGCCTCGAACTCGAAAAAGACTATATCGCCCTTCGAAAGCGCATTTACCTTGCCGAGAACCTCCGCGGGCGCGAATATTTTAAGCACGTATTCGTCTATAACGTCGAACGGGTCCTTCATCTGAAGTTCCGCTATCGCCGGGTCGTAGCCGAGTATTTCGCCGTATGTCTTTACGATCCGTCCCTCCGGCAGTTTCAGCGCGCCGCGCTGCTTGACGAGCTCGGCGACCGAAGGCCTTTTTATATGCTTGAGCACGCAGCCGCGCTCGTCGTCGAGAAAAAAAACGCTCTTTTCGCCCGGCGGCGACTGCGGCATGAACTTTCTTTCGCCGACCCCGCGGTTTATTTCACCTGTATCCGGCCTCAAAAAAGTCGTCTGGCCGGCCGATTCGTTCTTATCGAACGACCGCTTCCTTGTGAATGTAAAATTTTTAAATTCGGCCATGACGCGCTCGCGCGACATTCCGCCGGCCACGGAATCGAAAGCGCCGGCCTTTACCAGCGGCTCGATATCGCTTAATTTCGCCCGTCCGCCGCGCGACATCACGCGCGAAAGGAAATCTGCGGCGCTCACGAACGCGCCGTTGCTCGCACGCTCCGTAAGTATCTCGTTGAGGGCGTTGACGGAGCTGACCGCGACGCTGAGAAGCCCGTGGACCATCGCGCGCGCGCCTGAATGAGTCGAGATCTCGTGATAAAGTCCGGATCGGTTTATATCCACTCCGTAAACGGGGACGCGGGCGCGCTTTAAAAAATTGATCCTGACGTTGTAATCGACGCCGCGGTCGCGTATATCGTTATTCAAAAGCGAAACGATATATTCGAGCGGATAGTTCGCCATATAATACGCCATGTAATACGCCACGCGCGAGTAAGCGGCTGAATGCGCCTTGTTGAAGCAGTATTTCGCGAACTTGGACATCAGGTTAAAAATGTCGGCGGCCGTCTTATCGCTCATCTTATGCGAGCGGGCGCGCTCCATGAACCTTTCGCGCTCGGCTTCGATCTTGTCCTCGGCCTTTTTTGACATGATCTCCCTGAAAATATCGGCCTCCGAGTATGAATAGTCGAAAACGCCTATCACGATCTGCATTATCTGTTCCTGAAAAACTATCAGACCGTACGTTTCCTTTAATATAGGCTCCATGCCCTCGTGCTGATATGTGATCTTAGAACGGCCGCTCTTTCGGAGCGAATATTCTTCCAGAACGCCCGAATGGATGGGCCCCGGCCGTATAAGCGCTATGGCGGCGGCGAGTTCCTTTATATTCGACGGTTTTATCTGCGGAAGGTATTTTCGGAACATCTGCGTTTCGAGCTGGAATATGCCGAAAGTTTCGCCCGAGGATATCAGATCGTAGGTTTTGCGGTCGTCGAGGGGGATCTTATCCAGATCTACGGCGGAGCCGCCCGATTTTATAACGGCCGCCTTCACGCTTTCAATCTTTTCGAGGGCGTTTATGCCGAGCAGGTCTATCTTCAGATAGCCCAGCTCGTTGAGCGCGTTCATTTCGACGCCCGTAACGTTGAGCGCACCGTTCGGCTTCGCCAGCGGAAGGTTCGCGAAAAGGCTGTGAGGCGAAATGACGATGCCGCCGGCGTGGATCGACACCTGTTTTATATTGTTCAATAGAGGCCGCGCGATGTCGCAAAGGTCCCTGACCCTGCTTTCCGCCTTGTAGAATTTATCGAGTATGGTATTTCTGAAAACCTCCGAAAAAGAGATCTCGGGATTTTCGGTGACTGCGCGGTTGAATATCGGCGATATGTTTTTGACCAGATTGTCCGGAATTTCAAGAACCTTGACCAGCGAGTTGAAAAGCGCCTTGTGCTTGAAGTGGCTGAAAGTGATTATATGCGCGACACGGTCGCTTCCATATTTTTCGGCCGCGTAGTCGATGATCCTGTAGCGCTCGGAAGAGGCGAAATCGATGTCGATGTCGGGCATCTTAACGCGGCCGGGGTTCAGGAAGCGCTCGAAGGTGAGCTGATACTCTATCGGGTCTATGCGTGTTATGTCCAGAAGGTAGCAGACCAGGCTGGAACAGGCGGATCCGCGGCCCGGGCCGACCGGAACGCCGTTCTTGCGGGCGTATCCCACCAGGTCCCATACGATGAGAAAATAGGATGAAAAATTGAGTTTTTCTATGATGTCGAGTTCTATATTCAGCCTGTATTCATAGGCTTCAAGGTTTATATCCCTGAGGGTTCCGAGTTTGTTCTTCGCCAGAAACGAAAGATAGCCGTGCTGAGTGAAGTCGTCGGGAGCCGAATATTGCGGTATCAGAAAGCCGTCGGGATTTATCTCGACATTGCAGCGGAACGCAAGGTCCTTCGCCGTTTCGAGCGCCGAAGAAATATGAGAGAACGCCTGCGACATCTCCTGCGACGATTTGAAGTGAAAATTTCCGGACGCGTTCACTTTCGCGCACGCCGAACCGAAATCTATCTCGTTTCTGACCGCGTATATCGCGGCGAAGCCCTTGAGTCGGTCCTCCGGCAGGATATACTGGCAGTTATTGACCGCGACGGGCTTTATCGGATACTTCCTGGCGAGCTCCAGAAACAGCAGGTTCGCATCGTCCTCGTGGGCCACGCCGTCTTTCCATAATTCGAAATACAGCCTGTCTGGCTTGAAAGCCTCCATGTAACGCCTGATAAAACCGTCGGCACCGCCCGCGGCCTTTGCCGAAGCGAGTTTATAGACCGCGGACGAAACGTTTGGAAATGCGCACAGCAGACCTTCGGCGTTTGCCAGGATCGTCTCGCTCGCGACCGGTTTAATTTTACCGTTGGCGGCGGGCGGAGTGAGGTTCGCCGTATTGATGATCTTGAAAAGGTTCAGCAGGCCGCCGTAATTTTTGCAATAAAGCGTTACTCTGTGCGCGAGCTGCCCGCCCGCGCCGGCGGATGCCCCCGGCCAGTCGTCCAGCACGTCGACGGCCGCGCCTATTATAGGTTTGATGCCATTTTTACGGCACCTGACGTAAAAATCATAATATCCCGACACCGTGTTCAGATCGCAGATTGCCATATAGCTGTGCGCTCTCTCCCGCGCGCAGGCGATCAGTTCGTCGATCTTCGCGCACGAGCGAAGGACGCTGTGGTCGGTCTGGCATTTGAGCGGCACGTAGGATGCCGGATCTTTATACTGGGACATAATCAAGCCTTTTTCAGAATTTTAATAACGCCATAATAATTAAAAAGTGGAGAGTTCAGAGTGGAGAGTTGAGAACTAAAGGACTTTTTGATAATATAAAAAAAGGCGGGCGGGCGTTAAAAATTTATTTCGAAATTTAAAATTCATTAACTCTCCACTCTCCGTTCTCCACTCTGCACTATTTTAAAGTCCGTGCGCCGAGCACTGAATGAAGCCGTTGTGGTTCATCGAAAATGCGCCGCCGTCGGGGCATTTCGGTTCCGCAGAAATATAGCCGGAGCTGCGCATCTTTTCGATGGAGAAGGTTTCCGCGCTCATTTCGATGATATTGTTCTCGTTATATTTCTGCACGCCCTCGTCGACCATTTTGCGCTGCTGGTAGCAGTAATACATCTTCTGCTCCTTGGTCATCGCTTCGAAGTCGTCTTCCGCGGACGCAGGTTCCGCCGCCTGAGCGTCGCCCGTCTTTCCGCCATCGCCGTCCTTTTCGCCGCCGGCGAGTTCCGCCTGAACTTCCGCGTCGACGCTGGTCTTTTTAATGACGTCTGCGATCTTATTCGAAAGCGACGCGTCTGCGCTCGCTTTTAAAATAGCGTCACGTTCGATATCTTTGGCTTCCATCGTCTTGAGATACTGCTTGCAGAGCGTGCTGTAATTGAACGACTTCTGAAGCAGGGCCGACTGAAGGCCGAGAGACGAGGCGTACGAAAAATTTGAAAGCGAGTCGCGATAGCTCTCTTCGACGTACTGCAAAAACGCCAGATAGAAATAAGCCTTGGAGTTTTTCGGGTCTTTTTTAATAAGAGTTTTGGTTTCGGCGATCGCCTTCGCCACCAGCTGCGGATCTTTTTTCTTTACGAACTCCGCGTCGGCGCTGCAGGCGGTTTCAAAGGCCTCCAGGGCGCGTTCGAGTTTGTTGATTTTGAAATACTCGGCTGAAATATCGTAAAACGCTTGAGCGTCGCCTTCTTTGATATTGCCTTCCTTCTGGACCAGTATCGACTCCTTGAGCGCCTCGAGATCGTACTGAAGCGTCGTTCCGTCGAATTTCTTGATCTTTCCGACGTCTTCGACGGCGGCTAGATCCAGCGGAAGCGAAAAGGAAGCGCCCGCGGCGAAATCTTTTTTGCCGCCGTTGTGTTCAATGATCGGCTTCAAATACATCGAAGAACCATAAATATCAAACACTATGCGCTCTATTTTATCTTTATCCGACATTTTGTAAGTTATCCTGTCACCCTTGAACTCGATTCCGGGCGCCGCGCTTTTGATCTCGTCGGCAAGTGCCTTCGCGTCGACGTTCTGCGGATCGAGGTAAAGGGCGAACGCGGCAAAATAAGCCGCGGGAAGGTATTGTTTAAGGTTGTAATAGCATTTGGCCGTAAAAAAATACCCTTCGATATAGGCGGGATCGATCTGCCTGATGTTGTTATATTCAATAAGCGCCGATGCGAAATTCTTCTTCTGGAAGAACTCGCCGCCGAGAAAAAAATGCTCTTTGATGTCGTCGGAAAACTTCAGCTGCGCCTCGCCGGTTTTGGCGTCTTCAGACGCCGCCGAAACGCCGGCCGGAAAAAGCATGACTAGCGGCGATAATATCAGCGCCGCCGCCATCTTCAATATTGACATTTTACAATATTCATAAAACATAGTATTTTTCAGTTTTCACCTCACGCCATTTTTTCACGTATCTTCGCGGCGATATCCTCAGCCGCGTTGGTGATCTCGGTCTTGTTCTCGCCCTCTATCATTACCCTGACGATATTTTCGGTGCCGGAAGGCCTTATCAGGACGCGGCCGCGGTTTAAAAATTTTTCCTCGGCGCGCTTGATCTCGGAGACGATGTCCGGGTCGGTCTTGTAATGGTTTTTGTCGCCGGAAACCGCCACGTTTATAAGCACCTGCGGATATTTCTGAACGCACGATGCGAGCTCAGACAATTTTCTTCCGGTTCTTTTCATCAGGTTAAGAACGCTGACCGCGGTTATAAGGCCGTCACCCGTGTTGTTTTTATCGAGCATCAGAATGTGGCCCGACTGCTCGCCGCCAAGAACGCCTCCGCGGCGGAGCATTTCGCAAAGAACGCTGCGGTCTCCGACGGTCGTAGTGGTTATATCGATCTGCTGCTGCTTCATTGAATTTATGAAGCCTAGATTACTCATAACGGTGGTCACGACCACGTTATTTTTAAGCTCGCCGCGCTGTTTCATGTCGATGGCGAGCATCGCTATGGTCTGGTCGCCGTCGACCGCCGAACCTTTCTCGTCGACGAAAAGCGCCCTGTCGGCGTCTCCGTCGAAGGCTATGCCGGCGTCCGCGCCGCTGTCTTTGACGATCTTCGCCAGCGGACCGGTATGCGTCGAGCCGCAGTTGAAATTTATATTTTTGCCGTCAGGCGTGCAGTTTATCATTTCGACATTGAACCTGGCGTCGAATATTTTTCGGACGTAAGGCGACGCCGCTCCGTTAGCGCCGTCAATTACTATTTTCAACTTTTTTCTGGGCTGCGAAGCGCCGTGTTCGATCAGCGATGCGACGTATTCGGCGTATTCGGCGGCCGGGTCCACCAGAAACGAAGAGTTCTTTCTGACGCGCCCGACGGATTCGCCGGTCGGCCTTTCGCTGGTCTCGTTGAATAATTCCTGCTCGATAGCGGTCTCAATCTCGTCGCTCAGTTTGAAACCGTCCGGGCCGAATATCTTGATGCCGTTATCCATAAAAGGATTGTGCGACGCCGATATCATGATGGCGAAGGCCGCCCCCATTTTTTTAACCAGATACGAGACGCCCGATGTCGGTATCACTTCGAGGTTGACGACGTCGAAACCCATGGACATGGCCGCGGCCGAAACCGAGTAGATAAGCATCGACGAGGAACAGCGCGTGTCGGAACCGACTAGAATAAAGTCGGCGCCCTTCAGAGTTTTATAATGACGCCTGACAGCTTTCACCGCGGCCATAGTAACTCTCATGGCGAATTCCGGCGTCAATGGATGGACGTTAGCAACGCCCCTTATTCCGTCAGTGCCGAAAAAATTCATAATCAACGATCTCCTTCATTTTCTATTTTTATTTTTTTACTATTTTGTCATTATTGAATATCTATAAGTCAATAAAAGTAATCAATAGTAATCAATATCCAAAAAATATCGACTTTATTATACAATAAATTTTTAAATTTTGGGATAATTTTATGGCTTTTTATGGCTTTTTTTGAAATTCGGGCCGTTCCGGCAGATGTGAAGGTTATTTAAAAAGCATGGTGCCGCTCACGCCGACCGACATCCGCTTTTTCTCGCTGTCGGTAAGCAGGAAGAAATTAGCGGCGGAATCGTTCTTGAATTCGAGCCTGAATCCGGCGTTTATGATATTCCAGCGATGTTTGTCGTTCTGAACGAACTCCATCATGTAGCTGAGCTTGCGGTGATCTATGAACAGAGGCTTGTTATAAGCGAAATTGAAATGCACGTTGCCGCCGAGCCTGGATATATAAGTGGGTATAAAGTAAAACTTCCCGCTGAACTGCGACATGATCTCGACGGGTATGGCGATCTCGTCAGAGCCGTCGTTGTAATGAGTGTAAAGAAGCGAATACGGAAAAACCTGGCTTGTTTGCTTATATTTATATTTTCCGGCGTATTTGATGGAAACGCCCGTCCGGTCGGAGTAAAACGGCGGAACGACTCTCGCCGCAGTGGTAGCGGTGGCCGGAACGATCATCGGCTTGATGTCTCCATCGAAATGCTGGAAGGCGAACACCGACATTTCCATGTTCTCGGCGAGACCGTAGCCGACCGCGGTCGAATAATTCGATTCGATGTAGGGCGTCGCCGGGCTCGAAAGCCTTTTCGAGCGCTGAACGCCGTAACTCAGGCGATAGGAGCAGTAAGGCATTACGCTGCAGTCGGGCAGGTTGAAAAAGCCGCTGACGCCGTTAAAATTATCTTTCGGCGAAAATTCAGGTGCGGGTGACATTTCGAGCGTTCCGGCGCCGTCGCGGCCGTAAACGCCGTATTCTTCATCTTCTTCGGCGGCATAGCGGTCCACGTTGCGCTCGTAATCGGGCTTGTTTTTCCTTTCGAAGTCACGTTCCGACTCTATCGAGGCGTCGTAACGCTCATAAGGTTTTTTCAGGTGGAGCCGGATCGAATCGCTTACGTATTCTTCCCTGCTAACCTTTACGGTATATGTGCCGGCCGGAATATCGTACAGCGAATATTTTCCGTTGTCGCCGGTTTTAGTTTCAAAGTGATCCCCTTTTTTGTCGCCCGATCTGACCGATACCACCGCGCCCGCAAGGGGGTCAAGCGTCCGCAGATCGTATATCGTCCCGCTGAAAGTGCGGCATTTTTCATCCGAAGATCCGGCGAAAGCCGTCCCATGAAACGAAAACGGACCAAAGCACAAAAAGGCCGCGCAGAGAAGGGCGGCTAAAGCAACGGTTAAAAAATGTTTTTTAATGCGTGAAAGTTGAAAGAAAACGGGAAAGACGCGAAGGACGCCCGAGTAGCGGCCGCCGTCAGTTGAATTTTGATATGTATGCGTGTAGTTCCTCAAATTTATCAAATACATCTTTATATCCGATATCGACTTTGCAGATTACGTTATAAACTTCGAGAGATTCTTTGAATTTGCCTTTTTCTTCGAAGGCGCGGGCGAGATTGTAGGTCAATTCCTTAACCTCGTCGGGCATCATTTCCTGGTCGCATCGCACGAGTTTGTACTGCTCGTAGGCGAGGTCCAGCAGACCTTTTCTGAGATAGCAGGTCACCAGCAGCTTGTAGCTTTCGTTTCTGAGCTGGGGCGCACCTTTAATAACGACCTTGAACTCCGATATGGCGTTGGTATAGTCCTTGTCTTCGATATAGCGAAGACCGCGTTCGAAGCATCGGGCGTAATCGGTCGTTACTATCTGCTGCTGACGCTGAACGCCCGGCATATCGTACGAGGCCCCGGCAGGAGACTGCGAAAGATCGCCCTGACGGTTCTGCTGGCCGCCCTGCTGAGAGGCCATGATGGAGGCCGCATGCGCGGAAGGACCAGGAAGCGGGGCTGCGTCGCCGATGACCATGTTCTGGCGCTTTAGCTCGTTGACGCGGCGCTCGAGGTCCTGCGAATTAGGATAAAGGAGCATGAGCTTTTCGTATTCGAGGCACACCTCGCCGTAACGGCCGAGGGCCATGTGAGAATCGATAAAAATTCTGTGTATCTGGGTGTTCTCGACGTTTTCTTTGAAGACGATCTTACACTCGTTGATGGCCTTTTCGAAGTTTTTGGTGTCGTAGTATGCCTTCGCGAGCACCTCGCGCACCCGGATGTTTTCCTCATGCGAAAGAGCGTTTTCATATATCTGAACGGCCGCGTCGCTCGTATCTTTGCGCTGCCTGAGCAGATTGGCCATGAATGTGGCCAGTTCGCGATTGTGACGCTCCTTTACCGCGTATAGTTTTAAATTATCAATCAGCTCGTCCGTAAGACTTTCTCTCTTAACAAACTTATCGGTATTTTTTGAAAGTTTTATATAATATTCTGAAATTAATTTTAAAACTTCCACATTACCCGGGTCGTTCTTCAATAATTTTTTATACTGGAAGATCGCTTCATCGTTTATGGATTTTTTCTTTAAGAAGCAGCGAGCCATTATTTCGTTGGCGGCCGTGAGCGACGAATCGAAGTTAAGAGCCCTGCGGGCGTTGCGTATACTGTCTTCGTATTTTTCCATGTTGTAGCAGGCGGTCGCGAGCAGCAGATTGATCTTCACGTTTTCCTGAACGGTGAATTTATAATCGGGAACGGTGGATGTATATTTCAGCAGGCCGTTCCAGTCGGAACTTGCCCGGAATTCTTCGCACCTCTGAAGAAATCGGGTTTTTCTGGCCGCGGGCGAGTTGAAAACGTATAAAACGCCGATAAGCGCGGCCCCGACTATAAAACCGAGAATATAAAGATAAATTCTTTTGCGTTTCCATGACAGAGTCGACAGTATCTCACGGGCGAGTTTGATTTGCTCTGCGGTTATTCCATCGGCTTTAAGCGCTTCGTTAAGCGCTTCTTCGCCCCTGTCATACTCGCCGTTGAAAAGGTAAATCTGGGCAAGGTTATAATTGACGAAGAATAAATTCGAGTTCTGCGATTTAAGATCTTCGTAAATGGTCTGCGCCTTGGCGTATTCGGCGGTGCGCATATAGGCGTCTGAAAGTGTGCGCAGAACGTCCATGTAATTGGTGTCTTCTTTGAACATGGGATTGTCTCTGGCTTTTTCAAGCAGAGGAATGGCCTCGCCCCAGCGGTCTTTTTTGCATTTTTTGTCGGCCGATTCGAACAGGTCGCGGATCGCCTTGCGGTTTTTCAGGGATTCTTTGATTTTGTCTATATAATTTTTCGCTTCGGTGTTTTTGGGATTGAGCCTGAATACTTTTTCAAAATTCGAAAGCGCGGGCTCGTATTTCTTCTTTTCGAAAGCGTCCACTCCGGCCTTGAAAATATTTTCCTCGTCCTTTTTAGAACCGGTGAAAACTCCTCCGTCCGAGCCGGTTTCGCCATGGCTCGTCTCGCCGGAAGGCTCTTCCGCTTCGGTGCCGGCCAGCGCCGCCACTTTTTTATAGTATTGCTGAAAAACTATGTTTTTAGAATCTATCTCGCACGCTTTTTTTATTTCAGCCAGCGCCTTATCGGGACTTTGCTTTTTTACATAAAGTTCGGCGAAGTTATAATAGGCGCCCGCGAGATTCGCCTTGAGCGATATGGCCTTTGATATTTCCTGGTAGGCCTCTTCGAGTTTTCCCATCGACAGGTACGCCCTGCCCAGATCGTTATGCAGCGATGCGTTATCGGGCTGTACTGAAAGTTCGTTGGTGAGCTGGTTGACCCACGCTTCGCAGACCGACATAAGCCTTTTCTGCGCCTCGCCGTCGTCGGGAATGAGCTCGAGCACCGCTGAAAAAGCGCGTTCGGCTTCTTTCCAGTCTTTCTTTTTCTGGTAGACGCAGCCTATATTGAAATATGCCACGTCATGATCGGGTTTTTTCTTCAGTATTTTTTTGAACTCGGCTATCGCTTCTTCGTAGTTGCCCGAGTTGTAATAAAGCAGGCCGACGTCGTTGATGGCGTTGATGTCCTGCTCGGACTGCGCGGACGAGGTGTTGGCGCCGGACCCGTCAAAAGCGAAAAAGGCGGCCGTTATTGTTAAAATAAATGCCGCTAATAATAAGCTTTTTGATATGTTCAAGCTTAATCGCCCGTACGTTTTATTCATTATATTCAACCCAACTCAAACATTTCCTATCTTTTCGCTATCATCTCACGCTCGCATTTAAAGACATAAGAAATAATTTTTTCTTTCTGAACGCGGTGTATCTGTATGAAATTGATGCCGTAATTATACATCGTCGTTCCGTCCGGATATGTCAGCAGATTGCCCTGCGGGTTTTTCATCTCGGCGGCCCTGACGATTTCACCAAGGATGTTCTGATATTTATAGTTATCTAAAGCGAACTCAAACTCGTAAACATCGCCGAGCTCCAGTTTATGTTTCGGACTGTCAAGCCTCAGGCCGCCCGCCGAAACGTTCACGGTGGTCGCGTCAAAAAACGGTTCCGGCTGGTCCTCGTAACTGGTATCTTCCTTGAAGAGCCTCATTCTGACGGGCATTTTCCCGTCGACCCTCACGTAGCGGCGGCGCTGTATCTTTTCGACCTTTTCGGGTATTGAAAGATAAAGGATCGGCTTCGGATAAATTTCGCTCTTGACCACGCGCGCGCTGAAGGTGTACATACCGTCACTTCTCATATAATTCAGATGGCAGACGGTTTTTTCCCAGATGTGGACGTGTTTTCCGGCGATGCTCGGCACGCTCATGGAAAGATATTTATCGCCCATGATACCGACGCGGCTTTTATACTGGCCGGCAAAAAGGCCGAGTTTGACTTCTATTTCGACTACCTGACCCTTGGACAGATATTTTTCGAGCGAAGCCAGATTCGTTACTTCGAAATATGTGGTGCTGGTACTGGGTTGTTGTTCGCCTGCCATAAACTCACCAAATCGACACTTTCAATTTAATAATTCACTTATCGAAAACTGACGGCAAATAGTATACTTGGTTCCCTTATTAAGTATAGCAAAAATTTCCACTGAAATGCTTTTAATTAAATAATGCCTTTAAATTATAAAAGATCGCTCCTTTAGCCCGATAACGGCAGCGGATCGTCCTTACATCGCCGCGCCGCAGTGCTCACAGGTTTTCAATCCGGCCGGATTCATATGCGCGCAGTTACGACATATATTAACGGCGGGAGCCGACGGAGCGTTCGCGCCGGGCGCGCCCTGCTGCTGTGACGCCGCGGGGACCGGGCCGCCGCTTCCGGAACCGGCCGGCACTACAGCCGGACCGCCGCCGCCGGTAAGCCTTTCGACCACCAGTTGCGACTGTATCTTATCGACGTATGATTTCAATATCTGATTGTCGGGAAATTTGCGGCTCAGGTCGACGTATTTCTGATATAATTCGGATTTTTTGTCGAGTTTGAAATACGAGTTTGTATAGTATTCGAGAGTTATATTTTCGATGACGCCTTTTTCAAAAAGTTCTTCGCAGAGCATGACGCATTCGTCGAAATTCTTTCTGCTGAATTTGGCCGAGATAAGCATAAGTTTAACTTCGGCGCGGTGCGGCTCGTCGGAGAGTATGGACTCGTAAACCTTGATGGCTATATCGGTTTTATCGTTGCTTCTGACGAAGGCGTCGCACAGCATCCTGCGGACGTTCTTGTCTTTGGAATCTATCGTGAATATTTTCTGATAAACATCGATGGCTTCCTGCGAAAGGTTGTCTTCTTTGATAAATTGGGTGCAAAGGGTCGTAAGCAGTCGCTTGTCGTCCTTCTGCTTTCTCAGCAGCAGTTTGTACTCGCTGATCGCCCTTTCGTTGGTGGCGTTTTTTTCGAGAAATGAATTGCCTAGATAACCGTGCACTACTTCGTTTTTGGGGTCGACGTCGAGTACCTCGAGGCTGACCTTTATGCATTTGTCGTAATTTTTGATCTTGAAATAGCACAGCGACAACTTCGCCTTTATCCTGGCGCGTTCGAGCGGTTCAAAATTATTGTTCAGCGCCTTTTCAAAAGAGGCGATCGCGGATTCGTACTTTTCCTTGTCGAGGTAATCCACGCCGTCCTTGTAGTTTTTCATGGGATCCGGCTTCATCATGACGGCGATCTGGCCGCCGAAATACATCCAGATTATAAGCGCTATGACCGCCGCGAAAGCGAGATAAACGTATAGTTTCGGCACGGCCATGTTATAGTATTCAATGAAAAATTCGCCGCGGGACGCGTAAATGGAGCGTATTCTCTTGTTTATTTCATCAGGCCTGAAATCTTCCCTGTCTTCGATCAGTTTGTGGTAAATTTCGAGGGCCTTGTCGTATTCCTGCTTGCTGTAATAACCCTCGGCCTCGGTGAATTTGAGCTCGTAAGCCTGATCGGGATTAACGCTGGTGTGCGATTTTTCGATCAGCTGCCTGAGTTTGGCGTCGATATCGATACTGTCGGTCGATTTGGAATTGGACTTGCCTCTGATGGAAGCCGCAGCCTGTTTCTGGATGAGCTCAGCCTTCGCCTTGAGTTCTTTTATTTTGTCCTTGAGGACCACGCGCGTTGGATCGGCGGCAAGGACCTGGTTATATTTGTCTATGGCCTCTTCGATCTGGTTGTTCGATGCAAGAAGATCGGCTTCCGCTATAACGTTTTCAATGCGCGCCTGAGCGTCCATAATGGACAGTTTTTCCACCGCAGTCTTGCTGTTCGGATATAACGATATGACCTTGTCGTAGCCTTCACGGGCCGTCTTGAAATCACCGGCCTCGAAAGCGGCGTCAGCTTTTTTCAATTCGGAAACTACGGGATTTTCGTCGCCCATTATCTTTTTGTAATATTTCTGAACGTAGGACGAATCTTTGGTGTTTTTGGCGGTTTCGATCTCGTTGATAGCGCGGGAGTAGTTTTTCAGTTCAAAAAAGCACAGGGCCATATGCGTGTGCAGCATGGCCTGTTCGTTCGAGTCGAACCTTACGTTAGGCGGGATGGCCGAGTTTTTTTCAAGGGCTTTATTGCACTGAAGCAGGGCGTCGTTATAATCGCCTTTTTTTATGGCCAGAGCGGCCAGCCTGTTATATGTGGGAAGATGATACGGGACCAGATCGAGATTGGAGTAATAGAGTTTATAGGCCCTGTCGATATTGTTGTTCTTTATAGCCTCGATGGCCATGTTGTTGTTGATCTCGCAGACGTAGTTCTTGTATATATCTTCGTGCGGGATGTTAGAAAGCGCCTTTTTTATGTAACTTAATGCCTCGTCGTGGTTATTGCGCTGCTCGTATATCCGGGCCATGTAATAATAAGAAGGCCCGTATGATCCATCTTCGCCTATGGCCGAGCTGAATTTGGTTTCGGCCTCGGCATATTTTCCGAGCTGGAAGAGCTTTATGCCTTCCTCGCATAACCTTTCAGCCTGGGCCCTTACGGCAAATGCGTCGCCGTAGGCGGCGGCTATAAATAATAACGCGCACAGAAGGGCGGCCGCCGTTTTAATTGACAATACAAGACTTTTTTCACTTTTATTAAACATTATCAATACTCCGTTATTTATTAATCCCGGGCTCTCGCTTCGCATCACATCGCCGTTCCATGGACGTTTTCGTGCGCAATTCAGGGGCCGTCGCGAAGCCTATATTATTCCTTTTTTCTTTTTCAGAGCTTCGACCAGCTGAAGCGGAAGCTTTATCGAGCCGCAGTAAGGCGCCATGTCGCGCTTCGGGCCGTGGCAGTCCGAGCCGCCCGTCGTAATAAGATTAAGTTCGGCCGCGATTTTTTCATATTTTTTCGTAGCCTGCGGATCGTGCGAAGTATGATAGACTTCAAGGCCCGCAAGGCCTTCTTTCACGAGTTCGGCGATAATTTCGTCCCTGCCGGTTAGCCCGGGATGCGCCATGATGGCGATCCCGCCGAATTCGACTATGAAGCGCACCGCGTCGGCCGGCGCGAGTTTGTTCAACACTTCGACGTAACAGGATTTTCCGTTGCCCAGATAGCGTTCGAAAGCCACCCGCTCGTCCTCGACAATCTTTCTTTTGACCATGACGCGCGCAAGATGCGGCCGGCCTATGGAGCCCAGAACGTTCTCACCGCCGGTTGCGCCAAGCGCCTCGTCGCGGACCTCGTCGAAAGAAATGCTGTGGCCGTTGCCCTTTAGCTTATCTATCATGAGGCGCATGCGCTCGATGCGCGACTCCCTGAAGTGGTTAAGTTTTTTTATAAATTCGGGGTTTTTATAATCTATGAAATATCCCAGGACATGAAGCTCGCCGTCTTTGAAGTCGGTGTTGAGCTCGATTCCCGGTATTATCTCCACACCGCACCTGAAGCCGGTTTCGATGGCCTCGTCGATGCCCGAAACCGAGTCGTGGTCGGTAACCGAAAGCACCACCACTCCCTGTTTAGCAGCATACTCGACAAGCTCCGAAGGCGTGAAAGTGCCGTCGGAATGCTTAGTGTGAGTATGAAGATCGGCGAATTTTAAATTTTGCCTGTTTATATAACTATAACTCATATTATACGCCCCTGACCGAAATAGTTTACCATAATTTTTAGCGCTTGTCAAAAAGATTTAACAAAAAACTCTCCTCATTTTTATCGAGCTCGCCGAATAAGGGAAACGAGGCGCCGAACCTGTCCAAAAGCATCGCGCCGAGAACGCCGGGCCCCTCGCTCCTGGTTTTTGTGAACGTACCGTCGTAAATATATTTAACCCCGCACGACGGGCTGCATTCGTTCAGAACGGCGGCGCGGGCGCCGTATTTTTCGGCTATATCCGCGCACATAGCCGCGCCCGCGATGAAATTCCGGGTCACGTCGAGGCCTTTATCCGAAAACACTCCAGCCGTGCCGCTAAGAACTCCAATGCCGTTGCCGCCCCTGATCTCCGAAGGGTCGCGCGGCGTGGAGAGTCCGCCGAATATCTCAGGGCAAACGCCGATAACAAGGCCTTTCGTCAGTAAACTTTTTAAGAACGGAGCGTCCGGAATATGCTCATTCGTGCCGGCTTTATATGTACATTTAAGCCCCAGTTTGCAATATGAAACTAAAATCATGAACCGATCACCATAACTTTTTTTTGTTTTATTTTTTTTGTTTTTTACCGATAATTAAATCAACCGGCTGAAATTTAATATCAAGATTGAAAACAACTAATTCACGAAAGGTTGTGGTATATAGTATGGCGGCTTGCCCAAAGTGCGATTCATCCAGATGGTCAAGAATGGGTTCGATAGTGGAGTGCAGTTCGTGCGGATTTCGTCTTGACGAGTTATATAATTTTCATCACTTCAATAAATCAAAATATCTGAAATAACATTGGAAATTTATTAATGAAAGAACCGAAATTGAATGGCGTAAGAGTTAAAATGAAATTTTAATTTTATTAAGAATAACTAAATATAGTGAAAAATCTAAACAGGGGCATACAATGTGCCCCTGTTTATTTTATAGAAATATATTATTTGACTTCGAGCATTCTGTCGATTGACAATTTAGCCTTTTGCGCGATGAGCGGGTCGACCGTGATCTCGGTCTTCATATCTTCAAGGCACCACAACACCTTTTCGAGCGTGGTTTTTTTCATATTCGGGCATACGCACGACTTCGAAAGAGGATAGAACTTTTTGCCCGGAACTTCTTTAGCGAGCCTGTAAATGAAAGATTCTTCGGTTCCTATTATATATTCGTTCTCGCCGGCGGCGCTTCTGGCATGACGCAGCATTCCTTCGGTCCCAAGCGCATAATCGGCGGCCGCTACTATTTCTTCGGAGCATTCCGGATGTACCATGACCTTCGCGTTCGGATATTTAGAGCGCGCTTCGGCTATATTTTCCTTTATAAACTTGAGATGGACGGGGCAGAATCCCTTCCACAGATGTATTTTCTTTCCGGTTTTGCCCTTTACGAACGAGCCTAGATAGCGGTCGGGCACGAATATGAATTCATCGTATGGAAGGCTTTCGACCATTTTGAGCGCGTTGGCGGATGTGCAGCAGTAATCGCAATGAGCCTTTATCTCGGCGAATGAATTGACGTAGCAAATGGTCTTTGCGTCCGGATGCTCCGCCTGCATTTTAAGAAGGTCGTCGACGGCGATCATGCTCGCCATGGGGCATCCGGCGTCAGGATCGGGCATCAGCACGGTTTTTTCGGGCGAAAGGATCTTCGCCGTTTCGGCCATGAAATACACTCCGCAGAAAACGATGACCTTGCAGTCGGTTTTGGAGGCCTCCATGGACAGCCCGAGCGAATCGCCGACGAAATCAGCTATATCCTGCACTTCGGGCAGCTGATAATTATGCGCGAGTATCACGGCGTTTCTTTTTTTCTTGAGGTCTTTGATTTTGAGTATCAATTCTTCGTTATTCGAATCCGGGGTCGAATAATAATTGTTCATTTTTTATCACCGTCAATTTCTATCAATCGTATAAACCACCGTGATTATAATTTATTTTGACTTTGATTGTCAAGATATATTGATATTTATATTGACATAATCGCATTTTTTATATAAAATTTAGCGCGATATCGATTTTTCTTTATCGGTAAAGCATCGATTTTAAATTCAAAAGGAGATACAGCGATTGAGTTACGACGCCATTATAATAGGCGCGGGCATGTCAGGGCTTGCCGCCGCCATCAGGCTCGCCTATTACGGCCGCAAGGTCTGCGTTCTCGAAAAACATTTCGTGACCGGCGGCCTCAATTCATATTACAGGCGGGGCGGTTACGATCTCGACGTGGGCCTGCACGCCATGACCAATTATTGCCCGCCTCAAAATAAAACGCTTTCGCCGTTCCTTAAAATTTTAAGGCAGCTGCGCTTAAAGCACGAAGATTTCGCGCTGCGCCCCCAGAAAATTTCAAAGATACATTTCAAAAGCGCCGAGCTTGGTTTCACCAACGATTTCAAATTTTTCAGAACGCAGGTCCACGAGGTTTTTCCGCAACAGGCCGGCAATTTCGAAAAACTGCTCGAACGCATAAATTCGCACAACGAGCTGGATCTGAACGCAAAACCCATGTCCGCTCGCGGCGTCATATCGTCGGTGATCACCGACCCGCTCCTTATCGAAATGCTTCTGTGCCCGCTTTCATACTACGGCAGCGCCTCTGAAAACGACATGGAGTTCGGGCAGTTCGTGATAATGTTTAAAAGTATCTTCATAGAAGGCTTTTCGCGGCCCTACGAAGGCGTCAGAAAGATAATCGGCCTTCTGGAAAATAAACTCAAAGAATGCGGCGGCGAGCTGCGCCTGAAAACGGAGGTCCGATCGATAAATATCGAAGGCGGACGGGCGAGATCGGTAACGCTGGCGTCGGGCGAAGAGATCGCCGCGCCGAAAATTTTATCGACCATAGGGCTTTTAGAAACTTTAAATCTCGCTTCCGACCCCAAAAATATCGGCAGCGAAAGCGGAAGCGCCGCCGCGGAAGTCAGGCCGGGCGTTCTGTCGTTCACCGAGGCCATCTATATTTTAAAAAGCGATATCATTTCGCGCAGCGGGTACGACAACACCATAATCTTCTACAACGACTCCGATAAATTCTCTTACAGCCGCCCTTCGGAAATAGTCGATTACTCGAGCGGCGTTCTGTGCTGCCCTAATAATTTTCAATATGAAAAGCCGCTCACCGAAGTCATGCTGCGCGTCACGAACATGGCCAACAGCGACATCTGGCACTCGCTTTCCGCCGAAGATTATAAAAGTCAAAAAGAGGCAGTTTTAGCGAAAACCCAAAATATCATAAAGCGCTTCGTTCCGGCGTTCAGCAGCGAAGATGTCAAATTTTACGACATATTCACGCCCAAAACCGTTAAACGGTTCACCGGCCATATAAACGGCGCGGTCTACGGAACTCCAGACAAAAGCAAAAACGGCGTCACGCGTTTTGAAAATTTATTCATCGCCGGCACCGATCAGGGTTTTCTGGGGATCATAGGCGCGATACTCAGCGGCATTTCAATAGCCAATCTTCATTTTTTGATGAAAGAATAACAAATGAAACTAAAGAAAACGATGCTTGTATTATCTGCGCTGGCGGTCATGCTGGTTTTTATTTCAAAATGCCATTCTTATCAGGGCGCAAAGGAAACTGTCGCCATAGACGGTATCGATAGAACTTACATAGTTTATCAAGGCGCGCTCAGGGATAAAAACAGGGCCGTTCCACTTCTTATTGTGCTTCACGGCGGAGGAGGAAACGGTTCAAGAATGCAGAAAGCATGCGGCTTCGACGCCATAGCAAACCGTGAAGGCTTCGTCACGGCTTATCCTGACGCTCTCAAAAAAAATTGGAACGACAAACGCGGAGACATGAAGTCTTACGCCCATAAGAACAATATCGACGACGTCAAATTCCTCTGCGCGATGATCAAGGCGATAACGGCAAAATATAACATAGATAAAAGCCGGATCTATATGGCTGGCGTTTCAAACGGCGGCATGATGACGCATCTTTTCGCTATAAAAAAAGGCGGCATGCTCGCGGCGGCGGCGGCCTTGATAACCAGCATCCCCGAAACGCAGAAAAACGAAATACCCGTAAAGGCGCTGCCTTTTTTAATGATGAACGGCACGAAGGACATGCTCGTCAAATGGGAAGGCGGCGCAGTGGCGTTTAACAGGGGAAGCGTCATATCCGCGCGTGACAGCGTCAAATTCTGGGCCGAAAACAATAAATGCGCGAAAACGCCCGTAATTACCAAAATCGCCGATAAAGACCCGGCGGACGGCGCTACGGTCAAAAAAGAAGTTTATGCCGCAGCCGGCGGAAGTTCTTCTGAAGTCGTTTTTTACGAGATCGAAGGCGGCGGGCACACCTGGCCCGGAATAAAATTCGGAGCGCTTTACAGGTGGTTCATAACTAAAGACGGCGAAGGCGGCAACACCTGTATGGACATTAACGCTTCCGACGAGATATGGGAATTTTTCAAGTATAAAAAGATCTGAGCCGCCTGAATAAAATGCTCATGAACCCGGAGATTTTGAATTAAATTATGAATGAAGGGCTGGTTAATTTATGGTAAAAAAGATTGCTTTATTGACTGTCATTATCGAGCTCATAACGGTTTTCTTCCGATTCGCGCTTAAAATGAAGTCGAGCGAAGCCACCAAAGCCGTCGCAGGCCTTACTTTCGGCCTGCGCATACATCACGGCTATATAGGGCTTCTGATTATGATCGCCGCCGCGTTCCTGAGCGAAAAATATAAGAAATACGCTTTCATAGCCGGAACGGCGATGTTTTTATCGGACCTTATCCACCACTTCATCGTTTTGAAACTTATAACCGGCTCGCCTGAATTCGATATTTTTTACTGAGGTTTCTATGAATTACATAGCCGCGATATTCGATCTGGACGGAACCCTTCTCAACACCATCGACGATATCCGCGATTCCATGAACGCGGTCCTCGGACGGCGCGGATTCGCCGGCCACAGCGTCGAAAGTTATAAATTCTTCGTCGGCGACGGAATGAAAAATCTGGCGGTCCGGGCTCTTCCTGAAAACGCTCGGCGGCCTGAACTCATCGATGAGATCGTCATTGAAATGGATCGCGAATACGGTAAAAACTGCGACAATAAAACCGCGCCTTACCCTGGAATAATTGAAATGCTGGGCACGCTGGCTGAAGCGAATGTCAGAATAAGCATTCTGTCGAATAAACCGCATATATTCACCGAAGCCATGGTAGGGCGGTATTTTAAAGGCTTCAAATTCGAACACGTTATAGGCGCTTCCGACAGGTTCGAAAAAAAACCCGACCCGGCCGCCGCTCTTTACATCGCAAGAGACCTCGACATTCCCGTTTCTCAATTCTTTTACGCCGGCGACACCGACACCGACATGGCCACCGCCAGAAACGCCAAAATGTTCGCGGCGGGCGTCAGCTGGGGATTCAGGCCGGAGCGCGAACTTAAAGAAGCCGGAGCCGATGTGATAATAGGCAGGCCGGAACAGATATTAAAGTTTTTCGCAAGCGCTTAAAAATTTTTGGAACATTCGACGGTTTTGCACAGTATAATTTTAATAACGCTTCGATTTGAAAATCGAACGCGCATTTGTTTTTATATTTGAATTGATAATTCGATGATTTTTCAATCATTTGAGTGATTTGACGGTTTATTTGGTTTAATGCAAGTATTTTACTGTTTAAAAAATTTTATTATAAAAGAAAGGCTGGAGTGATTATGATCAAAAATAACTCTTTTTTCAGCGGAGCCAGATTTTATTTTCTTTCGCTGTTATTAATAATATGCCTTGCGGCGGGAACTTCGTCTTTCGCTGCGAGCATAGGCGAACTTAACAAAGATATCGCCGGCGGCGAAACCAGCGCATCGGAACAGAAGGCTTCTTCATCGGCGCTCGACTCGCAGGCCGTAAAAGAAAAAAATAAATACGAAATGGGGCTTCTGGCCGACCTGCACATCTGCGACACAAATTTAAAGGCCGTCAACGATGTCATCGCTGCGATAAACCGCATGGGCGTCGATTCTACTGCTATTCTCGGCGATTCCTGCAAAGAAATAGGCACTGAAAAAGAATTCGACCTCGCGGTCAAAACGATCAGAAAACTCAAAGGCAAAATTTTCGCCGTAACCGGCAATCACGACTACATTTACGCCGATCGCAAAAACGGCGACAAAAAAGTCAGAGCAAGCGCGTCGGTTAAAAAGCATAAACTTGAAAGATTCAGAGAAGCCTTCGGTCAAAAATCCAATTATTTCGCGCAAAAGGCGAACGGTTACCTTCTGATATTCCTGTCAGCCGATGCGCTAGACGCAAAACCCCTTGTGACGCTTTCCGGCGGCGCGCTTAAATGGCTCGAAAACACGCTTTCAAAAAATAAAGAAATGCCTACTATAATTTTCTGCCACGCACCGCTTGAAAACACCTTCAAGGCGGGCGAAAAGCTTGGAATGCGAGGCTCGAGCGCCCAGCCGGCCGATAAGCTCGAAGATATTTTAAAAGGCAACAAGCAGGTTTTCATGTGGGCGTCAGGACACGTGCACATAAAACCGTCCGGCAAGCATTATAACTCGTCGGCGAATCTCTGGAAAAATCAGATCAGGGTCATACACAACGCAAATATCAATAACAGCGCGAAATACTTCAATACACTCACTCTTACGACGGAATACGTTATCGTGCGCACCTACGACGCCGATAAAAATTCATGGCTTAAAAAATTCGAACGCAAGGTCGGACACAACGGCAAGTTCGTAACCGGCGACGGCAAAGACGACGATGAAAAGGACAAAGACGACGAGCAGGAAAAAGATAAGGACGATGACGACGAAGACCGGGATAAAGACGACGACGAACAGGACGGAAACGACAATGACGATAAGGACGGCAATAAAGACGAACCCGTCGATTTAAAAGGCATAGTCACTCCCGGCCTCGGCGAGGTAAAAGTGCGCGACGGTGCGTGGGGCAACGTTATCGGTAAACTTTACTCGGGCAAGTTCGTAGATATCAAATCCGTTGAAGGCGACTGGTATATAATCGACTACGACGGCAAAAAAGGATATATCCTGAAACAGGCCATGGTCACTAACAGCGGTGATAATTCAAAGCTCAAAAAAATGGAGACGACCGCCACAGTAGACGTCAATCCCGCTTACGGCCTGAACGTCCGCGACGGCGCGTGGGGCGATAAAATAGGCAAACTGAGCGACGGCGCGAAGATCGAGATTATCGGCGAAGACGGCGACTGGTACAAGATAAAATATAACGGAAAGACCGGATTCGTCTATAAAGCATACGTCGACGTGCCGAAAGCTTCCGCCAAACGCGCCTCAGACGATAAAAACAAAGACGATTCTCCCGCGAAACCGGCCGCCGCGGAAGCTAAAAACGACGACAAAGACAAATCGAAAGATTCGGACGGCAACTCCAAAAACCAGACCGCCGCTAACGGCACGAAGGGTTTTGAAAAAAGCGGTCTTTTAAACGTTCCCGAGCGCGCGCAGAGGGCAAAAGAAAACGGCCCGCTGGGGCATTCATTGTGCGGCCCGACATCGCTTGCCATGGCAATGGAATTTTACGGAGTGGACAAGCCTACCGTGAAAGTGGCCAAAGAAACTAAAACTCTCAGTGCGGGCGGCGGATGGCAGGGCACTTACTGCGGTAACATCCTCACGGCAGCCAAAAACAACGGTTTCAAAGGCAGCTACCAGAAAGAAAACATGACGATAGACTCGCTTAAAGCCATAACCGAGAGCGGAAGGCCCGTCATCGCCAACGTCAACACTCAGGGCTACTGGGGCAGCGGCCATTATATGGTCGTCACCGGCGTTAAAGACGGAAAAGTTTACGTCAACGACCCCTGGCAGGGCGGCCAGCGCACTTACTCGTTCGCCTCTTTCAAGGCGCAGTGGGCGACCCGCAATGAGCGCGCAATAGTCGTTCAGCCGTAATAGTTATCACCCGGCCGCATTTATACAAAAAACTTTCTAGACACTAAAATAGAACAGAGAATAGTTATGGGACAATCCCGTCAACTATTCTCTGTTTTTTGATAAGAATTATTAAAATTATACTAAAGTTTAAGATGATGCTTTAATTTTGTAAAAAAATCCTCATCTGTGGTTAAGGCCTGAAATGTCTCGAGACCTTCAGCTTATTTCGCGCCAGCGGCCGAAAGCGCCTTTTTGACATCTTCGTTAACGGCGAAATTGAGCGAGTTCCTTCCTTTTTTATCTTTCGCGTTAACGTCGGCGCCCTTTTCGATAAGGAGTTTAACCGCGTCCGGTTTCGGGTTTTCAGCCGCAATCATAAGCGCGGTGGCGTCATTTTTGTCTTTAGCGTTGACGTTAGCGTTTTTCGAAAGAAGGAATTTCATCATTTCGACGTTGCCTTCTTTTGAAGCGGCCATGAGCGAGTTGACGCCGTCGGCGTTTTTAGTGTTGGGATGCAGGCCGGCTCTTATAAAAAGGGCGACGGCTTCGGTTTCGTTTTTAGAAACAGCCTCTATAAAGCGGTTATCGTTGTATTGAACGTTCGACGCTTCGAGTTTTTTGCGCGCCTCTGCCGGGGAGAGTTTTTCGATATCGGCGGAAGAGGAGGCGAGCTGTACCGACGCAGTGCTGCCGGCCTGTGCGGCTGGTGAGGCGCCTGAAATGCCCTGAGACTTTTCGGCGGCGGTTAAAATTTCTTTTATGTTATCGGCTTTAGCCGCGGCAAGCGCCGTTTCGCCCTTGTTGTTTTTGATCCGCAGGTCCGCGCCTTTCGATAAAAGCATTTTTACAAGTTCCGCGTTAGCGCGTTCCGCGGCGTAAATCAAAGCTGTATTGCCCGAATTATCTATCGCGTTGACTTCGACGGTGTTATTAAAGAGCATGCCGGCGATCTGGGCGTTGTTTTTGTCGGCGGCGGCGATCAGCGCAGAAACGCCCTGCGCGTTTTTGAAATTGACGTTCACTTTTGCCGCAAGGAGCTGCTTCACTATATCGGTCTTGCCTTCCGTGACAGAGACTATCAGCGCGCTTGAATCGTTGTCGCCTTTAGCCTCGGCGTTCGCGCCGGCGGTCAGCAGCTGTTTCAACGTTTCATGGTCGCCTTTTTTGACCGACGCGATAACCGAAGCGTCACTTACCTCAACGCCTTTGGCCGCGAGGGCTTTTTTCGCCTCGTCCCTGTTGACGGCGCCCTTGTACATACCCCATCCTATGAATATCGCGAATATAAGAATGCAGCCTATTCCAAATAAACCGTTGCCCTGAACGGGCTTTTCGGTATTGCGGACGACCGCGGCTTCCTGAACGTTTTCACCGGAATTTTTCAAATTGTTGTCTTCTGACATGCTTTACTCCTTATTTTTTAATTGAATTAATTATGCAATTACTATAAACATTCTTAAATTCTACTCATTTTTTATTAACAAACAGAAAATTTTACATTGTAATTTATCGTTATAATTTAATGAAATTTATTATATCATTTTTTTGTGTTATTTCAAGATAAATATTTTTCCTTAATATTTGACATCTGGCATAAAAAATGCTAAAATGTTTTAGTGGGAGTGATTTAAATGAAACTTAAAAGCAACGATAAAAGCGCGACTGCAGCCGTCGGCCGGCACATCAGGCTCGGCGTGAACATAGACCACGTCGCCACGCTGCGCAACGCTCGAGGCGGCGCCGAACCCGACCCGCTCCAGGCGGCCTTCATCTGCCGCGACGCCGGATGCGACCAGATCACGATTCATTTAAGGGAGGACAGGCGGCATATAACCGACCGGGATCTTGGAATTCTTTCCTGCGCGGGTTCTTTTCCAGTCAACCTCGAAATGGCCGCCGTTGACGAGATCGTCGATATTGCGGCCGAAAACGGCCCATATATGGCGACCCTGGTTCCGGAACGCCGCGCGGAGCGCACCACCGAAGGCGGACTCGACGCCGCCGGATCGCTTAAAACCCTTACAAAACAGATCAAAAAATTAAAAGACGCGGGAATACTCGTATCGCTTTTTATCGAAGCGGAGAAAAAACAGATAGAAGCCTCGATCGCGGCCGGCGCCGACGCTATCGAGATACATACCGGACGTTTCGCAGATTGTTTCAGCC
>MGFH01000236.1 GCA_001791795.1 Candidatus Wallbacteria bacterium GWC2_49_35
TCAAAAGATCGATCGAGGTGACCATTTCGGTGACGGGATGTTCGACCTGTATTCTGGAGTTCATTTCCATGAAATAATAATTCTTGTTTTCGTCCATGATAAATTCTATGGTGCCGGCGTTCGTGTATTTGACCGATTTGACGACCCGGACCGCTATGTCGCCCATTTTGCGGCGCAGCTCGTCGGTGAGAAATACCGACGGCGATTCCTCGACCAGTTTCTGATGGCGGCGCTGGATCGAGCAGTCGCGCTCGCCCAGATGCACGGCGTTGCCGTAGTTGTCGGCTATGATTTGAAATTCTATGTGGCGGGCCCGCTCGATATATTTTTCCATGTAGACCTCGTCGTTGCTGAATGCCATGCGGGCTTCGTTCTTGGCTATGTCGAAGCTGGAGCTGAGGTCGGAATCATTGCGCACGATCCGCATTCCCTTGCCGCCGCCGCCGCCGGAGGCCTTTATTATAAGCGGATAGCCGATTTTGTTAGCTTCGCTCAGGGCTCGTTTCAGCGATTCCAGAGGCGCCGTGCCGGGTACTATGGGCACGCCCGCCGCCGTCATCGCCGCGCGCGCCTCGGATTTGTCGCCCATCAGCGTAATTATTTTAGGCTCGGGACCGATGAAGGTGAGCTGATGCTTTTTGCAGATGTCGGCGAAATCGGCGTTTTCCGATAAAAATCCGTATCCGGGATGGACGGCGTCGCAGCCGGTTATTTCGGCGGCCGAAATGATATTGGGCACGTAGAGATAACTCTCTTTCGGGTTCGCCGGTCCGATGCAAACCGCGTGGTCCGCGAGTTTGCAGTGAAGGCTTTCGGCGTCGGCCTCCGAATAGACCGCGACCGTCTCGACTCCCAGCTCGCGGCATGCCCTTATTATGCGTAAAGCTATCTCGCCGCGGTTGGCGATTAAAACTCTTTTTATCATCGTTATTTATCCTGCCTTTGATTAAATATAAATTAATTACCTATTCTGATCTTGAAAATCGGCTGGCCGAACATTACTGCCGCGCCTTCTTCAGGGAGCGTTTCTTCCATGGTCCCGCTGTAAGGCGACTTTATTTCGTGTTCTATGTTCATGGCTTCTATCATGCAGATCGTCTGGTTTTTTTTGACCGCGTCGCCCTTTTTGATAGGGTCGAGTTGTTCCGCGGTCCTGGTCGAATAAAAACGCCCTACTATCGGCGCGGTTATTATTTTGCTGAACTCGCTTTCTTTCTTTTCGCCGGCCGGGACCGGTTCGCTTCTCTGTCCGGCGGAGGCGAGATTGTCTATGCCGCGGATCGTTTCGCCTTCGTCGCTTTGCGGCCTGAATTTGATCTTCAGGCTCACGCCGCCGTCTTTCATCGAAAATTCATTGTAGCGGCTCTGTTTGATAAATTTGATAAAACTTTTGATCGTTGCGATGTTCATTATTTTTTATCCTCCATAACGGGCTTTTTCTTTGCCAATTCCCACAGCGTGTCCATTTCGGCCATCGTGAGTTCTTTGAACGGCCTGCCGAAATGCTTTTCGGAGTTGTTCTCTATGAAGCCCACCCGGTCGATGAATTTAGTTATCGAACTTACCAGGGCGGTTTCGGGGTTCACCGATAGGTGGCGCGAAAGGTTTATCAGCGAGAAGAACAAGTCGCCGAGTTCGCTTTCGATCCGCTCGCGCGTGCCCGTCTTTATTTCGTGCGTCAGTTCTTCGAGTTCTTCCCTCACCTTGCCCATCGTTTCGTCGCAGGTGGTGAAATCGAACCCCGCGTTCGCGAGGCGCTTCTGGACCTTATAGGCCCAAAGAAGCGGAGGCAGGCTCATGACCAGGTCTTCGCTTATATTTTTTTTGCGTTTTTTGCGTTTGATCTCGTCCCATTTTTTGATGACGTCGTCCGAATCGGCTACGCTCGATTCGCTGAATACGTGAGGATGGCGCTCGATCAGTTTGTGCGAGATCTTCTCGAGTATGTCGCCCATATCGAATTTTTTTTCGTCGTCGCCGATCTTTGCGCAAAGCGCCACCAGCAGAAGAACGTCGCCCAGCTCGTCGGCGGTTTTTTCCATGTCGCCGTTGACGATTTCATGGTTGAGCTCGTAGCACTCCTCCAGAAAAAAGTCTTTCATCGTGCCGAGCGTCTGCTCTTTGTCCCACGGACAGCCTTTTTCGGGATCGCGCAGTTTGTCGATGACGTCAAGAAAATGGTTGAATTTATTTAATATCCGTTCCCTTTTACCTGTCATTTAATGCTCTTTTCATCTTTGGAATATTTTCTGTTCGATGGCCTTGTTGATGTTTTCTTCGTTGAGCTCGAAGGCGTAAGATTCCTTGAGCGACTCTATATAGTTCAGCAGGGCTTTCTTTTGAGTGGATCCGCTGAGTTTTTCCTTTATTTTGTTCTTAACTTCGTTGAATACGAGCGGTCTGGCCTTCTCAAGTTTTATAATATGGAAGCCGAAGTGCGTGAGGACGGGTTTGGCCACTCCGCCCTGCTTTAGTTTTACGACCGCGTCGGAAAAATTTTCGACCATGTCGTCGTAGGTGAACAGCGGCAGAAGCCCTCCGTCGTTCTTCGAAACGTCGTCTGAATGCTGGCGGGCGAGCTGAACGAAATCCTGGGTGTCGACTTTATCGAAGACCGTCATGGCTTTCTGGCGGGCGGTTTCCACTTCGTTCTGGTCGCCGGGATTTTTAACGGAAATAAGTATGTGGCGCACCTGGAATTCGGCGCTGTTCCTGCTGAAATAATCTTTGAGTTCTTTTGTCGAAGGCTCGATAAGTTTTTTCGTCACTTCTTCGAATATCAGCGCGCGGGCGAGTATCTTGTTTTCGATGTCCTTCATTTCTTTTTTGAAGGCGGGCGAATTCTGGATCTGCGCGAGCTTCGCCTCTTTTTTCAATATGATCCTGTTTATGATCTTTTCGACGATCGCGAGCCTGTCGGCGAATTTGTTGAAATCGTTCTTATGGAAGGAAGGCAGCTGGGATATGCTTTCGTTATAGTTGAGCCTGGTCACTTTGACACCGTCGACCTCGGCCAGAACTTCGTTCAGGTTGCCGAGCGATTTAGCGTCCAGAGCCGCAGCGGCCGTTTTTTTATCATCGGCGGCCGCCCGTGCGCCTCCATTCCCGTTGCCGTTTTTGGCGGCAGAGGTTTTTTTATCTTTTTTCGCGGCGGCCGATTTGCTTTTTTTGTTTGAAGAACTTTTTTTCTTCGAAGATTTACCGTTCTTTGCCTCGGGCTTTTTTTCGGGTTTGGCGGCCGTTTCTTTCGGGCCGTTCTTGCCGGAGTCAGCCGATATTTCAGCGGTTTTGGGTTTATCGGGAGTTTTCGGGGGCGCAGCCGCGATGTTAGCGAGAATGGAACCCTGCTGCTGACCGACTTCAATGGTGTCGTCGGCGCCGCCTATCTTTTCGCGGTAGATCTTGATGTTGTATTTTGATTTGACGGTCTTGAGCCACTCTTCGAGGCGGTCGTTCTCTATTTTAGATTTCAGCTCGGTTTCAATGAGGTTTTTAACGTCCGCCAGGGGGACGGTTTTAGAGTCGTTCTTTTCAAGGACCTTGAGTATGTAAAAGCCGTTATTTCCCTTGATAGTATTCGTGTACTCTCCGAGATTGCGGGAGAAGGCTTCGGCTATTATGGGATTGTCGCTGTACATGTCGCGTCTGAATGTTCCGAGGACGCCGTTCTTATGGGTCTTATCGTCTGAATGTTTCTCCCACACCTTTTCGAAATGGGTGCCCAGGTCGAGTTCCATCTTGGCCTTCTCGATCTTGTTGCGGGCCAGCTGCACGGAGTTCGAGTCGTCGGGATTGTACTTGACGAAGATATTGGCAAGCGTCACGCAGTCTTTGATCTGGAAGCGCTCCTGCTTGTTTTCTTCGTAAAATGCCGCCACCTGGGACTCGGTGATATTCACGGCCTTGATTATTTCGTCTTTGATCTGGTTATAGTAGCTTTCGATGAGAAGGTTTTCGAAGGCCTTTTCGACCTGGATCTTTATCTCTTCACGGTCGGCGAGGTTCTTATTTTCGGCCTCCATTACGACTATCTGATTAACGAGGACGACTTCGGTCAAAAAACTTTTCAGTTTTTCGAACGTGTTCAAAAAAACTCTCGAATTTTGAGGGAGTTTTAAATATTCTTCGACGGCGTCGTTGGCGGTTATTTTTTTATTTTTGATCTTGGCCAGGACCAGGGAACTGTCGGAGTCCTTCGATTCGGCGGGGCCGGTGGCGCCTGTAATGAGCGGAATGGAACGTTTTACGACCTGCTCGGTTATGATGGGGATCAGAAGGTTGGACAGTTCCGCGGGCTTCAGGGAGTTTTTAGAAGCGCCGCTGTATTTTTCGAACGCCCGGTTCACTTCTTCGGAAACTATCTGCCTTACGTGATTTTCGAATTTGACGTCGGGGTTCTGGTCGACTTCGTAAGCGCGCAGGGCCGGCAGGCCGAAAAAAAACAGAAGCGCCGCGGCGCCTAAAACGGCGGTTCTTTTGAATAATGTGAATATTTTCATAATCGTTTACAGTTTAATGTACTCTCCTTGTAATTATTTTTTTTCATTTTATCACATTTCGGAGAATAAATCAATTATAAAATTATATGAGGGGAATTACATATTCAATTTTTCGGCGAGGCTTTTTTCGATTTCGGGAAGGGTTTTTTCAAGGTCGATCTTAAGCTGCGTGAGCGAACGGATCTTATCGCGTACTACCAGAAGGAGTGCGTGGTCGAGGCCGTCCGAAAAAAGGGCTTCATAGACTTTTCTGCGAAGCGTTTCGATACCTTCGAAATTTCTCATTGGTTCTATATAATCGGAAATGAATATTATTTTTTCGAGCGCGTTCATTTTCGGGCGGCCGAGAGTGTGGTGCCTTATGGCGGATATTATCCGGACGTCGGCGATGCCGAAGACGCGGCGCGCGATGACGGCGGAAACGTGGCCGTGAAGGAGGCCCTCCTTTTCGAGGACCGCGGTGCGAATTTTAAAGCCGGACGCCGCGGCGGCGTTCTGCATTTCGAAAAGAGTGAGGCATTTGGAAGCGTCGTGAAGGAGGCCCGCTATGGAACAGCTTTTTATGAGGAAGTGATTCGACGAAGCGGCGGCTATTTGAACCGCCGCCGCCTCGACGCCCAGGCAATGGGCGAATAATCTCGGGCCCAGGCTTTCTTTTAAGTGCTTTATTATTTTTTTCCGCAGCGCGGAGAACCGGGCATCATTCATCCTGATAATCGAAAGCGAAATCTTTTATGTAAACGGTGTCGCCGTTGCGTGCGCCCGCTTTGCGCAGAGCCTTGTCGACCATATATTTTTTCAGCAGCTGCCTGAAATAATACAATGCGTCGTCGGCCTTGAAATTGACCCTTTTAACGTCGGCCTCGAACTGTTCGGACACGATCTGATATTCGTTGGGCGAAAGCACGTTGACTTTGACGGAAACCGGCTTTCTGCGCGGTGCGGTCTTTTTGCCGAGCTCGGCGAATGTCGTGCCGAGCTGCCCCGCTTCGATGGCGGTGCTGGAATCGATAAGGACCTCGCGGCCGCTTTCGAGCGCGGCGGCCTCTCTGGCGGCGCTTTCCTCGGAGAAGAGCTTGAGATCGTACATCAGCCTTATGAGTTTATCGAGGTTAAGGCCCGAAAGGCCCGAAATTTTAAATATTTTTATATCTTTAAAAGCCTTGAGCCGTTTTATTTTTTTTGTAAAATTTTCGTAGTGGTCGTTCGAATCGGGGATGTCCATCTTATTGGCCGCGATTATGAAAGGAAGGCCCGCCAGTTTTTTCGAATAGGCCTTGAGCTCTTTTTGAAGCGTCTTCAGATCTTCGGCCGGGTCGGGCCTTTCAAAGCCGGTCATATCGATAACGTAAACTATGGCGCGTGTACGCTCGATGTGTTTTAAAAACTGGTTGCCCAGGCCTGCGCCTTCATGAGCGCCTTCGATGATGCCGGGAATATCCGCCACCACCATGACCTTGTCGTAGTCGATCCTGGTCACGCCGAGGTTCGGAGAAAGCGTGGTGAAGGGATAATTCGCTATTTTGGGAGTGGCCTTCGATATTTTTGATAAAATCGTCGATTTGCCGGCGTTGGGAAAGCCCACCAGACCGATGTCGGCTATCAGCTTAAGCACGAGCCTGATCTCGAGCTCCGCGCCTTCTTCGCCGAGCTCGCAGTAGCGCGGGGCGTGCCGGACGGCGCTTGTGAAATGCGTGTTGCCGCGGCCGCCGCGGCCGCCTTTCATTATGACAAAGCTCTCGCCGGGCTGCGCGAGATCGTATATGAGTTTGCCGTTTTTGGCGTTGCAAACCTGGGTGCCTACGGGAACTTTGATCTGGAGCTCGCGCCCGTTCTTGCCGTGCATTTTGGAGCCGAGGCCGTGCTCGCCGTCTTCGCTTTTGAATATTCGGTTAAATTTGAAATCAAGAAGCGTCTGAAGATCGTTGGAGGCTACCAGGACTATGGAGCCGCCGTTGCCGCCGTCGCCGCCATCCGGGCCGCCTTTGGGGACGTATTTTTCTCGCCTGAAACTTATACAACCATTTCCGCCGTCGCCGGCCTTGACCGTTATTACGGCTTCATCTATGAACATGATAATTCACCAACACTTCTTATTTTATTCTGCCGGATAAAGATTATTCGCGTTTATGTATTCAAAAACCTTTTCCGGCACCAGATATCTTGTGGAGCCTCCGCGGCGGAGCGTTTCTCTGATTTTTGTGGACGATATTTCCATATGCTCGAATGATTTAAGGAAAACCGAGGCGGCCAGAACGTCCGACGCGACGGCTTCTCCGGGGGGGGCGTCACGCCGCGGAGCGATCACCAGTTTCGCGTTTTCGATTATGGTTTTATAATTGCGGTATTTGTGAAACAGGTGAAGGGTGTCGCCGCCGGTTATATAAAAAAGTTCGGCGCCGTCGGTCAGCTGCTTGAATTCGAGTATCGTTTCGTACGTGTACGCGGTTTTATTCGCGCGGGATTCGATATCCGAAAATACAAAAAAATGGTTATCCTCAATAGCAAGGAAAACCATTTTTTCCCTATGGGATATATCAATAATTTGTGAATTGTCCTTGTGCGGAACAACGCTGGTCGCAAGGAAATATACCCTGTCGAGCCCCAATTCCGTCCGCGCGCACTCGGCTAAACGAAGGTGCGCGTTATGGACCGGATTGAACGTTCCGCCGAAAATTCCAACTCGCATCGTAATTTATTTGTATTCGCGATTAAGCCGTTTTTTCTTCGAGGGGAACTATCGTCACGCGGCGTTTGCCGCTGCCGAAAGATTTGAATTCGACTTTTCCGCATACTTTAGCGTACAAGGTGTCGTCTCCGCCGCGGCCGACGTTGAGGCCGGGGTGGAAGTGAGTGCCGCGCTGACGGACTAATATCGTGCCGCCTTTAACCATTTCGCCGGCGAATTTTTTCACTCCGAGGCGTTTTGCCTGTGAGTCGCGGCCGTTTACCGCGGATACTGCTTTCTTACCCATTTAATTTCACCTGCCTGATTTTTTAATCTTTGATAGTTTCAATAATTTTAATGACTTCTCCGTATTTTTCGTTGATAGACGTAAACCCCAGCCTTACGCTTGCGGTCAGGAGGCGGAGACCTTCGGCGCTTTCCGCGCCGGCTTCTTCCGCCGTGCTGAGGTTTATAAGGCCTTCTTTAATTTCGCCGGTCAGTCTGAGTTTTAAAAGTTTCACGACGCTTTGCGAAAAATTAAGCGCGAGAGCGGACGCCGCCGCGCATATAACGTTTTCGCCGCGGGGCCCCGAATTATCGTGGCCCGAAAACACGAAACTTTTCAAAACGCCGTTCCGGCCGTAGTTAAATTCAGCTGTTATCAAAAAGAAACACACCGTTTCAAGTTGCGGTCCCCTGATTATTTGTTGACGATCTGGCCGATTTCAACTTTAGTGTAATGGGCCCTGAAGCCTCTTTTACGGAAATAGTCTTTTCTTTTTTTGAACTTCATGGTAACTACTTTTTTCTCGCGGCCGTGATTGAGGATCGTGGCTTCTACGTTAGCTCCGTCGACTTTCGGCTGGCCGATTGTGACGTTAGCTCCGTCGCTTAACATTAAGACTTCGGAAAAATTAACCTTCGTATTGACTTCGCCCAGCAGTTTGCTGACGCGAATACGGTCGCCGGGCGCGACTTTGTATTGTTTGCCTCCGGTAGTGATTACTGCGTACATTGATGGGCACCTCCTTCTTTTATTATTTTTCTATTATGCAAATTAAAAATCGTTTTATTATACCAAAAAGACATAATAAATGTCAATATCTTTATTTATTTTTTTATAAAATTGTAAAACAGAGAATGGCCGGAGGCTGTTAATTACCTGAAATTTATATCAGGGACTCCGGCCTTAATAATAAACGTTTTCCAAGAAAAATTCTTCGCCCGATATCACCTTGAGGTCTTCCGATTTGCAGGCGGGACAGACGTATCCGGTTTCGGCGGATGCGCCGCAGCTATTGCATTTGAGCCTTGCCGGCATCCACTCTATCTCGATAGCCATATCGGGCTGGAGATTATTGCGGCCGACGGCTTTTATAAAAAGGTCGAGCAGCACTTTTTCGGTGATATTGGTCAGCCGGCCGACCTTGAATTTGACCTTTACCGCGCTGTGGATCTTGTGGCGGCTTATCTGGGTCGCTATGTCGTTGATGATCTCTTCCTGGCGGATTAATTCCTGCATTACCCGGGGGCTCCCTTCTGATATAGGCCGTTCGCTACGTGATAGCGGCGGCGTTGATAGATTATTTAAGCAGTTTCGAAAGCGATTCCTTGGCGTATTTTACCACCCAGTGGCTTTTGTCGTTGAGGGCGCGCTTGAGGGCGTCCGACGCCGCGGGTGACTTGAAATTGCCGAGAGCGATTGCGGCGAAAGATCTTACGTTTTCGTATTCGTCGCTCATCATCGCGATCAGCGGCTCTAAGATCTCCGGATTCGAGCAGTTCCTCAAAGATTTTACCGTGTGGAACCTGAGTTCGGCGTCGCCGTCGCGGAAAAACGGCATTAAAAGGCTTACCGATTCGGCGTCTCCTATTTTTCCGAGGCCTTTTATTATGATCTTCTTTATGTCGGCTCCCGGAGATGCGAGATATTTTTTGAATATAGGTATGCTCGCCCTTTCGGCGTTGTCGGCCAGCGCTCGCAGCGCCCAGTAGACTATATCGGCGTTGGCGCCGGTGCGCCCGAGCTCGTTTTTCAGCCGCTCGGAAGCGTTCCCGCCGAGAGATGCCAGCGATTCGGCGGCGGCCTTTCTTACCGGCCAGTAGCGGTCTTTCAGTGCTTCGACGAGCGATCCTATGACCGCTTCGTTTCCGTTGGCGAGGCGCCCAAGCGCCGAGGCGGCCTGAAAGCGAGTTTCTTTTTCGGCGGAAGTGAGGTAGGGGAGTATATCCAGCGCGATCTCGCTTTTTTTTGACTTGCTAAGAAGCTCTATGGCTTTGTTATGGGACGACTTTAAGTTTTTAAGTATGTCGACGAAGAATTTTTCGTCGAGCTCGAAATCGAACTGTGTCAGCACGCCGAGGGCTCTTTCGACTATTTCCTGCTGGCCGGCATGGTTTTTAATGGTCTCGAGAAGAGGTATTATGCAGTTTTTCGATGCGGTTTTTTCGAGAGCGCCGATGGCCCAGTAGCATATGTCGCGGTTGTCGGAAGCGAGATATTTGAGCACCGCGTATTCCGCGTTGGATCCGATGGCGGCGAGCGTTTGAAAAGCCATATAGGCGAGGCGGTTAGAGCCTTTTTCGACGGCGCGCGCGAGGGCCGGTATGGAATCGGGGCTTTTTATTTTAGCCGCGACCGCTATGGCCTCGGAAGCTACGAACTCGTCGGGGTCGTCTATCAGATTTATAACTTCGGAAATGACTTCGTCGCCCAGCAGAGCGTAAAGCGAGATGAGCGCCTGCCTTCTGACCGTGTAGGAACTGTCTTCGAGCGCCGAATAAAGGTAGTGGCGCAGATCGAAGTAATCGTTACGGCCTAGCGCCGATACCGCCGCGCATCTTATTTCTTCGCGGGCGTCTTCGAGCAGGGCGGGCAGGGCGTCGCAGCAGGTCTGCGATCTCGAGTTGAAAAGAGCCGCGACGGCAGTGAGAGATATTTCGAGGTTATCGCTGGAAATGAAACCGGCGATATGGTTCTTCGACTCTTCGCCGTCGATGCGTCCGAGCGCCTTAAGCGCCTCTTTTTTCAGCTCGCCGCTGCATCTGTCGTTCAATATGGAAATAAGGGCCGGCATGGCCTCGGCCGGGCAGGACCCGTCGATGCTTTTGGCCGCTATTATTTTTTCGCCTTCGGAGTTGGAGTCGAGAAGAAGTCTGACCAGCTGACGCTGTATAAGGCCGCCGCCGAGTTCGGACAGTACGCGCGCGCCGGTCTCGCGCACCCTGGCCTCGGTGTCCGACAGGGACGCAAGGATCGAGTTGGTTATTTTGTCGCGCAGGTCGCCCGACTCGTCCCCGGCCGCCAAGCCTTCGGCGGCGGGAAGGCTTTCGTTTTCGCCCATGAACTTGAATTTGCCGAGAGCTTCAGTGGCCGCGATCCTGACGTACCATGATTTATCGGATATGGCTTCTATGAGGGTGTTCACCGACGAGCGCTCGCCAATTTTGCCAAGGGCTATGGCCGCGTTTTTGCGGATGGCGAAATTAGGGTCGCCGGAGAGCAGGGGCTGAATTTTTTGAACGGCGGCGTGGTCTTTGAGTTCGCCAAGGCAGTGCAGAGAATAAAGCCTGATAAGGTCGTTCGGGGACCCGAGGGCCTCCGTCAGGGGGCCGACGGCCTTGTCGCCGACCTTTATAAGCGCCCGCGCCGAATACATGTTGATCTCGTTTTCTTCGTAGGAAGCGAAGGACTCTATGAGCAGTCTGATCGCGTTGTCGTCGGCTATGGTGGCCAGTATTTGAGACGACCAGAAGCGGATATCCTCGCTCGGGCCGGATATGGCGCCTACCAGGCTCGCGCACACCCCGGGGCCTATGGCGACCAGTTTTTTCGAGGCAGCCTCTCTGGCCGGCCAATAAGGGTCCGCCAGAAGCTCGATAAGCCCCTGCACGTCGGACGGGGTCAGCAAGCCCGGGTCGAGGGAGGCGATGCTCGCCTGCCGGATATTTTTATCGTCTGTTTTTTTTATGTCGGATACCGCTAAAATTGACACCGCAATACCTCTTTAAATTAAATTAATTCGAGCCTTCTTTTTACGAGTGGTATTATAAATCAAAACCTTGGAAATTTCAACAAAAAAATATGTAAAAATAAATGTTTGATTTTTATTGTGTAGTTTGATATAATAATTCAGAAAAAAGCACGGATCTTTTCGTTCCATGCTTTTTAAACATCGTGTTTTGAAAAAAATTCGATAATTCTTGATCGGTTAGGATATAATGAGCGCGAAAAACATAAAAATACTCCTCCTGGAAAAAGACAGCGGCCTGCTGGGGCCTCTCGAGGCTCAGCTGAAGGAGATCACCGGCGTCGAAATGTGCGCGAAGGTGCTGAAACCCGAAGAACTGGCAGACCAATATAAGAAAACCCTTCCTGATATAATACTTCTCGACATCGGCTTCGAAGAAGACAGCGTTTATACTTTTCTCGCTTCGCTCGAGCCCCAGGTCGCCAGCGGTCATCTTTCCCTGATAGCCATGGCGGGTTCCTCCGACATGAACCGCATAAGAAGGGCTATGAAATCGGGATGCGTCGACTTTTTAATGCTCCCGGTCACTAACGAAGAGGTATCCAACGCCGTTATATCCGCGTACGAAAAGAACCAGGCGCTGCTTAAGAGTTCCGCCGTTCTTCCCAACAGTCTCAGAACGCCGACCGGAAAAATAGTCACTATTTTTTCGACCAAGGGCGGCGTCGGAAAGTCTACGATAGCCGTCAACCTCGCCGTGATGCTCGCCGCGTTTCTCAAGGACAGCGGCCGGTCCGTGGCGCTTCTTGACGGCAACTTCCAGTTCGGCGACATCGGTTTCATGCTCAATTTAAAACCCGAAAAGACCATACACGATCTAGTTCGTGAGATGGGCGAACCCGCGCCGCTTTCTTTCGAAGTTATGAAGAATTTCATGACGAAGCACCCGAGCGGCCTCGAAGTGATGCTGGCGCCGTCAAAGCCCCAGTTTGCGGAAGAAGTCACCATGCTTCATCTTGGCTATATCATGGAATGCCTGAAAAAAAATTACGATTACGTCGTCGTAGACACGATCCATCACATCAACGATACCGATCTGACGATATTCGACTGGACGAGTTCGCTTTTTGTAATAGCTACGCTCGAGGTCACCACGATTAAAAACCTCGTCCTCACGCTTGAAATTTTAAAAGACCTTCAGATCCCCAGGGACAAAATCTCGCTTATTTTAAACAGGGCTTACCAGAAAATGGGCGTGGAATGCTCGACGGTCGAAGAAAAACTGATGAAGATCAGCTGTATGATACCTTCCGACGGCGAGCGCGTCGTGGCGTCGCTTAACAGCGGCACGCCCTTCGTGATAGATATGCAGATGGACATACCCATAGTAAAGTCGTTCCATGAACTCGCGTCATTCGTAGCGACCGACGAGGATAAAAATTATTTCAGCAAAACGCTCGAAGCGCTGCCGGTCAAGGGGAACGTCCTGGATTTCTTTAAAAAGTTCATGAAAAAGTAATGATCGTTTTTTGTTAATGCTAAACTTCTTATTTTTATGAATAAAATAGAACAATAAAATGTAGAGTCATATTTTTGAGACACCTATGCTTGAAATCTTAAAGTAATTAATCGGGGGAAAAACATGAGTTTATTGAAAAGGATCAGTACTGACGAAAAAGACGATCTGGAAAAAAATAAGGGCGGATCCGGCAGGGGCGATTCCGACAAGGAGAGTCCCTTAGATATTATTAAGAACGACATGCAGACCAAGCTCGTCGAACGTCTCGACGAAGATTTCCTGAAGATTAAGTCGGACGATGAAAAAAAAGCGAAACTAAAACCCCTGCTTGAAGAATTTTATATACAAATAGCCGCCGACAAAGGCATGGCCCTTTCTTCGGTCGAAAAATCCAACCTCATCATCTCGGTGATCAACGACGTTATCGGTCTGGGGCCTCTGCAGCCGCTTCTCGAAGACGAATCGATATCCGAAATAATGGTCAACGGGCCTCAGCGCACTTACATTGAACGCAAGGGCAAACTCATCCTTTCCGAAGTGAAATTCAAAGATAACGCTCACGTAATGCGCGTGATCGAGAAGATAGTATCCCCGCTCGGGCGCCGCTGCGACGAGTCTTCGCCTATAGTCGACGCACGTATCAAGGGCGGCCCGGCCGACGGCTCCCGCGTCAACGCCATCATTCCCCCGCTGGCCCTCGACGGCCCGACCATCACGATCCGTAAATTCAAAAAGGACGCTCTCACCATAGACAGCCTCGTTAATTTCGGCTCGATGACCCGCGAAATGGCAAACTTTCTCGAAGCGTGCGTTCTGGCAAGGCTGAACATAGTCGTTTCCGGAGGTACCGGATCCGGTAAAACCACGCTGCTCAACGTTCTGTCGAGTTTCATTCCCGAAGACGAACGAATCGTCACCATAGAAGACGCGGCTGAGCTTCAGCTGAAGCAGCCGCACGTTGTGAGACTCGAAACAAGGCCCGCGAACATCGAGGGCAAGGGCGCCATCAGCATACGCGATCTGGTTAAAAACTCCCTGCGTATGAGGCCGGAGCGCGTCGTAATAGGCGAATGCCGCGGCGGCGAGGCCCTCGACATGCTTCAGGCAATGAACACTGGCCATGACGGCTCGTTAACGACGGGCCACGCCAATACGCCTCGCGATATGATCTCCCGTCTTGAAACGATGGTCATGATGTCGGGTATGGACCTTCCCGTCCGGGCTATCCGCGAGCAGATATCGGGCGCCGTCAACATCATCGTGCAGCAGACGCGTTTGAAAGACGGCTCGCGCCGGGTCATCGCCGTCACCGAGGTCCAGGGCATGGAAGGCGATACGGTCGTCCTGCAGGATATTTTTGTGTTCGAACAGCAGGGCCTCGACGAAAAAGGCAAGATCATAGGCCGCGTCAAACCTACAGGCATCAGGCCTAAATTCATGACGAAATTCGAAGAAGAAGGCATAAAGCTGCCCGCCGATATATTCATGGACAGCAAGCGCGGCTGGTAATCGAATAAAAGCCGCATAATACTCTATATGTAACGGAGAGTTGAATTATGGGTAGTTTTGTAACAATGATCGTCTTACTGGCGGTCTTAGTCGTACTGTTTTTATTTCTACTTACTTCCTATCAGGTGGTCGTGAAAAAACAGGAAAGCGTCAAGGACAGGCTGGACCGGTTCGTGACCACGCAAAAGTCCGGCACCGGTGCGGAGGCCTCGATCACCGGAGAGGCGATCGGCGATCTCGCTAAAAAAAGCGAGTTAATGCAGAACATAGGCACCATAATAACGCCTGAAAAGATAAAGGAAAAAATAACCTCGATGCTTTCGGCAGCCGATATTCCGCTGCGCGCCACCGAATTCATGGCCGGCGTCTTTCTGGCTTCGACGGTTCCGCTTATCGTCGTCTGCCTCGTTTTGAAGAGGCTTGCGCTGGGACTCATTATCGCGGCGGTCTGCGGCTACGCGCCGTTTTTCTGGATCGGGATGAAAAGAGCTAAAAAACGCGCGCTTTTTGCCGGACTCCTGCTCGACACGCTCGGTATCGTGTCCAACGCGCTTAAGGCCGGCTATTCGTTCATGCAGGCGATCGAGCTCATTACCAGGGAATCGCCGTATCCGATGTCAACCGAGTTTAAAAAGGTTCTGCGCGAGAACGCCGTTGGCGTCAATCTGGAAGTTTCACTTGAAAACATGGCGCAACGCCTCGAAAACGACGACTTCGACCTCCTGGTGACGGTCGTTCTGATACAAAGGGAGGTCGGCGGCAACCTCGCCGACGTTCTCGACCAGATATCTGAAACCATAAGGGAACGAATCAAGATCAAGGGCCAGATCGTAACTCTCACATCGCAGGCCCGAATGGGCGGCTACGTCATAACGGGTCTTCCTATTTTTCTGGGGTTCGCCATCTTTGCCCTGAATCCTGATTATTTCGTTAATAAATTCCTGTTCGCCGAAGTGGGCGGATTTAAAGGCTGGTATTCCCTTGTCGGCTGCGGCATGATGATGGGTCTCGGCGCGTTTATCATCGGGAAAATAACCGATATCGACGTATAATCGTTTTTAGTGGAGGAAGCTGACGATGGATTTAACTTCTCTGATACTGGTGATAGCTATAATCGCCGCGGGCGCGATGTTTTTCATGCCTTCGCAGAAAAACACCGTAGTGTCTCGCCTCGAGGAATTTTCAGGCGAGAAGAAGGAGGGCGGAGCCTCAAAGGCCCAGCCCGCCCTCGAAGACGAAGAGCTGCAGAAGTCGTTTTTCGACAGGATAATAAAGCCGGTGCTAACCGGCGTCGCCAACGCTCTGAGTAAGCGCAAAAAGTCCGACACGGCGTCGCAGCTGAAAAAAGAGCTGGCACAGGCCGGAAACCCCGGCGGCCTGACGCCCACCGAATTTAACGTTTTAAAACTCCTTCTGCTCTTCATTCCGGCGCCGCTGTTCGGCATCCTGGGCTTTTTCCTCAAAGTGCCCATTCAAAGCCTCGGAATCGGATGTCTTGTTATCTTTATCATCTGTTTTCTCGGGCCCCGCATTTACCTTCAGAGGCTCGTAGGGTTCAGAAAATACATGATACAAAAGACGCTGCCAGATTGTCTCGACCTGCTCTGCGTTTCCGTCGAGGCCGGCCTCGGCTTCGATATCGCGCTGGCGAAGCTCGTGACCAAATTCAAGGGCCCGCTTGGCGAAGAACTTAAAGGCGTCTTGCAGGAAATGCAGATGGGACGCAGCCGCCGCGAGTCGTTCAAGGCGCTTTCCGACAAGATGGAGGTCGAAGACCTTTCTGCTTTCATTTCGTCCTTGATCCAGGCCGACCAGCTCGGCGTTTCTGTTTCTAAAATATTGAAGATACAATCGGCTCAGGCGAGGCTGAAAAAAAGGCAGCGCGCAGAGTCGCTCGCGATGCAGGCCCCCGTTAAAATGCTTTTTCCGATGGTCGGCTGCATATTTCCGACTATCATGGTCGTCCTTCTGGGCGGCGTCGTCTTCGAGTTCATCAAAAATTTTCCGAGGTAAAAAGGCGGCTTATGCTTAAGGTCGAAAAAAACGATGGTACGATGATATCCGACAAAATATTAAACTGCGACTCCTTTTGTAAAAGGGCGCTGGGCCTTATGTTTCGAACCAGGCTTGAAACTTTCGACGGAATACTGCTTACGCCGTGCTCGTCCATACACACTTTTTTCATGAAGATGGACATCGACTGTTTTTTTCTGAGCGGCGAAAATAAGGTGCTTAAAGTGATATGGCGGATGGGGCCCTCCAGGCTTTCGGGTTTTATAAAAGGCTGCCGCAGGGTGCTCGAACTCGCTCCCGGAACGGTCGGCGAAAACTCGATCTCCGAAGGTGACACGCTGATCATCAATAAAATAAATAAGTAAATAAATAGTTTATATAAATATAAAAGAAAATTTAAGGAGACTTTCATGGATTTAAAACAGATTCCTATTTTTTCAAGTTTAAACGACAACCATGTTGAAAAAATCAAGGAGATAGTAGAAGAAATAACCATTCCGAAAGGCTCGCCCATATTCAAGCAGGGCGATTTCGGCGACGCTTTCTATATAGTCATAAGCGGCAAGGTAAAGATATCGAAGGTCGAAGACGGCGAAGACAAGACTCTCGCTCTTCTCAAAGAAGGCGAATTCTTCGGGGAAATGGCCCTGCTCGAAGAGGCGCCCCGCTCGGCTTCCGCCACCTGCATAGACGATTGCAGACTGTATAAGATAACCCAGAAGAACTTCGGCTATATAATGCTTTTAAACCCAGCCATATCGCTTAAAATAATGCGTTTCATGAGCGACCGCGTCAGAAAATCCTCCGTCGTTTCGACCGTCGCCGAAAAAGAAGGAAAGATCATATCGTTCTTCTCGCCCAAAGGCGGCTCGGGCTGTTCGACCTTCGCGGCCAATTTCGCCTACGGCCTTTCCATGAATAAAGACCTTCGCGTGCTCCTGGTCGACCTCGACCTCGAATTCGGCTCGCTCGACATGATCCTCGACGCTAAACACGATAAAAGCATAGCCGATCTCGCCAAAGAGGTCGAAATTAAAAACTTCGAGAATATTTCACACTATTTGGCGTCCGCCTGCGACAGCATGAAACTTTTAACGGCGCCCAAAAAACCGGAAGAAGCCGAACTGGTCAAGGTTAAAGACGTCAAAGAGATCCTCGAGGTATTAAAGGGCTATTTCGATTATATAATCATCGACACGCCGTCGTCGTTCACCGACCACGCGCTGATGACCCTCGACATCGCCTACCGCATAATATTGGTGATAAATTCTGACATCATATGCCTGCGCAACACCAGAAAATGTTTCGACGTCATGAAGAGCCTCGAATATCCCGAAAATAAAATAATCACCGTCATGAACCGCGACGATAATCTTTCGTCCATGCCGATCGACGAGATTGAAAAGTTCATCAAAACCAAGATCGCCCACACGGTGCCCAACGAATATATTACCATGAGAAAATCCACGGACAGTGGAGTGCCGTTCCTGAAACAGGCCCCCGCCTCGCCGATCACGGCCAAGTTCCTGGACATGATAAATAAGATCGCGAACCAGAACCTGCAGGTGCCTAAGGTTGAAACGAATTTCTTCGATTCCCTCAAGAATCTGGTAATGGGAAAATAGGACCTGATGCATGTTTACGTACACATACCTTTCTGTCTGAAAAAGTGCGCCTATTGCGATTTCGCGTCGACGGGGCTCGACGCCTTCAGTGGGCGGCCCCCTCTGGATGAGTATTTCCGGGCGCTGACCGCCGAGATCGAATCCCGGGCCCCGCTCATGGATGACACTTCGGTGAGCACCATTTATTTCGGCGGCGGCACCCCGGGCGCCGGCGGCATTGAAAACCTTCTGAAAACGCTGGATCTTTTAAAAAATATTTTTACGTTAGAGCCCGGGTGCGAGATCACGGTCGAAACCAATCCGAAGACGTTCGGGGCCTCCGATTATAAAAGGCTCGTTTTCGGCGGTTTCAACAGGATATCCATCGGAGTGCAGAGTTTGAACGACGAAGTTTTGAAGCGGCTGGGGCGCGTTCACGACTCCCTGGAGGCTGAAACTGCCTCAAAAGAAGCGCGCGGCGCCGGCTTCGGGAACGTCAGCGTCGACTTTATGATCGGCGTCCCCTATGAAAAGGGTCGTTCGGCTGTCAAAACCGATTTTTCGGGTCTCGGTCGCCTCGGCGCCGGCCACGTTTCGGTCTATCAGTTCTCGGTATGCGAAGGTACTCCGATCGCTTCGCGCGTTCGGCGCGGCGAACTCATCGCGCTTACCGACGAAGAAATGGCGGCGGAATATACGCTCGCCTGTTCGTCGCTCGAAAAAGCCGGCTTCGCGCAGTACGAGATCTCAAACTTCGCAAGCAGCGCGGAATTTATTTCAAGGCATAATTATTCGTACTGGCTGAAACACGATTACGCGGGTTTTGGCGCCGGCGCGGTTTCCACGATAAAAAACGCGAGGCAGTCCAACTGCCGTGAAATATCAGATTATATAAACGGAATTAAAACGGGCCGGTATTTCGAGACCGAAATTCTAGGCCCCGGTGAGCAGAGGCTCGAAAAGATAATGCTCGCGCTCAGAACGGCGGAGGGCCTTGCGGCGGAAGAGCTGGCAGAAGGCGGGTGCGAAATCCTTTTGAAAAGCCCGATCATAAAAAGGCTCGCCGATGACGGCTACGCGTTTTTACGCGGCGGAAGGCTGTCTTTAAGCGTCAAAGGCTTTCTGGTAATGAATAAAATAGCCCTGACGGTCGCGGAGATTCTCCCGGCCGCGGAACAACATTAAAGGCGGACCGGCATTGCGGAAGCCGCCCTGTTAGGAGTTTTTATGCAAAACGAAAATAAAACGCGCAACGGTAAAACCACGCTTAAAATTTTATCGGCGGCTGCCGTTCTGGTTTTTACCGTGTTCGCCTTGAGCGCTCACTGCGGGGCCGAAGACATCGTTCTGACCGATAACGTTTTTTTAAACCTTGTCAAATATTACGCTCAGAGCGGCGATATCGAACGCGCCATGCTCGAATTGAAGAAATTAAGGCAGCTTTCTCCCGATAACGCCGAGTATAAAAAATTCGAAGAGGTCCTCAGGACCGAAAACGAAAAATGGTCGCGGACTTTCTCCGAAGACCGCCGCGAGGCTCAGGATAAACCGCCCGCATTTAATTCCGCGCCGTCGGCCAAAGCGCCCGAGCCTGAAGACGATCTTCCGAAGGAGGTCGTCGAAAAAAACGCGCTTGTTGCCAGAGGCCGCCTGCGCTATGTTTATGAACTTATCGCGCGCGGCGAGCAGGTCCAGGCAGTCTCTAAGTTAAGAGAGATCGTCGAGTCGGAGCCGCGTTTCTACGAAGCGAACAATCTGCTCGGCGACCTTTACCTGGGCAGGAAAAACTATGAAGATGCACTCGCGGCCTTCCAGCGCGCGCTCAATATAAGGCAGGACGCCGAGCTCAACTATAAGCTCGGGCTGTGCTACAAGGCGCTCAACAACATCGATAACGCCATCATACGCTTCGACACCGCGGCCCGGATGAACCCGGCCCACGAGATGGCGAATTTGAATCTGGCCAATATATGGCGCTTTCGCAAGAATTTCAAACTGGCGAAAGGCTATTACGAGCAGGCGCTCAAGGCCAACCGCAAGCTGGTTGAAGCGCACCTTGGCATGGCCGACTGCATTTTCAACGAAGGCAATATCGACGAGGCCACCCGGGCCTATGCCTTTATAGTCACCAATTTTCCGGCCGAATACAGCGGCTATCTCGGCCTGGCAAGAATCCTTATACACAACGGCCAGCCCAAGGAGGCGCGCGTCGCCATACTCAAGGCGCGCGAGATCGCCCCGCAGAATTCCCAGGTCTATGAAATGCTCGGAATACTCGCCCACAGCCAGAAAGACAACAAAACCGCCGTCGAAAGTTTCAAAAGGGCGGTCATGCTCGATTCCGGAAGCATTACCGCCTATCAGAGCCTCATAAACGTCCTTATCGACGAGAAAAAATTCGAAGAGGCTCTCACGCAGATAAAGAACTGCCTCGTTAAATTTCCGGCCAACCCTCGCCTGTATTATCTCGCCGGAATAATTTACTCCGGTTTTAAGAACGACGCCCTGGCGCTGAAAAATCTTCTCGAATCATATAAGCTCGATTCCGGGAACATCGAGGTGATCCTGGCGATCGCGATACTGCATGAAAAGAATTTTAAATATAAAGACTCGCTCGAAAAGTACCGCGAGGCGCTTTTGATCGCCGAAGAGAATAAAGACATGCGCTATATCAATAATATCCACGAGCGTATAGATTCGCTGGAGAAACAAGTTGAAAAATACGCTGAAGGTAAATAGCAGAACGCGCTTTCTGGTGAACTGCTCGCTGGCCGCGGCCATGGGCTTCGTGCTCTCTTACATAAAGCTGTTCACCATGCCGCAGGGCGGTTCGGTCACTCTGGCGCCGGTGGCGGTCATATTCGTTTCGCTGGTTTCGGGGGCGCGGGCGGGTGCTGTGACGGGCTGCCTGCTGGGGGCTCTCAAGATCATTACCGGAGGGCATGTCATAGGATGGGCCCAGGCGGTCCTCGACTATCCGGCCGCCTACGCGTCGCTTGCGGTCGCGGGCTTCGCGCCGAGAAACGACGCGGTAGCCGTAATAGTTTTTTCCACCGCCGCCTTCGCGCTTAAAACGGCGGCGCACGTGTATTCGGGTTATCTTTTTTTCGGAGGCAGCCTCAAGGCTTCTTTGATATATAATCTGTCCTTTTCCCTGCCGGAATTCGCGCTGTGCTCACTTGCGCTATACACGCTAATGAAAAACGGCGCCGCGGCCGGCTTGCGCGGCGGGACATAAAGTAAACTTTTCGGAGGTAGATATGGCGACCGATCTTGATTTTTTATTGCTGCAGCTTAATTCGACGAAGCCGCAGGAAAAGAAAAAAGCCGTGGCGGCCATCGAGAAAAATGCGTGTTTAGAGGCGGCGCCCGCGCTTGTGAACATCCTTGCCGCCGACCGGGACGAATCCCTTCGCGCCTGCGCGGCCAAAGCGCTTGGCGCGCTCAACTATGCCCCGGCGCGCAAAAGTCTTTTAAGCGCCATGGAGAGCGGTTCCGACGAAGTGTGCTACTTCGCGTCGCACGCGCTGGCGGCTATAAATTCCGACGGCTGCGCGGCCGAAATTTTCCGGGCGATGAAGGACGAGGACGGCCTTTCTGAAAAAGCTTTTTACTGGTACGCCCATACGCTGGTTAAAATGGGCGGCGACTCGCTTTCATACCTTGTTTCTCTTCTTGAAACTCCATCGTGGACCAAAAGAAGAATAATAGGCGACCTTCTTTCCGCCGCGGGTGAAAACGCCGAAGTATTCCTGATAAACGGCCTGGGCGAAGGCAATTCCGACAGACGCTTCTGGTGCGCGAATATTCTCGGAAAGCTCGGCGGCAAAGACGCGGTGGACGCGCTCGTCAATTTCGTCGACGACGAGAACGACGACATCAGGACCGCCGTTATAACTTCGCTCGGCGAGATCGGCAGCAAACAGGCCATCGAAGTGCTGAAAAAATCCCTTAAAAGCCCCAAAAAAGAGACGCGCCACAAATCGATAGAGGTTCTAGGCCGCTTCGGCGAGGAAATCATCGAGTCGCTCATCGAATCGCTGAGCGACGATTACTGGTACGTCAGGGACTGCGCCTGCCGGGCGCTGGCGAAACTCGGCAAGAAGGTCGTGCCGCACCTTGCGAAGGCCTACCGCAGCGGAAACGAAGATATCCGCATATCGGCGATAAAGGCCCTTTACGAAACCGGCATCGACTCGCTGGAAGTGCTTATAACCGCCCTTTCCGACAATTACGAACCAATATGCAAAAAGGCGGCCGACGCTCTGGCAAAAATTGGAAAACCCGTATTGGAAAGGCTTGTAGAGATCTATAAAAGCGGGGCCGGTACCGTGCAGGTCCGGAAATGGATCATTTACATCATGGGCGAGGTCGCCGGCGGAAGCTCCGAAAAGGCGGTCCGTGAAATTATAATGGACGCTCTCGACTCAAGAGAACTGACCATGAGATACGGTGCCGTATGCGCGCTGAAAAACTTCCGCGACCCTCGGACGATCGAAAAACTGATAGGACTGATGGCCGACATACACGAAGAGATAAGGGAAAAATCCGTCGAGAACCTGCTTTACATGGCGGCGAGTTCCATGGAACTTCTCGTGAGATCGCTGAACCACGAAAACTGGGTTGTGAGGAAGAACGCGGCGTACGTCCTCGGAAAATTCGGTTCCATGGCCATTAGCGAACTTATGAAGGTGCTCGAAAGCGGCAACGAGAACTCCCGTTACTGGGCGATAAAAGCGCTCGGGCAGATCGGCGTCGAGGCCTCCGGCCCGCTTTTAAAGTCACTCGACGATCCCGACTGGCAGGTAAGAAAGAATTCCGCGGACTCGCTCAGCGAGATAGGCTCGGAAGTGGCGAAACCTCTGGTCAATCAGCTGATAAAAGCTATACCGCCGGCCAATTCGAATCTTTTTTACTGGTCGCGTTACGTTCTTATAAATATAGGCTCCGAATCCATACCGCTTATAGCGAGGCTGCTGCAGACCGACAGCGCCGATCTCAAACTTCTGGCCGTCGGCGCGCTGGGGCGTTTCACTAAAAAACGCGAAGCGTATCAGCTTATAAAAGACGCGGTCCACGACGAGAACGGCGAGGTCGCAAAAAAAGCCGTGGAGTGCCTGGGTGCTTTCAACGAAAGCGAAACGGTCGAAATACTTTTAAATATCGCGGAGAAGACCTCCGAGGACGACGAGCTGGCACTGGCTCTGGTTAACTCGCTCTCGAAACTCGAATCGGAACCCGCTCTTGCTTACCTGTACAGAATGCTTAAATCGGTGAAATGGGTCGTAAGACAGAAGACGATGGCGGCGTTTTATAATTTGTCCGAAAAATTCCGCGAGCGCGTCGAAACCGAGAAAATAATCGCCGTGCTTTCCGACGACGTTCCGGCGGTCGCGTCATTGGCCGCGGGTTTTCTGGCCTCGCTCAAGAGTGAAAAGGCGCAGATCGCCGTGGTCAGGCTTCTGAAAGAAAAAAAATTCGTCGCGGAAATCTTCGCTTCGCTCTCGCGCAACCCCGATTTCAAGAGTAAAGACCTTGTTTTTTCATATGTGCGGGACGGCGACAAAAAGATAAGGGCCGGCGCGGCCTCCGTAATCGGCCTGATAGGCAGCAAGGCCGACGCGGCCGGGCTTACGGCGCTTCTTTCCGACGATTACGCGGTAGTGCGCATGGCGGCGCTTCACGCCATCAATATGATAAACTCCAGGCATTCCGAAACTCCCCGGACCGTTTTCGGGCCTGCGGCAGACGGTTCCGTGTCGGCGGCCGCTCCGGCGGCGGGCAAAGTGGCCGGCGAGGCCGCGCAGTTCTACCAGGCGGGCCTTTACTACGCCAAGAACGGCGAGACCGAAAAAGCCGTCATGGCCTACCAGAAAGCCATAGCCGCCGATCCGGGGTTCGTCGAGGCTTACTGCAAAATAGGCCTGCTTCTGGAGGAAAAAGGCTATTATGAAAAAGCCGCCGCTTTTTTAAAGAAGGCAATAGAGATATCGCCCGATTTCGCTCTGGCGCACCTTTATCTGGGAATAGTGCTCAGCATGACGGGGCGTAATTTCGACGCCGTCGGCGAGCTTAAAAAGGTAATAAAACTCGAAGCGGGAAGCGAAATGGCAGACACGGCGAAAAAGATAATCGAAAAGATAAGGAAAACCATCACTTAATAAAGCGTTGATTTATGAAATTAAACGAAAAAAAAACCGCGGGAGCGAAGAAAATTCCGGTTATCGTGGGCCCCACGGCTTCCGGTAAAACCGCTCTGGCGGTCAAAATCGCGAAGAATTTCGGCGCCGAAATAATATCGTGCGACTCCAGGCAGATTTATAAATTCATGGATATCGGGACCGCCAAACCTTCCGCCGCGCAGCTCGCCGAGGTCAGGCACCACCTGATAGATATCATTACGCCCGATCAGTCGTTTTCCTACGCGGATTTCGCCGCGCGCGCAGCGGAGACCATAAAGGATATACTCGGCCGCGGAAAGCTTCCGATCATAGTCGGCGGAACGGGCTTTTACCTCGACGGTCTGATAAACGGCATTTCGCAGATACCAGAGCTGGATCAGGGGGAGGCGCGCCGGCTTCGCGGCGAGCTCGAACTCAGGGAAACTGCATTCCTGGTGAGCGAGCTCAGAAAACTCGACATGGAATCCGCGTCGCGTATCAAATTCAACGACAGGCAAAGGCTGGTACGCGCCATAATAGTGTCTAAGCTTTCAGGAGCGCCGTTTTCGTCCTATAAAGACGTGAGGGAAAAGAATAACGATTATAATTATTTAATTTTTGGATTGACAAAATCAAGGGAACTGCTATATAATAATATAAACTCGAGGGTCGAGCAGATGTTTAACGACGGCCTGGCGGATGAGGTAGGTTCGCTCCTTAAAATGGGCTATTGCCGGCTTATGCCGGGGATGAAATCGATCGGGTATCAGGAGTGCATCGAATACCTGAACGGCACGGTCACGTTTCCTGAGGCGGCTGAGCGCGTAAAGCAGAACACCAGAAATTACGCTAAAAGACAGCTTACCTATTTTAAAAAATTCGAGTTTTATAAATGGTTTGAAAAAGACGATATTTCCGTTGACGATTTCAGCGTATATGAAGCGGTAATGGACGGTATTTCTAAAAATATATAAAGAGGTGCGGGTCAAATGAGTAAAGTCAATATCCAGGACGTATTTTTAAACGCGGTAAGAAAAGATAAGATACCCATAACGATATACACCATGAACGGCGTTAAGATAATGGGAAACGTTATATCTTTCGACACGTTTACGGTCATGCTAAACACCAACGTTGGCCAGCAGCTCATATTCAAGCACGCCGTATCGACCATAATCCCCTCTAAAAACGTCAGCCTCATGATCGAAGACGATCCGAAAGTTAAACCCGCCAGCGATAACGGACAGGAATCAAAATAAACCCCGTAATGGACCGGGTCCGTTAAACGCAAATAATTCGCAGCAGCATCAGGGGGGCTAGCAGTTAAAAGATTATGTCAGAATTTTTAAGAAAAAAGAAAATAGGCCAGATATTCATAGAAATGGGCGTCATCGATGACGCGAAGCTCGATTGGGCCCTTCAGAAACAGCAGGAGACCAACCAGCTGCTCGGCCATACGCTGCTCGCGGCCGGTTATATCACCGAAGACGATCTGGCCATAGCCCTGGCCAAGCAGTTTGACGTTCCCTACATCGACCTGAAAGACGTCACCGTTTCCGATGAAGCCAAAAGGTCCGTTCCGGCCAACCTTCTTCAGACCGGAGAGTTCGTGCCGCTCGAAATCGTCAATAAGACCCTCACCATCGCGGTGAGCGATCCTACTAACTATGAACTTATCGACAGGCTTTCGACGGTCACCGGCTACGAATTAAAATATGTGCTTTCCACCCAGTCTCAGATACGTTCGTTTCTCGGGCTCCCTCCGCTGACGGGCCCTCCCGGTGAAACAGCTCCCGCCTCCGGCGGCGAAGGCGGCGGCGAGGGCGGCGGCGAAGGAAGCGAGCCCCAGAACGACGACCCCGTTTCCGACGTCAACCTCGAATTCGAAAGCGACGGCGACGAGGACGGCAAGGCCGACATACTCAAGCAGCAGGCCGACCAGAAGCCTATCATATTGCTGGTCAACAAAATAATATTGAACGCGGTCAATAAAAGGTGTTCCGACATTCACATCGAATCCTGGGATACGAAGATCGTTGTCCGCTACCGTCTCGACGGCATACTGACCGAGCAGATGACGATCGCTAAAAAAGCCGGCCCCGCCATAATCTCCCGCATAAAGATCATGTCCGATCTCAATATCGCCGAGCGTTCCGTCCCTCAGGACGGCGCGTTCTCGATCAAGCTCGGCAAAAAGACGGTCGACTTCCGTATATCCATAATCCCGTGCTGCGAAGGCGAATGCGCCTGTCTTCGTATACTCGCCAAAGAAAACCTTAAACTCGACCTGAAAGCCCTCGGCTTCAGCGACATCGAATATGACAGGTTCAACCGAGCCATCAGAAGACCTTACGGCATTATCCTCGTTTCCGGACCCACGGGCTCCGGAAAAACGACGACGCTTTATGCAGCCCTGCAGTCGCTTAACGATGCGGAAACTAAGATCATAACCGCCGAAGATCCTGTCGAGTATAAACTCTCGGGCCTCAACCAGATCAACGTTAAAATCAATAAAACCGACCCGGACCGCTCGCTCACTTTCGGCAAGGCGCTCAAAGCCATGCTGCGTCATGACCCCGACATAATCCTGCTCGGAGAAATACGTGAGCACGAAACCGCCGATATCGCCATCAAAGCGGCGCTTACTGGTCACCTAGTGTTTTCGACCGTTCACGCCAACAACGCCATCGACGTTATAGGCCGTATGGCCGATATGGACATCGACCGCTACCTTCTCGCGGCCGCATTCATACAGGTTATCGCGCAGCGTCTGGTTAAAACCATTTGCAAGAGCTGTATAGAAGAATACACCCCGACCGAAGAAGACTTCAAATTCGCCGACCTTCTGGCCCCCGAGTACAAGGAAATCAAATATTACAAGGGCGCCGGCTGCCAGAACTGCGGCGGCAAGGGCTACAAGGGCAGGGCCGCCGTTTACGAGATCCTCGACATCGACGACGAATTGCGTGCGATGATAGCCGGCGGCCAGTCTTTGTACGAAATTAAAAGGGTCGGTCTCGAAAAAGGAATGACCACTATCCACGGCTCCACGCTCACGAAGATAAGAAAGGGCGAGACGACCATTCAGGAACTCATAAGAGTCTGCGCGGCATAATTTATTTCATGAACTCCGCGCTCCGCGGTTTAATATAATATCATAAAAAAGGGGCGTATCCGTGCGCCTCTTTTTTTATAAAAAAAAATTATTTTTTCCTTTTTTTTACCGATTAATAAAATAGTGAAAGAATATCAGCGTTAAATTTATTGTTTGGAGTTGGCTAAATGGCAAGGCCCATGGTTTGCATAGACCTAGGTTCGAAATTTATTAAAGCCGCCGTCCTCAAATCCAAAAAGGACGGCGATAAACATATAACGCTCGCGAAGTTCGGAATGGTCGAAACACCCGAAAAGGCCATGGTCAACGTTTTTTCAGATAAACCGATCTCGAAGCCCAAGGAAGTGCAGGCGAAACTGAAAGAGCTGGTGACTAAAACCGGCATAAAAGGGTATGACGCCATTTTATTGATCCCCGATTATCTGGCCGTGGCCAACTGGCTCAATATGCCCGTCAAGGCGAAAGACGCCATCGACAAGGCGATTCCTTCGACCCTTAGCCCGCTGCTGCCTCTCGAGCTCGACAAATGGTTCTACGATTACCAGATCGTGGAAAACTCCAAGAAGCAGACGACCGTCGTCGCGCAGGCCATCCTGAAGAACAATTTATTCGACCTTGGCGATCTGATCGCCAACGCCGGGCTTAATATAGCCGGCATCGACACGACATTTTTCAACCTTATGAACCTGCTTCATCCTTATTATACCGACGCGGAGGTCGAAAAGAAGAATATCGCCGTGGTATATATGGGACATGAGGCCACGAGCGTCGCGTTCCTGAAAGAAAGCGTCATAAAGAGTTCGCGCTCGCTGCCTCTAGGCGGGGCCGCATTCACCAAAAACATCATGGAGGCCAGAAGATGCGACGAGGTCGCGGCTGAAAAGATAAAAAAAGAAGAGGAAATATTTTTAAAGGATAATCCGGACAAGCAGAATAAAGTGGAACTTTATAACATTATAAAACCTTCATTCGGCGAACTGATAAAGGGCATTTACAACTCGATAGATCAGTATCTGGCGCGTTTCCGCGAGTTCAAGATACACGAGATCATACTCTGCGGCGGCACTTCTAATTTCCGCAATATAAATAACGCGATGCAGCTGCACCTGAACACTAAAACCGTCATGCTTTCTGAAATATTTACGATAGATTCCGCGTCGAAGACCGTTTTGAGCGAAGACGAGAAGAACTGCCTGCAGTGCTGCGTCGGAGGACTTTTAAGGAACTGACGGCGCGCGGCGCCTGCCGCGAAACGATACCGAATAATAAAAATACTGGAGCGATAAAATGTTTAATGAAAGGGGGAAAACGCGATGAAGATGAAGATGGATCTTCTTCCTTCGCAATATAAGTGCGTCCCCCGCGACTGGACCGCCATATTCATACTCATCATAGTCCTTCTGGCCATACCCGCCATGTGGTTCGGCCTGAAAAAGTACCACGACTACGCGATCGACAAGATCGGCAAGGCCAACGAAGAGGAAATAAAGGAACTCGGCGAACGCATCAATACGCTGACCAACGAAATAGCCCAGCTCGATAACCAGCTCAGCAAGGCCATGCTCAAACGCGAGCAGATAAAGGAGATCAACGAGCGCATAGATTTTTTCAACAGGATCTATCAGAAATCTTTTTCATGGTACGAATTTTTCGATAAACTTGAAAAAATGACCCCCAACGAAGTATGGATCCAGAAAATAGAGATCGTCGGCGATACTTTAAAGGAGCAGAGATTCAAGGTCACCTGCGAATCCAAAGAGCCCTACCACGCGCCGGAATTTTTGAAAAACCTCATGCAGAACCGCGAATTCGTCCCTCCCGGCGACGACCAGAACTCGGTCCTTCTCGGCAAGGTTGCATTGAATAAAGACTCGGGTTATGAATTCGTTCTCGAATTCAAGTTCTTCCCGTTCAAAAAACTGACGGTCGAGCCCGAAAAACTGCTGCTTCATCTCAACGGCGACGCCGAGCTCAAGACCTTCAGCGTCAATATAGCCGAGCAGAAAAAGCAGCTGATGAGCAGCAGCTATAACGTGGACGTGGTCAACCTGGACGGAAACGTGGCTTACGATCCGGTGAACGGCAGGGTCAGGGCGCTGAAGATCGGAAAGGGCTTCATAAAAATTTCTACGCCCGACAAGAAATTCACCGAAACCGTAGATTACGAAGTCGTAAAATGATTTTGAAATCGGCAAAAATAGTGATATAATATTAAATGAGGGGATAACATGCGTACAAGATCTGCTTCGCTGGCCGAACGGACCGGAATATATGTTGTAATTTTAATATGCCTGGCCGTGAACGGCGGAATATGGTGGAAACTGCATTCCGAATTCGTTGTTAAACGCGCCGATGCGCTCGAAGCGCTCGCTAAGGCCGAGGAAGAACGCGACAGGCTCCAGCGCACCGCCAACGAAAAAATGTCTCTGGTGGAGCAGCGCCGCAAGGAAGTCGACGAAAAGAAGCGCAAGGACGAGATCAAAAAGAGGGAATTCGAGACCACTCTCGACGTTCTTAACAAGACCCTTGTAAATCTGCCTCCGATCGAGGTGTGGCCCGAGCTTATCAAAAAGATCGAGGTCCTCGCTTCCGATCTCAAGGTCAAGATACCGACCTTTACGCCGATCGAAAATAAAGATCTTAAGAGCAATATCAAGAAAGATTTTACGGAATTCTACTTTAAAATGGAACTGGAAGGCGAATATTCGAAAGTGCTTGAATTTTTGTGGCACCTCGAAAATTCGATACAGCTGAAAAAGGCCGAAAGCGCGACCGTATGGAAAGCCATAATCAAGGTCGTCGAAGGCGGATTCGAGATCGCGAGTCTGAGAACTCCCAACGACACGATGAAACTGGTTGTCACTCTCAATACGTTTTTCAGAGGGGCGCAGTAATTATGTTTAGAAAAAGCCTGGCAATATTTTTAATTATAACCCTCGTGTTTTTCATGTTTATGGAAGGCTGCGGCAAAAAAGACGGCGAAGAGGCCCCGCCCGCCGAAGGCGAAGAGGGCGCCGAACCGGCCGACGGCGAGGTTCAGGAAGCTTCGCGTACGGCCGCTCCTGTCGCTCCTCCGCCGGCCGCAGCGCCTCCGCGTCCCGTCGTTCCGCCTAAACCCGTTAAAGGCGCTCCCGCGGAGAAGCAGGTCACCATTAAATCCAGGCAGGTCCCCGATGACCGTTTCCTTCCCATCGAATTCGATACCAAGGAAGCTGCGCTGGTGACCACGGGTCAGACTTACTCCGGCAAAATAAGGCGCAACGTTTTCCGCGACATAAAATCCGATTCCAAACTTCGTAAGGACGCTGAAAATTCTATCATCCAGGCAAGAAAGATGTACGATAAGGTTAAGGTCATGCCCGCCGGCACATATAATGAGCCGCTTTTAAAGCAGGCCGACGAAATGCTCAAGCAGGGCGAGGCCGCGTTTAAAGACCAGAATTATTTCAAGGCCAAAATGATGGCTGATAAGTCGTATGAATTAGCCTTTGACGCCATACCACGGGCCAACACTAATAATGAAAAGCCGACTGTCGAGCTTCTGTACAAGGGCTTTTATCAGCTCAGCGAGGACAAGACCGCCATGCTCACGAAAAAAGACCCGGAAACGGGCGTAGAAAAGCTGTTCATGGTTCAGGAAGGAAGCGTCGTAGCGGAGGATCTGCCCAACGCCGTGGTCGTCGAGATGCCCGACGGCACGCAGAAGAAGATCACCAAGATCGAATATAAGGTCGAACAGATAAGCGAAGATAAAATAGTCATAACCAATATAACCGAGAACAAGCCGTCGTTCAGTATCGACATCTCCAGGCCGAGCGAAACAAAAACATCCGCGGCTCCCGCTGCAAAAGGCGCAGCCAAGACGCCCGCGGCCAGCGGAGGTTCGCCTTTCCAGTCCAATCAAACGACGAAAACTGGCGGATCTTCAACATCGGGCAACACGATGAAAGGCTTTTAATTCAGCGTATAGTTAACAGTGAATAATGAAGGACTTTTGACAATTAAAGCATAGTTAAAACTTTCTTTTTATATGTCAAAAAGTCCTCATCTGTTCTCTGTTCTCTAATCTCTAGTTCACCCTCTCTCTTATTATTTTTTCGTATTTATAAATTTATATTCCAAATTCCCCAATTTTATGATATAATACTGTCGGTGATTTAGTATGCCGGAATTTCTATATACCGCCATAAACGCTTCCGGTACCGAAGTAAAAGGTACCGTGGACGCGTCCAACGAACAAACCGCGCGCGAAAGGCTCGTAGCGCAGAATCTTTCCGTCACCTCGCTAAAAAAAGAAGCGGAAATGTCCTGGGAAGAGTATTTTTCGGCAGGCAACCGCAAGATAAGCAACAAAGACATCATGATGTTCACCAAATATTTCGCGGTTCTGACCAAAGCCGGCATCCCGATAATCAAGTCGCTGGTCATTCTTGAAAAACAGACCGAAAATCTCAGGCTTCGAAAAAAGATCAAAAAGATAAGGACCGGCGTCGAGGCCGGCTCCAACCTTTACGAGCAGTTCTCTCAGCATGACGACTGCTTTCAGCCGATGTACCTCAACCTTTTGAAAATAGGCGAAGAGTCGGGTATGTTGTTCGACATGCTCGAAAAACTTAACGGATTCCTCAAAAAATCCGCCGCGATGAGATCGAAGGTTAAATCGGCGATGACCTATCCCGCGGCCATTATGATCGTCGCCGGACTCGTCGTCGTGTTTTTGATGGCGTTCGTTATTCCGCGATTTTCCGCGATGTTTAAAAGTTTCAAAGCCGCTTTGCCTCTGCCGACGCAGATAACCATAGCCATTTCGAATTTCATCAAAGATAATATAATACTCGAAATCGTATCCGTGATAGGGTTCATTTACGGAGTCCAGGCGTTTTATAAATGGCCCGTCGGCCGCCAGATATGGGACAAAGTTTCACTGAAACTGCCTCTGATCGGGCAGCTTGTTATGAAATCGTCGGTCAACACCTTCGCCTCCAACCTTTCGGTCCTTTTAAAATCGGGCGTCTCGGTCACCAAAGCGCTCGATATCACCAACAGTTCGGTCGATAATCTCATTCTGAAGGCCGAATTCAATCAGATGAAGGTCAATGTCGAAGCCGGCATGAGCATAGGTGACTCGGTCTCCAAATCGCCAACGATTCCCGACATGGTCGCGCAGATGATCTCGATAGGCGACCAGACCGGTACGCTCGAGAACATGCTTGAAAACATCGCTATTTTTTACGAAGAAGAAATAGATATCCTGGTCGACGCTCTCACATCACTTATAGAACCGCTTTTCATCGTGTTCCTCGGCGGCGTCGTCGGCGGCATAGTCATATCGATGTTCCTTCCTATATTGCAGATGAGCAAGGCCGTACAGCACTAAAAATAATAACCAGAACGGAGAAACCGAGTGTCAAAAGATAAGAAGAACGAAAATTACGAAAAAATACTCAACGGGGTCGACCTGTCGAAAGCGTACGATATGCTTATCGATTACGTTACGGGCCTGCCCACGCTGAATTACGTTTTAGAAGAGATCAAAACGCTTTCGGCGAAAAATTCGGCCGCGATCATATCCGTTAATGTAACCTCGATAGTCAATATCGAGACCATTTACGGCTGGAAGAACTACGATTCGCTTTTAATCAGGACCGCCGAAACTCTCAATTCGATGAAAGGGCAGATCTTCAGAAAAGACGATTCGATATCGGTCCTGTTTCCCGCGAGCCCCAATTTTATTATTTTTCTTTCGGCGCCGCGCAACAACCAGAGCATAAATATCGAAAACATCGAAAAAATTTCCAGACGCGTGGGAGAAGCTCTCAAAGCAACGGCGGGCGCGGGCGGCGTGATACCGGGAGAATATATTAATTATAACATAGGACTCTCGCTTATAAGCGAAAACGAGATGCAGAGGGTCGAACGCTCGCTCTTCGGGGCGATCCGCGAGGCTGAAATATCAGGGCTCAACAGCGAGCTCAAAGAACGCCAGAAGATCCGCGAAGACATTAAGAACATCATCGTGCAGGAAGAGGTCAGAACGGTCTTTCAGCCGATAGTGAGCGTTAAGGACACCGAAATTTTGGCTTACGAGGCGCTCACGCGCGGGCCGAAGACCTCGAAGTATGAACTGCCGGTGGTCTTGTTTTCGGCCGCCGACGCCCACGGCTATTCCGAAGAGCTCGAGTGGCTGTGCATCGCGAAGGCCATAGTCAATTTCAACCTTAACGCCGGTTTCATGAAAAAGACCAGGCCGGGCGGAAGGTCCGATAAAGGCATTCTGCTGTTTTTGAACGTCGATCCCAAAACCTTTATGGAAGCGGGAATTATCGTGGCACGGTTTTCGGAACTCGTCAATAAATATAACATCGATCCTCGAAATATTGTTCTCGAGATCACCGAACGAACCGCCATAGCCGATTTTGATTCATTCAGGGCGGTCGTCGATGATTTGAAAAAAATGGGCTTCAACATAGCTATAGACGATGCGGGGGCCGGCTATTCGAGCCTGCAGGCCATAGCCGAACTGCGCCCGAAATATCTCAAGTTCGATATGGTTCTGGTGCGCGATATCGACAAAGACTTTATCAAGCAGGAGCTGCTGAAAACCCTTCTTGATTTCGCCAACAAAACCAACTCGATCGTCATCGCCGAGGGCGTCGAAACCCAGGCGGAATTCGAAACGGTCAAAGCGCTCGGGGTGCATTACGTTCAGGGCTACTATTTTGCGAAGCCCAGTCCTCAATTTATCGAAATGATACAAATTTTATAATTTGCGCCCAACATTTTAAAAGTTCAAAAAAACTGACGTTTTATGGCCAACCGGGATATAACCGAATTATTATTTCATTTGTCTTCAAATGACTATAAGATCAAGATAAAAGCCGTTGGCGAGCTTGGATCGATGGCGTCGATCGAAGCTTATGAAGCCTTGAAACTTATGCTGAAAAAAAACGACGCGGTTTTAAGGCCTCACATTAAAACGGCGCTCGGCGAGATTGAGGCGGCGCTGAAAAAAAACGACGTCGAGATCATCGATAAGATAAGCGAGGCCGTGCACGGCGAAAAAAAAAGCGGCGGCCTTAATTACGATGTTTTTTTAAAATACATTAACGACGAAGAACCAAAAAACCGGATATCCGTCCTGGCCGCCTGTTCCAAGATAGGCCGCGATCCAAGGATCGCCGAAATATTGGCGGACCGCCTCGCCTCTGAAAGCCATTCTTTCGTTATAGCTTCTATCTTAATCAATCTTGGCCGCGTCGGCGGCGAAGACTGCATCGATATCATCGCTTCATTTCTTACGCACCAGGACGCCCGCATCCGCGCCAACGCGGTCGAGGGACTCGATTTTCTTCAGGCGCCCCAGGCCATATTGCAGATACTTAAGGCCGCGGGTGATTCCGATCCGCGTGTAATGGCCAACGTCGCGCGCGCGCTTCTTAACGTCGACAACCAGTACGTTGAAAATCAGCTTCTGGCGATGCTCGGTTCGGGCGAGCAACCGCAGATCGAAGCCGCGAATTACGTTATCGACAGGATTAAATTCAAGTTCAAAAAAGCAGCCGGTGAAGGGGACGAAAAAAAGGCGAAAGTCCATCAGCGGTCCGAGCCCGATACGGCGCCGGCCGCCGGCGGGGCGTCAAAAAACGAAATACCCGTCCTGCGGGCCCCGGCTCCTTCGTTCGCGGATGCGCCCGAAGCCGTCGCGGGTTGGCCGAAATACGCCGCGCTGTTCGCACTTTCGCTCGTCGCGGCTTATTTTTATTATTCATACGCTGCCCGGAATCCCGCCGCCCCGGGAACGGGCGCTGGTCAAACCCCCGTCGCGGCCGTAGATTACGGCGCCTATGAAAACGAGTTAAGATCGAAGATCGCTTCCATCGCTTCCGACGCCGAACGCGCCATAACCGAAAAAAAGGCTCAGGAAGCCTTTATCGCCGTTGTACAGCTTAAGAAGATCAGCTCCGATCATCCCATGATAAAAATTTACGAGGCCGAAATTAAAATTCTTGAAAATCAGCATAGAACTGCCTTGTCGTTGCTTAAACAGGCGCAGCAGATCAAAAACTCAAGATATTATTACCTTCTTGCTTCGTGCTACTTCAGGCTCAACAATTTAAATGAAGCCGATTCTTTTGCTCAGCTCGCCGTCAAAAGCGGAGCGGGCGATATGTACGGCGGTCAGGCCGCTTCTCTTATCGCGGAAATAAAAAAGATCCGTGAAACGCTTTTAAAAGAGGCAAAGCAGGGATGTGAAAAATCCCTCGGGGCTTTTTATGAAATTTTGAACGCCGAAGGCCCCAAAGCGCTCAGGCAGTATTTCCTTTCGAAAATTCAGTACGATATATTCGAAGATTCCTGGCGCGCGGTTTTATTCGAAGTAAAGCAGTGGAAGATCGAGCATATCATCCTCGACGTTGGCGTGGTTCAGTCGGGGGGGAACCGGCCGGAGATAAGCGCGCGCGTTCTGGAGAGGTGGCAGCATCAAAATTACGGCGGCGTTTGCGCAGTGGCCTACTACTACAAGGATTTCCACTTTGCGCGGACCGCCCCCGACCACGTTTTCGAAACGGGAAGCGTCGCTCTGGAGCTGGTTGTAAGCGGCCTGAACGACGCCGCCGCGGACGTTCCGCGGTTCGAGCCGTACGAAGAAAAATATAAGAACGAGCTCTCCTTCATACACGCTTCGCGTCTCGCCGGAAGCGATTTTACCGCGTCGGCCGCGCTCGTAAAAAAAATAAGGTCCGGCGCCCCCGGGTTCATGCCGGCCGTTCTGGAACTGGTTTCAAAACCCGGCCTTCTGAACAGGGAAGAGGTGGACGGAATTTATTCATTCGTCAAAAAGCTCGCCGCGTCTGATAAGTGCTTCGACTATTTTCCCGGAGGCGGGGCCGTAAAAGCCACGGCACTGGATTATATAGCCAATTGTTATCTCGATTTCGGCGATAAAAAAACCTATAAAAAAATTATCGACGAAATAATCTCTGAAAATAATTCATACGCAAACGCTCAATTTGAAACCGCTATATTCCATAATGGAAACGGCGATACGGCCGAATGCGTGAGAGCCGTGGCGGCGGCGCTTAAAATAGAGCCTGATTTCGCCGCGCTCGAATCTTATTTCAGGCCGCGCGAGTTTCATATCAATAATGATATAATGAAACGCGCCGAAGAAAGGTTCGACCAGAAATTGATCGACGACCTGGAAGCGGTCATAAAAGAAGAGCCGGGATACTGGCGTTCTTATTTCAACGCCGGAAAACTTATGCTCGTTCTCGGCGCCGACGACAAGGCCGAAATATTTTTTAACGGCGCGCTCAAACTCAGCCCGGATAACTGTTCGGTGCTGACGAAACTCGCTTTATGCTGCTACCGTATGAAAGATATCGAGCGGGCGAAGAATTTTTGCGCCAGAGCGGAGAAACTCGAACCCCATAATTTTCAGGTAAAGCGCATGCGCGCCATGCTCTCCAAATGAATGAAAAGGCCTGTTTTTAATTATAAACCTTGACTTTTTGACGTAATTTTGATAGCATAATTACACTAAAATAAGGAGCGCAAAAGGTGGCTTCGGTTAATTTAAGCAAGGAAGAAATATTAAAAAATTTAAATTCCGTCGACATCGACTGCACCCTTCGCAATAACGCAATAATCGCGGCGGGCGAGTTTAACGACGCCGAGATAACCGCCGCGCTCGAAAAGCTCTGCACCGCGCCGGACCCCGCGACCCGTTATTTTGCGAAGAAAACGATAAAAAAAATAAAGGACGCTCAGCAGAAAAGCGAATCAGATCCGGCGGCTGCGCCGCTCGTGCAGAGCGCGAACGTCGATACGATCAAAAACCTTCTGGCAAGCCAGAACCCCGAGAACAGGCAGCGGGCGTTGAAGGCGCTGGCCGCGAGTTTCAACCCGGCTATCCTTCCACAGATGATCGAAATGCTGAAGACGGAAAAAGATCCTTTCGTGATCGCGAGCCTCGTCAAACTTGTCGGAAAATATGGAGGCGCGGCCCACGTCGAAGCTCTCAGCGTTTTTTTGAATCACGAAGATCCGCGCGTCAGGGCGAACACAATCGAAGGTCTCGAGCTCGCCGGCACGGAAAAGATAATAGCTTATTTAGTGCCATTTATAAACGACGTTGACAACCGAATAAAAGCGAACGCGGTAAAGGCGATCTCGAAATTCAAGTCGGATGAAATGCTCGAGGTCCTCGGCTCTATGATAAAGTCCGAGCATTTGTGGATGCGCGATTCGGCACTGTTCGCCCTTCAGCAGATAGCCAGCGACCAGGCCGTCGATCTGCTGTGTATCGCGGCGCAGGACGCCGAAAAAAGCATCGCCAATAACGCCATGCAGGCCCTGATCAGGATCGGTTCGGTTTACGCGCTTAAAAAAGTGGACGAGCTCAGGCAGACGCTGAAAGAAAAAAGTTCCGTTCCGCTGATCAAAAAAATTATAAACGCGTCCGAAAGCACCGCCGCCGGCGATAAAACCGGCTCCGCGCAGCCTCAAAGCGAAACGGAACCGCCGCCAGCCGACAACGTTAAAACCGCGGGCGATATCCGCGCGGCCGAAAACGAAGTTTTGGCGCCTGTACCGCCCCAGCAGGCCGAAGAAGACCCCGTTCAGTCCGCTAATGTTACAGCCGTTCAGCAGCGTGCCCACCAGGCTTCAAAATCAGGCAAAAGCGAAGGCGCATTTGAAAAACTGAAAGCGAATATAGATAAAAAAGAAATTGCGCTCATTAACATATTCAAAGACGACGACAGTCTGATATTGTCCAAGTTCAAAATAGACCTGGAGGATAACTTTACGGAATACGCGTCCGAGATCAATTACGTGGCTCTGGCCGTGTCCGCCGTCGAAAAAAAGAAATCCGCCTCCGAAAAGAACGAGGCCGAAGAAGATATCCTTCCCGGCTCGGCTCTTAAACCTTCAAGCACCGAGGGCGCGGCCCGCATGCATAACGAGGCCAAGAAAAAAATGCTGCTGGACAGTCTTAGAGGAACAAAATCAAAAAAATAAAATTTTAAATTACATAAAATAAAAACGGAGGTTTTTTTAGAATGATTATCGATGCATCCCAGCTGAGAAAGGGAAATATCTTCAAGATGAACAATGAGTTGTTTATGGTCGTCTCTTTTCAGCATCTAACGCCCGGCAACTGGCGCGCCATGATGCAGACCAAAAACAAGAACCTGAGAACCGGCTCCATAGCGGAAAACCGTTTCAGGGCCCACGACAAGGTCGAAGTGATAGACCTCGAGCATAAAACGATGGAATACCTCTATCAGAGCGACGAAGAGTATCATTTCATGGATACCCAGTCGTACGAGCAGGTAGTTCTGACCGAGAAAGATCTCGGCGACGCGATGCTTTATATGGTGCAGAACTCGCAGTGCCAGATACAGTATTATGAAAACAAGCCGATCGGCATAATTCTTCCTATCACGGTAGACCTGAAAGTCGAATACACCGAGCCCGGCATCAAAGGAAATACCGTTTCTGGCGCGACTAAGATCGCGAAGATGGAAACCGGCCTTGAAATACAGGTACCCCTTTTCATAAACCAGGACGAAGTTTTAAGGATCGACACCCGCACCGGGGAATATATCGAAAGGATGTAACTCCCCTAAAAAATTTAATCGGAAGAGTGTGATGCCGTTTGAAATTCGCGCATGCGGGCTTTTTAATACTGCTGCTATGCCTTCCGGCCATGGTATATTACTTAAAATTAATATTGAAGATGGCCTTGAAAAGGCGTGAAAAAACCTTTTCGGGCCGCAATTATGACGCGCTCTCCAACTACGGGGCGCAGCCGAATTTTACGATCAAGATAACGCTTTACCTTGCGGCCGCCGCCCTCGTGGTGTTCGCCGCCGCGCGCCCGCAGGGGCTCGAAAGGCCCGAGGAGGTCGAGGCGAGTTCGATCGATATCTGCTTCGCCATCGACGTTTCGGAATCGATGAAGGCGCTCGATCTGGGGCGCGACAACCGTCTCGATATTACCAAGGCCGTGGTTTCCCATCTGATCGACAGCCTTAAAACCGACCGTGTCGCGCTCATCGCTTTCGCGGGTGATGCGAGTTGCCTGTGCCCGCTCACGCTCGACCACGCTTCCGCGAAGTCGTTGCTGATGCAGGCGGATTTCGATCTTATAGACAGGGGCGGTACGCGGCTCGATCTTGCGATCAAAACTGCCGCGGAACGCTTCAACAAAGACGACGAGGCAGCCAGGGTGATAGTCGTTTTCACCGACGGAGAAGACCATGACGGCCGCCCGGCGGAGGCCGCGCGCGAGGCGTATAAAAACGGCATCGTGATACACTGCGTCGGCATCGGTTCCGGCTCCGGAGTTAAAATTCCCGTTTCAAACGATATCTGGGGCGCGCCCGTGTACAAGAAATATAAAGGCAGAGACGTCATTACAAAGCTTAACGAACGGGTGCTGACCGATGTCGCCTCGGCGGCCGGCGGCGGATATTTTCACGTTTCAGACCAGAAAAGCCTCGCGGATATGATCGCCGGTCTCAAAAATATTAAAAAACGCGCTTTACGCGTTTCAAGCCTCAGCGTGCGCGAAGAACTTTTCGGCTATTTCGCTTTTCTCGCTTTTATACTTCTCGCCGCCGATTCGCTTTTGCCGTCGCGCAGCCTGAAAAAATCTCTTAACGCCGCTCTTCTGGCTTTTTTTTCGGCTGCCGCCGCTTTTGTTGTCGCCTGTCCGGCGGCGGCTGAAACCGCGCCCCCTCCTGTAAAAAGCGAGTACGATTCCCTGAACCCTAAAATTTCCGAATACTTTCGCAGGGGGGCGGGACTTTACGAGCAAAACAATTTCAGCGGCGCCGAATTCGAATTCCAGAACGCAAAAATATTGAAGCCGTCTGATATCGCGAGCAATTATAATATCGGATGCGCCCGGTATAAAAACCGCGATTACAAAGGCGCCGCAGAGTCTTTCGCCGCCGCCGCGAAGGCAGACAAAGAAAGCGCCAGGTTCGAGCCTTATTATAACATGGGCAATGCCCAGTTCAAACTTTCAAATTATAAAAGCGCTATAGACAGCTATGAAAAAGCCCTGAAAATAAAGCCTGGCGATCCTGACGCCGCGCACAATCTCGAACTCGCCCGTAAAAAGCTGGAAGAAGAGATGGAAAAGGAGCGCAGCGGCGAAAATAAAAAGGACGGCGAAAAATCCGGCGATAAAAATGAAAAGAGCGGCAATAAACCCGGAAAAGATTCACAGAACGGTCAAAAGCAGGATGGCGCGGATCAGAAAAACGGCGAAAAGCAGTCCGGCGCAGATAAAAAACAGGACCAGGGGAAGCAGGGCGGCGAAGACCAGCAAAAAGACGGGGAAAACGAAGGCGCCAACGATGAAAAAAGTGAAGGAGCCTCAGAAGGGGCCGATGCCGGGAAAAAAGACGGCGCAGCCGGCGGCGAAGAGGCCGTCAAAGATCTCGCCGATAAGCAGAATATTGAAAAATACCGGAATATACAGGTCGATCCGAACCGCCTTAAAATGTTCCTCAAAGACCTCGAAAATGATGAAACCCGCGTTCAGTACCTCTATCAGCGTAACAAAAAAAGAATGAACGCCAGGGACCGCGACGAAACGGACATTTTCAACCTGCCGCCGGAAGAGATCCACGAGCGCATGCTCCGTCAGATGCTTCCCGAAGGCGATCCGCGCCGGGAGAAAGCGAAGGAAAGTAAGCCGGCCGGCGATAAAAAAGATTGGTGATAATCGCAAAAAAAAACGATAGATACTTGACATTAGTCGACATTTGAAGTATTATGATAGTAAAAGGGTATAAAGCGGGGAAATATCGTGGATAAAAATATTAACGGCTCTAAAGGCCCGGCAAACCAGCTCGGTTCTTTTTCTATCGAAACGTCCGAAGATACCGTAATGCGGTACAAACCGGTCGACAGCACAAATATTTCCGAAGTGCGGGGCGAGGCCGAAAAAACGGATATAGTCGTCCTTAAGATCTCCGGAACCATCGATCTGCTGACGGCCTCGGAATTTCAGCAGTACGCGATGGATTATATCACGAAGGGATTCAAATATCTGCTTCTCGATTTCACGAAACTCGATTTTATAGATTCAATGGGATTATCCACGGTGCTGATGCTCTACCAGAAGTTGTTAGAGAGCGGCGGGCGGATGCTGATAATCAATCCAAAACCCTCGATAATGGTCGTTCTGAAAATAACTAAAGTGAACCAGAAGATACTCGTATTCGGCACTATAGATGAAGCAAAGGCGCATATAGCAGATGACGGACAAAAGAGATAAAAACAATTTTTATTATATGGCGCGCATAAGGGCGTTCACGATCACTGAAATTATGATCGCGGCGGCTATAATGTCGCTGCTGCTGGGTGTTTTTTACCAGTTGTTCATAGCGGGCCATAAAAATTTCAACGCCGGCGTATGGATGGCGAACCTCACTCAGGAAATAAACGTCGGTTTCAGGCAGTTCCAGGAAGATATAAAAAACACGTCGGTCCTGGTGTCGACGGTGCCTGAAAACTACTATAAGACAAATGTAAAACCTTCCGCGACGCATAATCCCGCATTCGATTTTTATTATAACTCCAAGCTGCTGAGTGCCGGCGGCGCCGTGCCCGGCGATAAGCTAATGCGTTTCAAGATGTGCCGCCGTCCGCAGAAAAAAGACTTCGAAACCAAGCTCGACAACCAGCCCGCCCTTATCGAAGAGGCCGAATTCAGCCTCAACGAGAAAGGCGAATTGTTTTACGAAAAAAAAGCGGCCGAGTGGGACGGCGATCCCAAAACGGTTCCGACGCTGAACCCATCCGTCGATAAACTCATACACAGCCGCGTTATAATCCATGACGTGCTTAGCGTCAGGATAGTTCTTCAGAAAAATGCGACAAAGATAGAAAAAGGCAAGATGTTCGGCATCGAAATCACCGTGGCGCCGCCAAAGAACCAGGGCCGCAACGTGAAGCCGATGACGAAAACGACCCAGGTGGTCGTGAACGTGGAACCGAACGAAGCGATATAAAAGATCCGGTCTCGTCATTCCGGAACCGGCGGGGTGAATGATTATGAAGACAGAAAAGTTTATCGGCCATGAACACGAAAGGTTCTTGCACGCCTCGTGGCGGCGAGGGCTTTCGCTTACCGAAATAGTCGTCGGAATAGCGTTGTTCGTTCTGGCGGCCATCCCTTCTTTCGGCTATCTGATGAGTTCCGTTAAACAGACAGCGGCGACCGACATGGAAAATACCGCCGGAGTAATCGCCAGCAGCGTTCTGGACAGGATACTCGAAAACGTCGACTATGATTCGGTAGACGACACTATAAAACTCGACCAGATCTCGGGCATGACCGACGAAGACGGCAGTGACAACAACGAGCTGAAGGTCAAATCCACCGTGTTCAAACTCGAACTGGAAGTCAAGGTCATCGCCAACGACAAGATCGAATTCGGCTACAGAAAAACTCCCTATATAAAGCGCCAGTCTTCTGACAGCGAGGTCGCCGACAGCGGCAACGACATCAAAAGCATAAAAAACGACGCCAAGCGCTGGAACACGCCGGTCAAACTTAAATTATCGCAGATCACCAAACATAAGAACAGGACATTTTTAAAGGAAATCATGCTCGTGGTGAAATGGACCGATCCCGTAACCGGGCGCGCCAGGAGCGAAAAGTTCGTTACCATGAAGGCGAATCTTAGCCTCGTGGAACAGCAGGGCGGTTGATCTCATGTATAAAACCATCAGAAAATCACAGTTAGACGGGCTTTCCGTCTTATATACGAACACGAACCGCCGCGGCATGCTGATACCGATGATACTGATCGGCATGTTCATTTTCATAATGTTCTTTTTCACTCTGATGAAATGGAATTCCTCGAACCGCCGGATGAATTACCAGGACGTGTGGGGCAAAAAAGCCCTTTATCTGGCTAAGGGCGGCACGCAGCTGGCGCTTTTGAAAGTGTCGATGATGCCGACTGAATGTTACGACGCGCTGTCCATATCGCAGCTTAAAAACCCGTATTTTTCGTTCAAGATAGCCGCCGAAAGAATAGCGGCCGGCAAGAAGCCCGTAAACCCCAATCCGAAAGAGTCCGATTTCAATCCCGGCCCGCAGTTTTTGACCGGGGCTTCCGATAATCGTGATTCGCTTCTTCAGGATCCGGCTTACGTCGGCACGAAAGAAGAGCCGCTGTCCGGCGAACTCAACGCGTTCATAAAGGCCTTCACCGACGACATCAGGCTGAGCGGCCCGGACACCGATCCTATTACCGGCGAGCGCACGACGCCCTACAAGCACGGGTTCGCCGCGACGAAGGTCAAAGTGCTCGCCGTCAAGGGACAGCAGCTTTACAACAAGCAGACCGTCGAGCTTACCGTCAAAGCCTGGGTATACGACGGCATGAACATTAAAAGAGAGAAAGAGGTCACGAAAATAGTCGAAGTAGAAAGAAAATAAAAGAAACGAATAAGCCTTAAAAATAATGCAAAGAAATATAAGGAAATCAAATGCGAAAAAAAAAAAAATCAGTCTTTCTGTTTTACGCCCTGCTGGCGGTCTTTTCAGTTTTAATTCCTCTCGATAACGCTTCGCCCGCCCTTCCCGATCTTTCAACGCCTTTCACACAGATGTTTCCGCAGATAAAAATAAATAACATGTTCGATTCGTCGGTACCCATTCACCAGGGCCTGCTCTACACTTTCCAGTTCAATAAGAGCGACCTCGAATCCTCTCTCACCGGCCTTCTTAAAAGCAAGGCGCGAGCGCTCAACCTGCCGGACGAAAACGATTTTCGCGCTCAGGTGATACGCGTTAACAGCGTCAAATGGATCATATTGAATTTCGACGGCACTAAAATAACGCTTAACGACCAGATGCCCGACCTCGTCGCCGTCCAGGGCGCCGCCGGCGATATCGACGTTTCCGCCATGCGCTACGTTTTCGACACGCCGACAGACCCCATGGACGAGTCGATGATATTATGCGTCGTCGATTACGAATGGAACGCTTACTTCGGCGCCAATCCGATAAACGGATGGCCCAAAACCCAGGAGGCCTGGGGAAAATTTGCCTTCACCATAGTGGACAGCGAGCCGCCGCACAACGCGCAGATATCGCCGAAATCTATATTTGCGACCTGCGGCGATAAGATTTCTTCTTTCAACGACATAATTCGAAAAGAGAGCCTCGGCTCGAAATACGCTCAGAATCCGGGCGAAATTGTTATCACCGTTATCGACGACAACCCGTTCGGCGTTTCGGAGCAGTCGAAATTGAAACATAACGTTAAAAATGTCGACGGTTTTATAATGGTCGAAACCTATAACGAAAAATACCGCCAGTACGATTATAACAATCCGCCGAAACAGCCGTTCGCCGATCCCTTCGAACTGGATTCGACCATTTACGAATACCTCGACGATTCGACGCCGAATAACGGCAAGTTTTCGTGGCTCGGCCCGTTTCAGATATCTAAAATCCCGGGTGTTTCGATAAAAAACGTTAAACTGACCAGCAAGGTCAACGCCAAAGACAACGTGGCTTATGTGATAAGCGTTCCCCTCGAAGGGCTCGAAGCTGAAATCGAGCGTTCGGCCGGAGCTGGAAAATCTAAAATGCCTCTCAATTACGCCTCGATGTCCGATTTCGTCCCCGTCGACGCCAACAGCGCCCTCGAGTATAAGTCGCGCGGCGCGAAGGCCCTCAGAATAACGTTCGCGGCGTGCGATTCCTCGTCGAACTGGATTGCGCCTGATCCGTCCATAATAAACGACAACGCGGCCTATAACGCCTTAATAGGCACAATTTCAGCCATAGCGCCTCCGGCGGTCGGAAAGTTCAAATATAACACCCACCAGCTTCAGTGCAGCCTGTATGTTTTAGACAACAGGCGCCCGAACCCCGTCATAGTCATGACAAACACCGAAACCAATCACACCGATATTTTCTGCGTCGCCAACTCAGACCTGTCGCCGACGCCTTATTCCGATAACGCCGCGGTCTGGGAGTTCGACTACGCCGGGCTTTCCGATACCATGCGCAAACTGTCCGCCGCCGAAAGGGACCGGTTCAAAACCGCCCTGACGGTCTCTGAAGACGTCCGGCTTCTATTCAAGGTCCTCGCCTACGATAACGTCAACAAGTCCGTCGTACGGCAGGAGGTAAACCTTTCGCACGGAATATGCACGCCCCTCATCACGGGCGCGGCCAATAACCGCGATTCCATGAGGTTCGTCACATGGAAGATAATCGATCCGCAGTGCCTTAACAAGGAGTTGAATACCGAAACTATCGGCGGAAGCGAGTTTTCGGTTTTTCCCGAGTATATATTCAGAAATCCCGATCCGGCGAAAGGGCAGTATATCGAGCTCACGGTGAGCGACACGTCGCCTTTCCGCTCGCCGCCGGCGAATATAAACGACGCTTCGGACTACAACTCTTCCGGCGTGATCTCGGCGTGCAATCAGCGTAAAATAAAACTTTCATTCGATATAGTTCAAAGATCTGTATCGGTAAGCAATATGGGCTCCGACGTCAAAACAAAGACTAGCGGCGATGACAGCAAATAACGAAAACATAACGGAAACAACCGTCGAGCGGTCCGCCGAAAAATCAGGCTTCGTAAAAAACGTCGGTTACGTAGGCTTCGCCACTTTCATATCCAGGATCTTCGGCCTTCTGCGCGAGCAGACCTTCGCCGGTCTTTTCGGCGCCGGCGTTTTCACGGACGCCTTCAACGCGGCCTTCCGCATTCCCAACCTGCTGCGCGACCTTTTCGCCGAAGGGGCGCTGTCTTCGGCGTTCGTACCCACTTTTTCCGAATATAAAAGTTTAAAGACCGAAAGCGAGACCAATGCGCTTGCTAACGCAGTCATTTCAGCGCTTATTACCGTTATAGGCATAATATGCGTCGCCGGCATTTATTTTTCAGAAGATATCGTCCGCTACATGGCGCCGGGGTTCGAAAACACTCCGGGCAAAACCGAGCTTACGATCCTGATGACGAAGATAACCTTTCCTTTTTTGATATTAGTCGCCGTGGCGGCGGTTTTTATGGGGATGCTCAACTCGTACGGCCGTTTTTTCATCCCGGCTTTTGCGCCGACGCTTTTCAATGTAGGCATGATACTTTCGGGCTTCAGCGTCTGCTACGTTTTAAAATATTTGGGATACCAGCCGATCATAGGCATGGCGTGGGGCGTATTGATAGGCGGCTCGATGCAGATGGCGATACAGTACCTGAGCCTGAAAAAACTAGGCTACCGGTTTAAATTCACTTTCAATTTCAGGAACGAGGGGCTGGCCAGGATCGTCAAACTTATGATACCGGCCACCATAGGGCTTGCCGCGACCCAGGTGAACGTTTTTATAAACACGTGGCTTGCCTCCAGACTCGCCGACGGCGCTATCTCTTATCTCAATTATTCGTTCAGGCTGATGCAGCTTCCTATCGGATTATTCGGAGTGGCGATATCGAGCGTCACACTTCCGCTTATTTCGGCGCAGATAGCGAAGGGCGAAAAGGATAAACTCTCCGAAACTATCACCAGCGCGCTTTCTCTCGTATTCCTGCTCACGATACCTTCGACCTTCGGGCTTATTTTTCTTAAAGACCCTATTATTTCGCTCCTTTACGAACATGGCCGCTTCACGCACGCGGATACGATCAATACGGGATACGCCCTGATCGGCTATTCGGTCGGGCTGGTCGGATACGCCGCGGTGAAAATACTTGCTCCCGCCTTTTACGCGTTCAACGAAACCAGGATCCCGGTGCTGGCTTCGATAGCGTCGGTCATATGCAATATCTTCCTCAATTTTATCCTGGTGCAGAAATATTCATATTTCGGCCTGGCGCTCGCCACTTCTATAACCATGATACTGAATTTCATCATACTGTTCGTATTTATCAAATTGAGGATACGGGCCATAGCGGTCAAAAAGATAGCGTTCGCCTTCGTCAAGATAACAGCGGCGTCGCTTTTGATGGGGGTCGTGCTTTTCTACCTTTACGACGGCGTGTTCATTCACATGAGGCCGATTTTCTGGGGATTCGACACGCTCTTCAATCTTTTCTGTCTTTGCGTGCTGATCCCGCTCGGCGTTCTCATGCTGTTCACGTTCGGCGAACGGCTGAAGGTGGAAGAAGTCAATACTCTGGCGGCCGTGCTGCGCGATAAATCTAAAAAGATAATGAATTCCGCCATAAATTTAAGCAAAACGGAGTGAACTTAAGATGAAATCGGTCAGAGAAATATATAAGATCGGCCATGGCCCTTCCAGCAGCCACACTATGGGCCCGCGCAGGGCGGCATCTATATTTAAAACGCGCTTTCCGGACGCGGCCTCGTATAAAGTAACACTTTATGGCAGTCTCGCGGCGACCGGGCGCGGGCATCTCACCGACGCCGCCATTATCGACGAATTCGGGCCTGCCGCATGCGAGGTAATCTTCAAAAACGAAGAGCTTCTGCCGCTCCACGCGAACGGAATGCTGTTCGAGGCGAAGGATGCCGGCGGTGCGGCCGCGGGAGCGTGGAAGGCATACAGCGTCGGCGGGGGAGATCTGGCCGACGAAGAAGGTACTTTCAGGGAAAGCTCTTCCGTGTACCCTCTTAGAAGGCTGACCGACATACTCGAATGGGCCGATAAAAACGGCCGTCTTTTAAGCGATTACGTCGAAGAGAACGAGGATGCGGCGCTGTACGAACACCTCGGCGCCGCATGGGACGCTATGAAAAGATCTATAGCGCGGGGACTCGAAGCCGAGGGACGGCTCCCGGGAGGCCTGAATCTGGCCAGGAAAGCCTACTCGTATTATTTAAAAGCTAATAACAGCGCCGAAATACTCCAGAAAATGAACTTGCTTTTCTCTTACGCGCTGGCCGTGTCAGAGGAGAACGCCTCGGGCGGGGTGGTCGTAACGGCGCCCACCTGCGGTTCGTCGGGCGTGCTGCCGGCGGTGTTGTATTTATTGAAAAAGGCGTATAATTTCAGCGACGCTAAAATTGTCAGGGCCATGGCCACCGCGGGGCTTATCGGCAATATCGCCAAGCACAACGCCTCCATCTCCGGCGCCGAGGTCGGCTGCCAGGGCGAGGTCGGCGTAGCGTGCGCTATGGCGGCGGCCGCGGCTGCGAAGCTGCTTGGCGGCACGATCTATCAGGTCGAATACGCCGCGGAAATGGGGCTCGAGCACCACCTGGGGCTTACCTGCGATCCGGTGATGGGGCTGGTGCAGATCCCCTGCATCGAAAGAAATGCCATGGCCGCGGCGCGCGCCTTCGAATGCGCCGCATTCGCCCTTAATTCCGACGGAAAGCACCGTATCTCCTTCGACGAAGTCGTAGATACGATGGCCGCCACGGGGCGCGATCTCAAGGACGGATACAGGGAAACGGCACGGTGCGGCCTTGCGCGCGAGTGGGACCTGAAAAAAAAATAACGCTTTTTATGTCTTGAAACGGGGTCAAATTAATTGACTCCCGTTTTTTTTTCTGCTATAATCAAATAAAGGCGGTCAGCGGGGCGCGCGCGATTAAAAAATTCCGGAGACGGCAATGAGTGAATTCTACGATTACCTGGCGAGTTTTTTCGCGGGCGATTATAAAGAGAAAAATACCGGATATGAGAATTCGGCGGTAAAACCGCCGGAAAATATCAGGTTCGAAGCCAGCGGCTTCAAAAAGGACTTCGAAAATTCCGCCGCCGCCGGCAACGCGGCGAAAAAGAAAAAAGAAGATCGAAAGAACGCCTGCGTTCCTTATAAAAAAGGAGATCTCATAGGCAACAACTACGAGGTTTACGACGTTATCGGCCGCGGAGGTTTCGGCGTCGTCTACAAGGCTTATTCGCGTTCTATGGGCGAAGTTTTTGCGCTAAAAACCTTTCGCGATGAATATTTTAACGACGCCGACAAGAAAGAGCGCTTTTACCGCGAAGCCCGGGTGTGGATAGACCTCGACCGCCATCCCTATATAGTCAAAGCCGCTCTGGTGGAAGAAATTGACGAACGCCTGTATATAGCTATGGAGTATATCGGTCCGGACGAATCCGGCTACAACTCGCTCGACGCCTACATAAAGCACCGCCAGACAGGGCTCACTCAGATCCTGAAATGGGGCATTCAGTTCTGCTACGCCATGCAGTACGCTTACGGCAAGGGCGTTAAATGCCACCGCGATATAAAGCCGGCCAACATACTTATTTCGGCGGGCGTTATAAAAATATCCGATTTTGGTCTGGCGGGCGTTTTCGACGGTTCGTCAGCTCCGGAGCCTCGGCCTGAAAAGAAGAAACGCGGCGGCGGGGGAAACGCCCCAGAAGACGGCGAAAAGAAATCCGCTCGCGATATTTTCATCACGCACGAAGACATGACGGCCGCGTATCAAACACTCACCGGAACGATATTCGGCACTCCGGCTTATATGTCGCCCGAACAGTTTTTAGACGCGGCCTCGTGCGACGCGCGCAGCGACATTTACAGCTTCGGCATTGTTTTATACCAGATGGCTACCGGCGGTTCTCTGCCTTTCAAGGCCGATCTGCCGGCGGGAAGGCTCGAAGAGGAAATGATGCGTTATTTTAACGAAATGCAGAGGCTGCACAACGAATCGCCCGATCCCGAACTGAATTCGCCGCTGGCCGGCATTATACACCGCTCGCTCGAGAAGAAGCCTCAGAACCGTTATCAGAATTTCGGCGAGCTGAGGTCCGACCTGGAAGCCCTCCTGCATGCGCGCGGCGAAAAGGTCCTTCCCCCGGTTCCGGGGCGCCTGGAAGTATGGGAGCTCAACAACAAGGGCTTGAGTTTCGCCAGCCTTCACCGCTACGAAGAAGCCATCGAATACTACGACCGCGCTCTGCGCGCCGATGCCAAATACGTCATTTCATGGTATAACAAAGGGCTGAGTCTCAAGAAATTAAAGCGGTACGAGGAGGCCGTCGATTGTCTCGACAAGGCCATAGAACTGGATCCCGGTTACGCGGGCGCCTATAACAGCAAAGGCCACGCTCTTTATGAGATGGGCTTCGTGAAAGAGGCGGGCGAATTTTATGAAAAGGCTTTGAAAATCAATCCGAATTATATTTTTCCGATACACAACAAGGCGCTGATACTCGAAAGCGACGGCGATCTGGAAGGCGCCATAGCTCTATACGACAGGATACTTTCGATCGATCCTAAATATTACATCGCGTGCTATAATAAAGCATTGCTTTATAAAAGGATGGAAAGGTTCGACGAGGCCATGGCCAACTGCAACAAGGCCATCGAGCTGAACCCGAATTACGCCGACGCCTGGATAACCCGCGGCACGACGCTCAACGCCATGGGTTTTTACGAGGAGGCCCTTCCGTGTTATGAAGAGGCGCTTTATATAGACCCCGATTCCGCGGTGGCATGGTACGACAAGGGCGTCAGCCTGCGCAACATGAAACGCTATGAGGACGCTCTTTTTGCTTATTCGCAGACGCTCGCCATCGATCCCGCATACGCCGACGCGTGGTTCAACAGCGGGCTGATATATTCGGATATCGACATGGACGCGCGCGCGGTCGAATGCTATGAAAAGGCCATCGAGCTGAATCCGAAAGACGCCGACGCGTTCAACAATATAGGATTGATAAACAATAAGAACGGCGATTTCGTAAAAGCCGTCGATTTTTACGACCGCGCGATAATCGCCAATGAAAAATATTACCGCGCCTGGTATAATAAAGCCATAGCCTATGAGCGCATGTTCAACGAGGCCGAGGCGCTGAAATGTTATGATATGGCTATCGCCCTGAAGCCCGATTACGATTCGGCGCTCAACAACAAGGGTCTGATATATTATAACCGCCGGGACTATAAGGCCGCGATAGAGATATTCAACGCCGCGGTGGCGGCGAGTCCGAACTACGCGAAGGCCTATTACAACAGGGGGCTGGCGCTCGATTCCCTCGAAATGACGGTGGAAGCGCTGAATTCGTTCATCCGTGCGGTCGAATGCGATCCGGCCTACGTTTATGCCTGGTACGAGCGCGGGGTATGCGAGGACAGGCTTTTAAAGAGCGCCGAAGCCGTGCCGTCATTCGAGAAATTCCTGCTGCTGGCGGCTGAAACGGGCGAGCCGAAATACGACGAGTGCGCCGCGCACGCCCGCCACAGGCTATCGCAGCTGAAAAAATGACGCGCTTATTAATAGCGTGAAGAAAATTATATCAGAGGCCCAAAAAAAGAGAATAGAGAACAGAGAATAGAGAACAGATGAGGACTTTTTTATTTTTTTATAAGGCGATAAATTATCAGGATTTATTTAATTATCAAAAATCCATCACTATCCACTATTCACTGTCCACTATACACTATAAAAGGGGTGCCAAGTGAAGTATTCCGCGGCGCTATCGTACGCATGGAACCTTGCGGCCGGCGAGGCCGCGCTCCTCAAGAGCGAATTAATAGAATATCACCATCTGCTGCTCGGCATTTTCGGCCTTGAAAAGGCCGTGTCCGAAGAAGAAAAACGCAGGCTGGGCTATAACGCCTACCGTGCTATAAAGCCCGAATACGACTCCCTGATGAAACTGATTTCGGGGTACGGCGTCAATTATAAAACTCTTCGCCGTTCGCTGCGATCGAATATCGGCGCCGGCGGGTACGAGCATAAGAATGCCGTTGTTCACAGAAGCGGCGAATGCAAAAAACTTTTTGAAAAGATAGACGCTCTCGCGGCGTTAAAAAGCTCCGATCCCGACTGTATTCACGTTCTGGCCGTTATTTTCGAAGGCAGGAACGGGGAAGGTCTTGCCGGTTCACCCGTGGCGAAGGCTTTCGCCGAACTTAAAATAGACATTGCCGATTTCGCGGCCCGCGTCATGAAATTGAACGAGGGCGCTTCCGGAGCGGCGCGCGGAAATATTTCATTTCACAGACCCGACAACAGGGCCGATTCGACCGAGCCCGAGAAGGTAAATATGGGCGCGGATAAAATAGACGCCGTTTCGCCCGAAATAAAAAACACCCATTTTCTTGATAAATACGGGCGCGATCTCACGCGCGACGCTCGCGACGGTAAACTCGGGCCGTTCATCGGCCGGCGGAGCGAGCTTTTGCAGATAATCCAGATCCTCGCGCGGCGCACCAAAAACAATCCCGTCCTTCTGGGCGAGGCCGGAGTTGGTAAAACCGCCATAGCCGAAGCTCTGGCGGTTCGAATCGTCGAGGGGAAAGACCCGCAGGTCCTCGGCGGCCGGCGCGTTATAGAGCTCAACGTCGGCTCGCTTATCGCGGGAACCAAATACCGCGGCGAGTTCGAGGAAAAGCTCACCATGATACTCAAGGAGGCCGAGGAAAATCCCGCCGTGATACTTTTTATAGACGAGATCCATACCATCGTCGGCGCTGGCCGTGTCGAAGGCGGCGGCACGGACGCAGGCAATATACTGAAACCCGCCCTCGCGCGCGGCGCGATCCGCTGCATGGGCTCGACCACGATGGACGAATATCAGCGTTTCATAGAATCAGATCCCGCCCTGGAGCGCCGTTTTGATAAAGTCATAATCAACGAGCCTTCGCGTGACGAATCGCTCGATATCATAAAAGGGCTCAAGGCAAAATTCGAGTCGCACCACGGCGTAGTTATCACAGAAGACGCCCTGACCGCCTCGGTCGATCTTTCCATACGGTTCGCCCCGGAGTATAACCTGCCCGACAAAGCCATCGACCTTCTGGATCGGGCCTGCGCCATGGCTAATATCCCCGAGCTGAGCGTTATGATAAAGCGCGGCGAATCGGGCGACGGCGGCGGCGGAGACGCAAGCGCCTCTTTTTACGGCGGGAGCGGCGGCATGGTCGATAAGGCCCATATCGCCGAAGCTCTCCACAAAAAAACAGGTGTGCCTCTCGAGATCATCAAAGGTCATCTGGCCGGTGATGAAAAATCCCGGATAATAGGTCTGGAGGCTTATGTCAAAGAAAATATATTCGGCCAGGACGAGGCGGTCGCGCGGTTCAATGAGCGGCTCCTTACGGCCTACGGCGGATTTGCGAAGAAACGCGGCCCGCTGGCGACGTTTTTGTTTCTCGGGCCGAGCGGCGTCGGAAAAACGGAGCTCGCCAGAGTTGCGACCAGATATCTTTTCGGCGCCGAAGACGCCGCTATCCGTTTCGACATGTCCGAATTCATGGAGGAACACAGCGTTTCGAAACTTATCGGCGCCCCCCCGGGCTACGTCGGGTTCAAGGAAGGCGCCCGGCTTACCGACAACCTTCGGGCGAAGCCGTACTCTGTAGTTCTGCTCGACGAGATCGACAAGGCGCACCCGAAGGTCATTGACATCTTCCTTCAGGCGTTCGACGAAGGGCGCATCACCGATTCGCGCGGAAAGACGGCCGACGCCCGAAACGCCATTTTCATAATGACCTCGAATCTGATGCCCGAAAAACACATGGGATTCGGTCTTTTCGGCGGGTCGAAAAGCGCCGCCGAAAGCGCCGCCGGCGATCTTAAAAAATACTTCCGCGTGGAGTTCCTCAACCGCATAGACGAAATAATAGTTTTCAAAGACCTGTCAGAGGACGATATCCGTAAAATACTCAAGCCCATCATGGACGAGGTTGCTGGCATGGTCAGGGAACGCAGCGGAGCCGAACTCGTATTTGAACCGGGCGCGGTGAAAGCGATAATCGAAGCCGGATACAGCCGTCAATACGGAGCGCGTGAACTCAGGCGCGCGTTCGACCGCGCCGTGCAGGTCCCGCTTTCCAAACTGTCGCTCGGCGGAGAATTCGCTAAACATAAAAAATGGGCGGTCAGGTCCGCCGGGAGCGAAGGCGTGACTATCGTTTCGGTTTAATATTCACAAGGTCCGGTAATAAAACCGCCTTGTCGAAATTTTATATTGAATTTACTAAAATTTAATTGCATTTGGTGCCCTTATAATTATAATATGAAAAATTTCGATAGTTAAGGTAACGATATGCCAGATAAAATTAAAACGGCTTCGACGTCGGTCATGAGTGAAGCCGAGCAGCACGAGCTGGACAACCTGCTCGACCTCGACCGGCACAAACTGTCGGTCATTCCTAAAAAGAAAATAACGAAAAGCGAACGCTGGATGAAATATCTGGGTTTCCCCCTGGGCATCGCGGCCTTTATTCTTATTTATTTCATGCCGGCGCCGGCCGGGCTGAGTCTTTCCGGCCAGGCCGTCATGGCCAGCTTCGCCATGGCGCTCGTCTGGTGGGTGACAGAGCCCGTCGCCACTTTCGTCACTTCACTCGTGCTTATGATATTTCTGGTATTTCTCGACGGCTGGGACCAGAAAAGCGTCCTGGGCGTGCTCGGACTCGACGTGATATGGCTGAACGTCATGGCGTTCATACTCAGCTCGATCCTGGTCAAAACCAATCTTGCCAAGCGCATAGCGCTCAAACTCATCGTCAGGTTCGGAAAGAATTCTTCGAGCATTCTGCTCGCTTTTATCCTGCTGCAGCTTTCGCTCGCTCCGCTGATCCCCGCAACCGCCGCCAGGACCGTTATGACGCTTCCGATCATGATGGTTGTCGCCGCGATCTACGGCGCGACGAGCGATCACGTTTCGAATTTCGGACGCAATCTGTTTTTGCAGAACCTTCTGGGCATCAATATTTTTTCTTCCGGTTTCATGACCGGAAGCACCGCGAACCTTATCGCCATAATGTTCATAAGCTCCATGGCGGGAGAAAAGGTCTACTACACCGACTGGCTTTTCGCCTCGCTTCCGGTAATTTTATCGACCATGCTCATCGCGTGGTACATCGGCCCCAGGTTTTTATTTCCTATAAAGCCCGAAGACCAGAAGCCTAAAATTCATGGCGGAATGGAAACTCTTTCGCGCCAGCTCGAGCGAATGGGGCCGATGAGTTTTTCCGAATATAAGGCCGCGCTGATATTCGGCACAGTCGTATTTTTATGGATAACCGACAGGTTCCACCTGTCGTGGTTCGGGTTCGAGGTCGACCCGGTCATGGCCGCCATGGCCGGAGCGGTTCTGTGCTTCCTTCCTAAAATAGGCATTATCCAATGGAATGAGGCCGATATCCCCTGGCATCTGATGCTGTTTTCCGCCGGAGCATACGCGGGCGGCATGGCGCTCGATTCGACGGGCGCAGGACGCTGGGCGATAAGCCAGGTCTTCGGAATGTTCCATATCACACGGGACGTTAATTTCTGGTATATCTATATCGGCGTCATAGCCGTGATGATCTATTCGCATCTTGTTTTTACGAGCAAGACCATGCGCACCATGATACTGATCCCCTTCATTATTTTAATGGCGAAGCAGCTCGGCTATAAAGCGACTTCGCTCGCGCTGCCGGCGGCGTTCTGTATCGACTGGGTGGTCGGCCTTCCGATAAGCGCGAAGCCTAACGTTATTTTATTCGGCACCGGGCAGTATTCGGTGCTCGATAATATCAAATACGGCTTGACGGTCTGCACGATAGGCGTGATACTTTTCGGGATCGCGGGCCTCACATGGTTCAGGTTCCTGGGGATCACGCCTTAATGTTAACTCGAAAGACGCGGGAGCATTATGAGTAAATATATTAATAAATTCGAATATAATCCGGTTTTACGGATCGTTCTGACCGCCGCCGTTATTTTTTTTGCGGCGTCCCTTTCGGCTTCTCATTATTGCGTTCCCGCGGCGGCAGCGGACGCTTCAATCGCGAAATATTACGAAACGGTGACGCTTTCGGCCGACGGCGGCGCCTCGGTCAGCGTCGAGCTGACGGCCGGGTTTAAAGGCGCCGAAATGATTCTGCCGGTTTCATACGGCGGCATTAACGGAGCCGCCGCGGGAGCGTCTTCAGAAATAAAACTTGAAACGGTCAAAAAAGGAGGCGTGGTTTACCTCAAAATCGCGCCGGAGCTGTTCGACGGTTCATCGCCTGTAAAGATTTCATACTCCGCCGCCGGCGTTTTCGATCCTAAACAGATTGTAACCAACGACTTTTCGAATATAGAGACGAAGTATTTTTTCGTCAATAATACCGATTTTATAATAGATTCTTTCGAGGCGCTGATTATAATGCCCGCCGGCTTCGCCGTCAATAAGGTCGACGACTACCAGCCTAAACTAAAAAAGGACGATCCGAGCGATCCGTTCACGCTTGATAAAAAAGAGGGATTTCGCACCGTCAGGGTAAAAACCTCCGCGCTGAAATCGGGGGACCGCGTTTCATTGAAGTGGAAGATGCAGCCGGAAAAACGCTCGACGGTTTTCATGATCCTTCTTTTAATCGCCGGCATCTGGTATCTTGCGGCTTTTACCGAAGTGATCAATCCGCGCGAGCACGGCGAACGAGCCGAAGCGCACCGCCATCATAAACACGACGAAATAGCCCGGCAGGACGACAACACCGCCGCCGGCTCGAAGTAAAAAGATCGGCCGCGGCAAATTGCTAATAAGTTTCAAATATACATGTAAAAAAGAAAAAATCATGTACAGGGGATAAAAATGTCAGAAGTAAAACCGCGTTTCGAGTTCAGGACCTTCGCACAAAATTTCGGAATGGTGATAAATAAAATGAGAAAACTTTCTCCGGTCGATAAGATCAGGGAAAGTTCCGAAATTTACATAATGTCCGCCGGCAACAACGAAAATAATACCAAGGTGCGCGACGATTTAATGGATATAAAAGTTTTCGTGACGCGCGAGCGCGGCCTCGAACAGTGGAACCCGCGCATGAAAGGCTCGTTTCCGATGAAGGCTTCCGTGATCGGCGCGGAGGTCTTTGCGGCCTTCGGTGTTGCCGTTTCGGATTTTAAACGCGAAGAGTACACGCTGGCGCAGTTTCTCGATGAGATCATAAGGCCGCATAAAGATCTTGCCGCGGTAAAGGTTTTCAAGCGCAGATACGGTTTTACGGTCAATAACTGCATAACCGAATACGCGGAGCTGCTCATAAATGGCGCCGCCATCCAGACGGTCGCGGTCGAATCGGTGAGCGTCGAAGATATACTCGGGGCGAAAGATATGCTGGGTCTCAACGATTACGAAAACATAAACTATCTGCTTGCCATAAAACGTATTATAGGCATGGAACCGCTTAACGACTAACGACTAACGACTAACGACTAATATTGTATCGGAGATGAGAAAATGGCCAAAGAGATCGAAAGAAAGTTTTTAGTTAAAGGTGAAGATTATAAAAAACTGGCTAAAGACGTAAATTACCGTCAGGGCTACCTTTCAACCGTAAAAGAACGCACTGTTCGAGTCAGGACGGTCGCAAGCGAAGGTTTTTTAACGATCAAGGGGATCACGGTCGGTGCCAGCCGCGCTGAGTACGAATATAAAATACCGGCCGCCGACGCCAATGAGATGCTCGACAATCTCTGCGAAAAGCCTATCGTCGAAAAGAACCGCTATAAAATACCTGCGGGAAGGCACACGTGGGAGGTCGATGAATTTCTGGGAGTGAACCAGGGACTCGTCGTCGCGGAAATTGAGCTCGCCTCGGAAGACGAAGCGTTTGAAAAGCCCTCGTGGGCTGGAGAAGAAGTTACCGGCGATCCGAAATACTTCAATTCGAATCTCATCAAGAACCCGTACACTAAGTGGAGCAATTAATTGCACCTCGGAAGGGAGCTTTTTTATGAATAATAAAAACAAAATTACGTCCCGGTTTAAATTGCATGAATCGCATACGGGTAAGGTCGTTCTGGTTTTCGCCGCTATTTTTGTTTTAACACTCGCCTTATCCCCGGCCTTTGCCGGCGGTGACACAGTTCTTAATTCGCGGGAATGCAAGGTATTGCTTTTAGCCGGCAGGTTCACCGACTGTCAGCCGGCCGCCCGCGATTTCTGGGCGCTGTCCGAAAAAGCCGCGAGGGCATGTGGAATAGAAACGGCCGTGCAGCACGGCGATATAGAAGAAGAACGCTGCGCCGTATGGTTCATCGACACCGAACAGTTCGTACTTTATAAGACCGGGCTTGTTTTGCGCCGGCGCAAAGAGGGCGGCAGATTCAATTATACCTTCAAATATCGTGATCTCGATATGGCAGCGGCAGCGGCTAAAAACGTATCGCCAGCTTCCGAATTCAAGGGCAAGACTTCTTTCGAAGAAGACGTGGTTGTCAAGCCTGATAAATTTGAGCGCATTTTTTCTAAAAGCGGAAAGGCCGATCTGAAAAAGGACGTTCCGATGACGGCAGATTCGCTCGTAAAGATATTTCCGGGAATGGCCTCTTTTATGTCAAAAAAAAGGACGGAACTCGCCGTTGTCAATGGAGTTAAAATAGATGAACTTACCTTCGATTACGGGACTATCTTTCTTACGCCCGTGATAAAGGCGAAGGCGTCTTTTACCGTCTGGTATCTTGCCGGCGAAAAAACGCCCGTTATCGCCGAGTTTTCATACAAGTACAAGTACGACGGAGCGGGTTCCGAATCTGAACTCGCCATGGTCCATCACGCCTCAGATAAATTCCTGGCCGCCCTGCGCGCCGAAATTAAACCATGGCTTGCGGCCGGCCAGACCAAAACCGGGTTCGTATACAAGTTCACTAGCGGCAATAACGAATAATGCCGGCATAAAATATAGGACCGCCCGCCTGAAAATTTTATTGAAACAAATTTGAGATTTTGTTAGTATATAATTATATGTAACAAAATTTCAGACGTTAAAAATAAATAAATAATATAAATCACATTTTTTAAAAAGGGGTGGCGCTATGTTTACGAATAATATAAAGCCTTTATTTCCGGCGTTGTGCGTCTTAATGATCCTCGTCTCGCTTCTGATCTATCATGAAGCGCGCGCGAACATTAACGAATTGAACGAAGCCATCGATTCGAACCAGATACAACAGGGCGGAGCTTCCGCTTCGACGACCAGCTCGTCCGGAACTGCGGCTTCGGGCGCGGCGGCAGCCTCGTCTTCTTCTCAGGCTGCATCAGCCGCTGCGGCCGAAGCCGATAACAGCGGCGTTGTAATGGGCAGTTATCTCAACGTTCGCGTGGAGCCGTGGGGAACTATAATCGGCCGCCTGAAACAGGGCGAAAAGATAAATATACTCGCGACCGAGGGCGACTGGTACAAAATAAAATACAACGGCCGCGATGCTTATATCCATTCGGGTTATATAGCGACAAAAAATAAAGTCTCGGTCGCGTTCTGCGGTTACATCAACACTCCCGGCGGCTGCCTCAACGTAAGGACCGGCCCGTGGGGAACCATAATAGGCAAGCTTTCCGACAGCGCAAAGGTCGAGGTTCTCGGCCGCGAGGGCGACTGGTATAAAATTCGCTATAACGGAAAAGACGCCTACATATACGCCAAATACGCGCAGAAAAACAAACCCGCCCCGAGCGCGGCGTCTCCGTCCAAGCCGTCTCCGGCCCCGGCCTCTACCGCCAAACCTTCGTCGGGCAACGCCGGGCTCAGCGCGCCGCTTGGCGGTTCGTTCAAGGTCGGAAGCAAGTTCGGGATGCGCTTTCATCCCATACTCAAATATAACCGCATGCATTACGGCGTCGATATAGGCAAGCCGACCGGGACGCCCCTTCTGGCCATGGGCGACGGAAAGGTAATTTATTCCGGCTGGTGCAACGGCGGCGGCTACATGGTAAAGATAAAATACAACAACGGATACACATCCACCTTTATGCACTGCCTGCCTTCGGGCGCAAAGGCGGTCGGAACGAAAGTTTCGGCGGGTCAGCAGGTCGCGAAGGTCAATAACACTGGTATGTCGACCGGATCTCACCTGCATCTGGAGATCACCAACCCTTCCGGTCAGAGAATAGATCCGCAGAAAGTCCTTTAATTTGAATTTATTGACGGTTTGAGCAAGGAGAGAAATCAATTGGAGAAATCAATTAAATATATATTCATAGTTTGCGTTATTTGTCTTGCGGCCATAGCGGGACCGGCCTCTGCCGCCGATATGAAAACGGCGGCCGCGCCTGAAAAGATAGCGACTTCAAGTTCTTCGACCGCCGAGGTCTGTGCCCTCGATATCGGCCGCGCCACCGGCGAAGTTTTCTTTCCGCTTGGCGAGGAATCCAACTTTGAAAGCGACGGGCCTTCCTCGATGGCCGTAGATAAAGAAGGCAAAATCTATATTCTCGACACGTTCAATTTCAGGGTGCTTGTCGTCGCCGACGGAAAGCTCGTGAAAACGGTCAATTATCCCGAATGCGAAACCAAAACCAAAAAATATTTCGGCCGCGACATAGCGGTTTCGCCTGACGGCAAAAGCATATATATTTTAAACCACACGGCGAAAAATATATTCATATATTCGAATGAAGGAATATTAACCGGCACAGTCAATCTGGCGGAAGAAATAGCCGGGCCTCACAAAATTTCGGTAACGCCCGCCGGCGATATCGCCGTTCGCGACGAAGAAGGGCCCGCCGTCGCTATATATTCGAAGGACGGAAAGTTCAAATCCCTCACCGAAGGAGCTTACACCGCCAATATTTTAAACGGTGAAGGCTATCTTTACGCGCTCGGCGAGTTCGACGAGAACGGCCGCGATATAATACTTATCGATCCCATGAGAGCCCGTAACCCACGCCCGTACGCAAGAATTGTGAACACCGTTGCGAAAATGACGGCCTTCGATTACCAGATAATCGGCGCGGATTCAGATTTCAACCTTTATGCGCTGGTGGTCGAGCAGCCGCAGTTCGACGTTTCGCGGCCGGTCATAACTAAATTCGATAAGAATGGAAAGATGGTTTCACGCTTTACGATACCGAATTTCTTCGGGCTCGGCACGGCGCTTCCGGCCCGCCAGTATGCGGTTTCGCCGGCGGGCGGCTTTTACGTGTTCGAACTCGGTCCCGGCGCGAAGAAGTTTTTTGTTTATAAGATCACCGAAGCAAGATAAAAAGCCTATTTACAAGGTGTTCCCGTTTTAGATCGCGGCCTCGAAACAGGCCGCGTTTCTTATTTGCGTGCGCCTTTTTTCAGCAGCCTCAGAATGGGTTCCCTTCCCGGCCGGGCGGCCAGCGCGAGAGGCGTTTCGCCGCTTTTGTCTGCGACGGCGGCGTCAGCTTTAGCCTCGGCAAGCAGCTTTACCGATTCGATGTCGATGGTTTCCACCGCAAGGTGAAGCGGCGTGCGCCCTTTTTTGTCTTTCGCGTTAACGTCCGCGCCCCTTTCGATCAATAGTTTCACAGCGGCGCTTTTCGAAGCGTATGCCGCGATGTGAAGCGGCGTCATTCCTTTAGAGTCGGCCTTGTTCAACGCGTCGGGATTAGTCACCAGAACGCTTTTCAATTTTTCGACGTTTCCGCGCTTCGCCGCGTCGAAGATCTGCCCGCCGTGCCACATGAGAGCCAGATAGCCGATCCCGGCCAGCACGACTATGACCGCGTTAACTATTATACGCGAGACCCACATGCTTCGCGAGCCGCTGTAGCGGACTCCGAGAGCTTCCGAGATCTGTCTTTCGAAGAAACTCATAACCGTTACCTCCGTGATAAACTTATACTTTATAAACTTTAAATTTACAAACGAATCTTTCAGCAAACCGCTAGCGGAATGCAAATTTTATTTAAGTCCGAGACATGATTTTACAATATATTTTCATTTTTTTCAACTTTTAATATTTCATCATGTCAAATTTTCATCAGGCTTCAAGCGTAACGCGTCGTGAAAAATATCAATTGACATTTGATGATTAAAGATATAAAATTGTTTAATTAATTAAAAACACAGGATCGTTCATAATACCAGATTGCTATATGGAGGTAAAAAAAATGGGATTTATAAGTGAATTTCGCGAATTCGCGGTAAAGGGCAATGTCATGGACATGGCCGTCGGCGTTATAATCGGCGGCGCGTTCGGTAAGATCATTGCTTCCGCCGTATCAGATGTGATAATGCCCCCTATAGGTCTTCTTACCGGCGGCGTCAACTTCACCGAAATAAAATTAACGATGAAAAACGCCGTGATAGACGCCGCGGGCAAGGTAGTGAACCCTCCCGTCACACTAAACATCGGAAATTTTTTGCAGGTCATGGTTGATTTCGCCATACTTGCCTTCGCCGTTTTTCTTCTCGTTAAAATGATAAATACTCTGAAAAAAAGGGTCGGCGATGAAGCACCGCCGCCGGCTCCGTCCGAACCGCCCAAGCAGGAGCTGCTTCTCGCCGAGATCAGAGATCTGCTTAAGCGGAAATAATACAGTTAAGTTCTGTTCATAAATAAGATAACGAATTCAAATTCAGCGCGGCCGTTTTTAACGACCGCGTCTTATTTTATCGATTTTTATGCCGATAATATACAGGATAACATAGATAATAGGAGCGGATTTTCAGGAGATGGTCACAGGTCCGAATTACCGTTTGACATTCGGAGTTGTTGTATTGTACAATGACCTATTCCACTGTTCGAGCCGCAGGCGTGCCGGGGTCACCTTATCGCGCGCGGCAAGGCAGGGCGGAAATTCGTTTTTTAACAAGGAGAGTGTTGGTCTTGAAGTTTTTGAAGGTATTTATCATGCTCGCGGTTCTTATTATGGTTCCCTCAGCGGTTATTGCCGCGGACGCTATCAGCGGCGATTTCAAATTGGTTTCCGTCGATAACGTTTCCATTTCCGAGATCAGGGTAACTCTGGAAGGCGTCCACTCGCAGGGCTCGTTTTCCGCCGGAAAGACCTATATCGACAGATGGGCCGTCCCGGCCGAACTTATCGAAAAGAATTTCATCCCGGTAAAGCGCGAATGGATAGCGCTCGAAGGCAAGGGCATAATGAGCTGGGAAACGCTCGAACGCGCCGGATACCAGGCTTCCCTCTATCTCGATAAAGGTCTCATCGCCAGCGGCAACATGAAATTCAAATGCGCCATCATCCTTAAAAACGACGGCACCATGCCCGAAGAGTCCGCCGCTCCGCAGCTTGTCAGCCCGACCTCCGGAGTTTTCAAATATCGGCAGGGCGACTACATTTCAATGAAATGGAGCGGAAAAGGCCCGAATTACCGCATAGAGATATTCGATGAAACTTCCGGCAAAACGATTTATGCCTCCGCCAGCCGCACTCCCGATAAACTTATAAACACCAGGATGTTCGATCGCAACCGCCGCTATATATGGAGCGTCCGCCAGGCGGGCGACGGCCTTAACTTCGGCCCCGCGACTCAGGAAAAATTCTCTCAGAGGACCTATTCTGAATTCGTATGGAAAACCTGCAGCGCCTGCAACGGCGCCGGCGGCCATTACGTGCCCGATCCGCCCGCCCAGCCGCACAAGGCCTGGCAGGTCTGCTACCGCTGCAACGGCACCGGCCGCGAGCAGGTTTTGGAAGACCAGTATTACCTCGATTTCAACATGTAATTTCAATATAAACCGCGGATAAAATTTATTGCCGCGGTTATGAGAACTCGGATTCATTTATAAAACTGCCGGCCTTTTCGAATGAAAAAGCCGGCAGTTTTTATTTTGCTTATATTACTTTTTATATCCGGTTATATTCGGTTTTTACATAACCTTAATGTTCTATAAGCACCTTAGTCATTATTCCATGCTCGGTGAACGAGAGCGCGACTGCTACCTTTTTCAGACTTTTAAAAAACTTTACCAGTTCATTTTTGTCGTCGAGCTCCATAGGCTGTTTAGGGCAGTACGCGTCGCCGTGAAGCGAACACGAGATCAGGCCGCGTTCTTTGTCAAAGCGGTATTCGCCGCCGGAGGGGCAGTAGGGGAAATATCCGTCCGTTACAAGCGATTCCCGGTTCAGATTCGCGAGTTCGACGCCTCTCAGCCTGTTCAAGACGTAAATCGGCCAGAGATTGGCGTGGCATGCGGCGCGCATTTTTTCGCCCCATGCTATATTATAAGTTTTCGATATTTCGACGAAATTGACGGGAGCGACCTCCAACTCGAAATTTGATTCGTGAGTTTCGGCATCCGCGGCCGGAGTTTTTAAAATATCGGTGAGAATGCTTCGTTTGGTGGCGATGATCAGCTGGTTGTCGTGGATCATTACGTGGAAATTCAGGCCTATCATAAAAAGTTTGTAGTTTATGGAATATATCGCGGGGCCGCCTTCGGAGGGCCAGACCTTATAAACGCTGAAATCGGTCCGGAAGAATGCGCTCGACATTCTGCGATTTTCCTGCTCCAGGAACTTCAGAAGTTCTATCAGGAAAGTTTCCGCTTCTTTCATATCGGTAACTCCGATCGACACGAATATCGGATGGTTGAGAGCGCTGAGAAGGAATGAACCGAATATTATGAAGGAATCGCGTCCCGCCAAAGAAAGCATTCTGGCGAACATGGGATCGAGAGTGAAGCGGATATCGCTGTCTATAAGATTGACGCTTATGTTATCGCCCATGAATTTATAAAAACGGTCGATCGTGAAAGAC